>CALMUY010000148.1 GCA_937873005.1 uncultured Aeromicrobium sp. | reverse complement strand
CGTATTCATCGCCTGGAGCATATCCGGCGCTTCCCGTGATCGACACTCACCAATAACGACGCGGTCGGGGCGCATACGGAGCGAGTTCTTTACCAAATCACGAATCGAAACCTCACCGCGACCTTCGATGTTGGCCGGGCGACTTTCGAGTTGAACAACGTGCTCTTGCTGCAATTTGAGTTCGATTGCGTCTTCAATCGTGACGATTCGCTCGTCTTCAGGAATAAACGAACTCAGCACGTTTAGGAGAGTGGTCTTACCAGTACCAGTACCGCCCGACACGAGAATATTGAGCGCGCCTTTGACACACAGGTCAAGCAATTCCGCAAGTTCCGGAGTGAGGGACCCGAAGCGAATCAGGTCGTCAACACCCCACGGTGTTTGTGAAAACTTACGGATCGTGAGAGACGACCCACGCACCGCTAACGGTGGAATCACTGCGTTGACACGAGAACCATCTTCAAGTCGAGCGTCGACTAGTGGTGACGACTCATCGATACGACGACCAACTTTGCCGACGATCCGTTCGATTACTCGGCGAAGCTGCTCTTCTGATGCAAATGTCACGGGAGCAAGCGTCAACTTGCCGCCTTTTTCCATGAAGATCTGCTTGGGATGGTTCACCATGATTTCGGTGACATCCTCATCATCTAGCAGGCGTTGAATTGGACCCAAGCCAAGCGCATCGTCTTCGATTTCCCGAACAAGGGCCGCGCGTTCGCTGGCACCCAATTGAACGTGTTCATCACGGAGTACTTTTTCAAGTTCGGTCCGAACGAACTCACGAAGTTGCTCATCGCTGACGTTCGAATCGTTGATGCGGGAACCGATTCGGCGGAACAATGTCTGAACAGCACGTTCTTTGAGCTCATCGAGAACTTGTGATCGCTCAAGGACAACGGTCGGCTTGGCGGACAACCCTTCCCTTGCGGCGTCTTCGGCAGCTTTGAGCCGATCAGAGATACTCATCGTTCTCTCCGTTTGATGCCACCCTTGCGTGACGTCGGCTGTTGATGCCCGTCGAGCTTCGTGACAATGCCTTGGACTGCTTGAGCCAACTCACCTTGCTGACGCGAATCCGCAACGGGCTTTCCAAGATTGATCGACAAAGCAATTTCCACTGAACGTGGCACGACAGCATCGACTGGCATCCTCATTGCGCGTGAAATGTCTTCCACGTCCAGGCCGGTGCCAGGTTCAACCATGTTGACAACAAGATGCCTGTTACGCGGTAGCAAATCAATGCGGTCGAGGAGATCGATTGCCCGACGCAATGCCTTCACTGCCGAAATATCCATTGTCGTCACGAACAAGACGTCAGTTGCAATTTCAAGAGCAGCGAGGGTCTCGTCCGTTAGCCCCGATCCAGTATCGACCACGATATTCGTGTAATCACCGGACAATTGTCGAAGCAACTGGCTCTCTTGAGAACTTGTGATCTTCTCGAG
>CALMUY010000147.1 GCA_937873005.1 uncultured Aeromicrobium sp. | reverse complement strand
CTGATTTGCCCGTCGTAGGTACCGAGTTCGCCCAATGCCCTCGGTTCGTGCCGCCACGTGAAGTGTTCCCTGTCGAGATCCTGCATCAAGTGTCGTTGCATCTTGATGCCGAATCGCTCGCGTTCACCGCGGGATCACCGCGGGGTCTCGGCAAACTATCGGGTTGGCTCGAGTTGCCCGAGAGTGAGCCGTTTAGTCCGGCGTCGTTACTGCTCGCGGCCGATGTGTTTCCGCCAGCGACCTTCGACATCGATATGTCCGGTTGGGTGCCAACCCTTGAACTGACCACCTACGTCCGCGCACTACCCGCGCCAGGGCCCGTTCACGTCACGTTCGAGGCAAACCTGATTGCCGGAAACCGAGTCGACGAAACCTGCACGATTCACGACAGCGCTGGCACGATCGTCGCGCAATCACAACAGTTGGCGGGCATCCGACTCGGCGGAAAATAACGCACCTGCCTCTCAGACTCCTTGGCGCGCCCGTTCAAACAAGACCGGATCGTGGCCGTTGACGAGTAACACCTCGGCGCTATCGGTTTCCCACAATTCACGCAAGCGGGCGTGATTTTGGGCAACGAGCGACTTGTCTACCGCCATCATCGCTTCGGATTGTTTCGCCACAAACGGGATTTTGGCTGACGAGTCGATTTGGCCGCGATGTTCGAAACTGTCCCCCGCGTGGAAGATCCAGCGATCGCCAGCGTCGACTGCCACAGCCGCATGCCCGCGCGTGTGCCCCGGCAAGGCGATCAAGACGATGCCAGTATCGATTTCGGTTAGCTCTTTCGCAGAAGCGAAACCTCGCCAACGATCGCCCGCAGCAGGCGCGTGTTGGACGAGATCAGGACCGTGTGCCCAAATCAACGGGTTGTAGCGGTACTTCTCCACAAACCCTTGCGGGTTCGTGGCTGCGTTGAACTCGGCAGCTGTCACGTGCACCTTCGCCCACGGAAAATCAACCAAGCCACCGATGTGGTCGCCATCGAAATGTGTCACGACTATATGGCGCACGTCTTTCGGAT
>CALMUY010000146.1 GCA_937873005.1 uncultured Aeromicrobium sp. | reverse complement strand
CTCGAAGAACTTGGAAGCGAAGTTCATTCCGGTGCAATCTTGTACGGAACGACCAGCTTTTTCTTGGAGCGTATGGGGTTAACCTCTATCGACGATCTTCCAGCATTAGCGCCTATGCTGCCCGAACTTGATGAACTCGACGGAGAACTCGAGCGCGTCGCGACTCGTGTCAAGGATGACGAATCAGCGCAGGGCACGGCCGCTACTGAGCAGACCGGCAGTGAAACCGAGGGGGTAGGCGGCCTTGACTGAACCAATTCGACTGCAAAAGGCACTGGCTCAAGCAGGATTGGGGAGTCGAAGGGCGTGCGAAATCTTGATGGCTTCGGGCCGGGTCGAAGTTAACGGCAACATTGTCGAACAAATGGGAGCACGCGTTGACCCGTACTCCGATGTCATTCGGGTCGACGGAAAGCGAATTCCTGCGCCGTCAGAGCATGCCTACGTGATTCTCAATAAGCCGCGCGGTGTCGTTACCTCAATGGCGGACGAGCAAGGACGACCGGATCTTTCGGGTTTGCTCGCGCACCGAACCGACCGGCTCTTTCATGTGGGACGTCTCGACACCGACACCTCTGGTTTGCTGATCCTCACGAACGACGGCGACCTTGCACACAAACTCGCGCATCCGTCCTTTGAAGTCACCAAAACGTATGTTGCGCTTGTGTCAGGTACCGTGTCCGATTCGCTTGCACACAGGCTTAAGAGCGGAATCGAACTTGACGACGGTCCAGCGCGGGTGGATCGGTTCGTAGTTCGCGATCGAAGTCGTGGAAAAAGCTTGGTCGAAATGGACCTGCACATAGGTCGGAACCGGATCGTCCGACGGATCATGGACGCAGTGGACCACCCAGTTATTGAACTCACTCGAACCGCTTTTGGCCGCTTGCGCTTGGGAGATTTGCGAGTCGGTGCGATGCGGGACCTGACCCGTGACGAACTCGGCGAACTGTTCGATAGCGTTGACTCATGAGCAACTCAACGTTCGACGGCGAGACGGTACTCGTTGTTGGGTCTGGACTATTGGGCACGTCAGTTGCTTTAGGTTTGACCGCCCAAGGTGCACGGGTTCACCTCCGTGACCTTGACCCGGAAAACGTCACGCAAGCTGTCGGTATCGGGGCAGGCAGCAGCGAACCGGCAGTTGCGCCCATGCTCGTGGTTCTCGCAGTTCCACCGAGCGCAGTGATTGAACAAGCCCGTGGAGTGCTGGCTGAGTTTGAAACGGCAATTGTGACTGACGTGACTAGCGTGAAGTCACCGCTGGCTCGGGAAATCGATAATCAACGTTTCGTCGGGGGACACCCGATGGCAGGAAAAGAGCGATCTGGTCCGCTGGCGGCATCGGCAAAGCTTTTTGAAGGACGTCCATGGGCGATCGTGCCGCACGAAGGATCAGGTGCCGAAGCGGTAGCACTTGTCGAAGAGTTGGCCGTTGCTCTAGGCGCAGTTCGAGTTCACATGACGCCCGAACTCCACGATGAAGCCGTCGCGTTGGTTTCCCATGTGCCACACCTCGTGTCGAACTTGACCGCGGGTTTGCTCACCGGGGCGACAGACGCACATATGGTTCTTGCGGGGCAAGGGCTGCGCGATGTCACGCGCATCGCACGAAGCGACACGGGACTGTGGGTCGACATTATCGGCGCCAACGCCGCACCAATTTCAGACCGCTTACATGAGCTGCGCGACAACCTCGACGAACTGATTTCGATCGTTGATAGTGACGCTGCAAATGTCGAACGGTTTCTTGCTCGGGGACGCGCAGGGACCGCGAATATTCCGGGCAAGCATGGTGAACGTCCAACAGATGTCGTCACGGTGTACGTGGCGATCGACGATGAGCCAGGTGAACTGGCCCGACTCCTGTTCGATATCGGAAATGTGAACGTCAACATCGAAGATCTTCGAATTGAGCATGAAGTTGGCCGACCCGTTGGCCTTATCGAAGTACTTGTTTTGCCCGAACGTGCAGACTATCTGGTCGACGCATTGAACAGCCGCGGTTGGACCGCATATCTCTAGGAGAAAAAGCAGTGACTGAACCCATTGTGATTGCCATTGATGGACCTTCGGGTTCCGGAAAATCAAGTACCTCGCGCGGTGTCGCAGACCGGTTGGGACTGGCGTACCTCGATACCGGGTCGATGTATCGGGCAATGACGTTGGCCATGCTGCGGGCTGGGATAGACCTTGACGATCCTGAGGCTATCTCGCAAGCTGCCCCCAATGCGACGATCATTGCGGGAACGCATCCGCTGAACCCTTCGATCGAATTGAACGGACAGGACGTCGCTGAAGCGATTCGGGGCGAGGATGTGACGGCGGCGGTCAGTAAGGTCGCTGCTGTACCGAGCGTGCGGTCGATTCTGGTGCAATCCCAGCGCCTCGCCATCGATGCAGCTATCGCGGGGATCGTCATTGAAGGCCGTGACATCGGCAGCGTGGTTGCGCCGGATGCCACACTCAAGATCTATCTCTACGCCGACCCTGTCGCACGTGCGCATCGTCGAGCCGCCGAACTGGGGGTTGAAGACGAGGCAGCGATGCAGGAAGCACTGGCGCTGCGCGATCAGATCGATTCGAATCGTGCCGCGTCTCCGCTCAAGCAAAGCGAGGATGCGGTCTTAGTTGACGGCACGCACTTGACGCTCGAGGAAGTCATCGACACGATTGTTTCGATGTTGCCTGCCGCGAATGGGTGAAATCCGCGTATACAGGTAGGATTCTGGAGTGTCTTCCCTGCCTGTAGTTGCGATCATCGGCCGACCTAATGTCGGCAAATCAACTCTCGTGAACCGGATTATCGGTCGTCGAGAGGCAGTCGTCGAAGACGTTCCGGGCGTAACTCGCGATCGTGTTTCGTACGATGCGAACTGGAACGGTAGGGAATTTACCCTTCTTGATACGGGCGGCTGGGATCCGGAAGCCAAAGGAATGGCTGAACGAATCGCGGAGCAGGCCGAGATCGCTATCGGTATTGCCGATGCCATCATTTTCGTTGTTGATGCGTCGGTTGGTGCTACTGATCTCGACGAACGCGTCGTGAAACTCATGCGTAAATCTGGCAAACCAATCATCTTGGCTGCCAACAAGGTCGATGATCAGCGCGCTGAACTCGAGGCCGCCAGTTTGTGGAGTTTGGGCTTGGGCGAACCGTACCCAGTGTCGGCGCTGCACGGGCGTGGCAGTGGCGACTTGCTCGATGCTGTTCTCGCGGTATTGCCCGACGCGCCAGTCGAGGATTTGGAGCGGGTCGATCCGCGTCGTCGAGTCGCGATTATCGGTAAGCCAAACGTGGGTAAGTCGAGCTTGTTGAACTCCTTGGCTAAAGAAAACCGTGTAGTCGTCGACGACGCATCGGGCACCACGGTGGATCCTGTTGATGAAGTTGTCGAACTCGGCGGGCGTGAATGGATCCTGATCGATACTGCTGGCCTGCGCAGGCGTGTGCGTGAGGCGTCGGGACACGAGTATTACGCCAGCCTGCGTACCTCAGTCGCGCTTGACCGGGCTGAAGTTGCCGTCATGGTGATTGATGCAAGTCAGCCGCTCACTGAGCAGGACACGCGCATCATCACCTTGGCTGCTGAAGCGGGTCGTGCCTTAGTGATCGCTTTCAACAAGTGGGACAAAGTTGATGATGAGCGTCGGTACTATCTCGAGCGCGAGATTGAACGCGAACTTGTGCAGGTCCAATGGGCGCCGCGTATAAATATCGCAGCACGGACTGGTTGGCACACGGACCGACTTGTGCGGGCGCTTGACTCGGCAGTAGAAGGTTGGGAGACGCGCGTTGGTACGGGCGCGTTGAACTCGTTCTTGGGTCGAGTTGTTGCCGAACACCCGCACCCAATTCGTGGCGGAAAGCAGCCGAGGATCTTGTTTAGTACCCAGGCATCAACCGCGCCACCGACCTTCATTTTGTTCACCTCAGGAAAGCTTGAAGCGGGATATATGCGTTTCCTTGAGCGGCGCTTGCGTGAAGAGTTTGGCTTCGTGGGCAGCCCGATTCATTTGCAGCAACGCCCGCGTAAGAAGCGGAACGAACGATAAGAGTCTTATCGGATTCTGGTAGTTCCAACCGGTGATGATGCTGCTCTATCGCTACGGTAAAGTAACGAAGGTTGTCACGGGCTGTGGCGCAGTTTGGTAGCGCACATGACTGGGGGTTAAGGGGTTTACCCCGCTCTGGTCGGCCCGAACAACTGAAAAATCATGCCACGGGCTGTGGCGCAGCTTGGTAGCGCACCTGACTGGGGGTCAGGGGGTCGCAGGTTCAAATCCTGTCAGCCCGAC
>CALMUY010000145.1 GCA_937873005.1 uncultured Aeromicrobium sp. | reverse complement strand
GGGAACAAGTGGTGTTCGATTTGGTGGCTCAAGTTTCCGCTCAGCACGTGGAAGGGCTTGGAACCAGAGATGTTGGCCGAGCCCAAGAGTTGGCGTAGGTACCACTGGCCGCGGGATTCGTTTTGGGCGTCTTCTTCGCGGAACGTTTCGGCTCCGGCGGGGAAGTGGCCGCAGAAGATGATGAGGAACGTCCAGATGTTTCGGATGATGTTTGCAATGACATTCGCGCCGAGCACGATCACCGGTGCCCACCAGGTAGTGAAGGGGGCGATCGCGACGAGTGCGATCACTGGGAAGAGCACGTAGTCCTTGAGTACTTGCCGAGCGACCTTGCGCATCGCCCGCTTGCGGCGTGCCGTGAATTCTTCCTTTGACATGCGTCCGCCGAGGTATTCGTCGAGTTCGACACCGTGGTACATGACCCCCCACTCAAACAGCAACATGAGCAAGAACGCGAGCGGCAGGTTGAAGCGGTGGCTCGGATACCACGGTTGATCTTCGTCGATCCGGAACATGTTGTAGCCGATGTCGCGATCCATGCCGAGCACGTTGGTGTACGTGTGGTGGATGTAGTTGTGGCCGTGCTTCCAGTCTTCGGCCGGGGCGACGTTGTCCCATTCGTAGCGGGCGCCCTCGACGAGCGGATCGTTCATCCAGTCGTATTGGCCGTGCATGACATTGTGGCCGATTTCCATATTCTCGAGAATTTTTGACAGGCCTAGGAACACCACGCCGAGTGCTACCGCGGGCCACCAGAACACACAAAAGACGAGCACGCGTCCAAGCACATCGAATGCGCGGTGCAGCCGGATGACGCGGCGTATGTAGTCGGCGTCCTCCTGACCTAGATCGTCGAGCACACGTTGGCGTACGGCGTCGAGTTCGGCGCCGAACTCATCGAGTTGTTCGTACGTCATGTATTCGAGACCAATGGTGGATTTACGGTCTGGGTCATCGAGCGCGACGAGCGGTACCGGTGCCAGATTGTGATTGCTGGCGCTGAGCGGCTCGATTGGCGCGGGCTTCTTGCGGTTGAAAAGGGACATGCTTCTCCTAGAGTTCGACCGAGACGTTGCCGACGGGGATTTGGACACACGGTTTGATGGTTTCGTCTGTGTTGGCACAGATTTCGCCGCTAATGACGTGACGCACAGCACCGTTGAGTTTCTTGACGGCGCACGTGTTGCAGACACCCATACGACATCCAAACGCTGGTTTGAGGCCGGCCGCTTCGGCTTGTTCGAGGATTGTCGCGCCGGAGTTTTCAGCTTCGATACTGCTGGCTTCAAATGTGAGGGTTCCGGTTGCGTCTGCTGCATCGAGATCGACGCTGGGCACTTTGAAGTATTCGGCCGTGAGGTTGTCGCTCGCGCCCAACTCGGCGAACGTGTCACGAACGGTGGCGATGAGTCCAGCAGGACCGCATACCCACGTGGGGGAGGTGCGTGGATCGATGCCGATCGCTTCAAGATGCGCCAAGGTGAAGCGTCCGCGCAGGGGTGCGTCGAGCGCAGGTTCGCGAGTGTAAATGCGCGTCATGGTGACGCCCGGTTTGGTTGCGAGCACATCGAGTTCATCGCTGAATATTTCGTCGGCGCGTGACCGTGCGTAGTGGATGAAGTTGATGGTTCCCTGATGGCCGTCGTCGGTCAGGGT
>CALMUY010000144.1 GCA_937873005.1 uncultured Aeromicrobium sp. | reverse complement strand
ATCGCGGTTGGTGCGCGTAAAGATTTACATCGCGCGGCTGGTGCTTCATCGATTAGCGAACTGATCGCCACCACGAACGGGGTGATGGCCACCTCACGGGGATCAAGAATCCCAAGGATGTGGCCATCGTGCGAAGCGTCGCGTGCAGGTTTAGTTTGAAGCCTAAGTAACTGCTTGGGCTGCAACTGTCGGCGCCTGCGGCACCTAGCGAAACGATTCGCTCTACCTTTTTGTATCCATACTGGACCCCTACACTCGATGAATTAATCCGGCGAGCGGCCTCCCGAGCAACCCCGCAGCCCAGTTGTTGTGTTCAGACAAACAACGCCTTTCGATCCCGATTCGTTCCCAAAATCGACCGATATGACAAATGCAAAGCCCGAACCCAGCATTGACGTCCAGGCGATTCGGCTCGGGGCCACAATTGAAAAGCGACAAAATTGCGAACGGCTAGGCCAAACGCCTGCGCGCTAGCAGTGCCACAATCACTGCCGCCAAGCTTGCGAGCGGCACCACCAGATTCGCCACAATCAAACGGCTACTAAAAGGAGTCAAGTCCCAAACGAAGTAGCCCACAGCGTTCACCAAAATCACGACAACATAGACCACCGCTAGGGCAACAAAGCCACCGAAGAACGGGCCAACCTCGGCCTGCTTCCTGCGATGCGCCACATACATCCACAACAGCACACACACGGCAAACCACGACGCCCACATGATCGAGTTGGTCACGTACGGGAGCGTATCTGCGACGCGTCGAACAACACGATGGTTGCTCGTCGCGATGATTACCGCGCCCACCACAACGGCGAGCATCACACCCGAATAAGCAGCCACGGTCGTGTAAATAACCCCAGACAAGAGTCTCCGGTCAGTCATCGTCGACGTTTCAGTCATGGCACGCCTTTCGAAAGTTAACTCACGGACTACACAAGAACCTATCCCAGCAACGCTGGCTACTGGCGCAAGCGATAGTTAGCGGCTGAATCAAGCAAAAAGTGTGGGGCGCCTCCCTCACGGAAGGCGCCCCACACATGACTTGCGCTATTGCGGCCG
>CALMUY010000143.1 GCA_937873005.1 uncultured Aeromicrobium sp. | reverse complement strand
GCTTTGTTCGCGAACCACAGCGTGAGCTGGCCCGCTGGTACATCCCGAGGCTGTAAAAGATGGGCTTGCATACCCAACCTCTTTTCTGCCAAGTGTTGGTGTTTGTGTCATTTAGGACAGGTGCAACTTTGTCGAATGTAGCCCAAAAAAACTAGTTAGTGGGTAGCGTTTTCAAAAGAAATTACCTTGAAAGTTAAGAACTGCTTTGTTCTTAACTCTGAGTTGCAATTCCACTGGACAGGAGAAACGACCCGTGCTTCGTGTGGCATGGCGCAATGTCAAACTGCGTCCTGAGCGCCTCTTCATGAGCTTTCTCGCCATCGTTCTCGGTGTCGCTTTCGTCTCCGGATCGCTCATCTTCGTCTCGACCTTGGACCGAGCTCTGCTTGGCACTACGAGCAGCCGGGTCGCCGATGTCATGGTGCGTTCCTTCGGCGATGATGGCGCAGGTGAGCCGACGGGGTCAATTGATGCTGCCATCCTGAAAGATGTGCGCGACGTTGATGGTGTTGCTGAGGCGCACGGTCGCGTATGGTCAGCAGCGACATTCGTCATTGACAAAGAGGGCGCGGCCGTAGGTGTGCAAGGTCAGCCCGCAATCGGGATGAACTTCTTCGAGGCGCCTGCCGCCGATGGGCTCCAGGGGCCGACGCTCACGCTCGGACGGGCCCCGCGGACGGACCACGAAGTCACGATCGACCCCAAAACCGCAGACAACACCGGCTACGGAATCGGTGACGAAATCAGAGTCGCCACCGACGGCTCGCGCCCACAAGTGACCGTCACGGTGGTCGGATTGGCTACCTACGGCAGTTCGACCTCTGGCGGAAGCGTTGTCATGTTCACCAAGCACGCCGCCCGTGTCTTGTTTCTTAACGGTGAAAAGCGTTTCCACGACTTGTGGGTGGTCGCGGACGAGGGCGTCGATCAAGCCGACCTGATGCGCCGGGTGGGTGCCGTTCTGCCGCCTTCAGCCCGTGCCTTCACTGGTGATCGAGCGGCTGCCCAAGCCGCGAGCACGCTGCAACAGAACCTCGGCTTCCTGACCGCATTTCTCTTGCTTTTCGCCGTGATCTCGTTGGCTGTTGGCGCTTTCTTGATCATGAACACGTTCTCAATTCTGGTGTCGCAGCGCACTCGTGAACTCGCGCTCATGCGAGCTATCGGGGCAAGTCGCTGGCAAGTGACCACATCGGTGCTCATCGAAGCGTTCTTGATCTCTGCGTTGGGATCAACAATTGGACTTCTCGTTGGTTGGGTCCTCGCGCGTCTCGCGTCGTACGGCGCGGGCTTCTTCGGGCCGGATTTGAGTGACGCGCCGATCATCGTGCCAACGTGGACTATCGTGACCGCGCTCGCCGTCGGCATCGGAATCACGATGCTTTCGGGGCTCTTCCCAGCGTTGAAAGCAAGTTCCGTGCCGCCGGTTACTGCGTTGCGTGCCACCGTCGATCCGGTGACCGAAACGTCGAGTTTTCGCTTGCGCGCAGGTGCGGTCTTGTTGGCGATTGCGGCGATCGCGCTCTGGTTCGCAAGCGGCGACGCTGCACGGATTGCGGCGCTGGGCATCGGTGCGTTGTCGCTCTTGCTTGGCGTGATCGCTTGGGCACCGTCGATCGTGACGCCCATCTTGTGGACGGCGAAATGGATCTTCACGATTCCGTTTGGGATCGTAGGATTCTTGGCGCGCCGCAACACGCTTCGGAACCCTCGCCGTACTGCCGCAACGGCTTCCGCCCTCACTATCGGCGTCACGCTCGTGTCGATGATGACGGTGTTTGGGGAATCAGCGAAGGTCAGCATTGACACGCTGATCGCCAAGAACTTCAAAGGCGATTTCGTGGTGTTCAATCCGGTAGGGGCGCCGTTTTCGCCCGAACTCGTCCACAAGGTGCGCGAGGTTGAGGGCATCGAAACGACTGCCCGGCTGCGCTATTCGGGCGGTTTTGTCGGAACGCGACCAGACGCAGTCGCCGGTGTGGACCCAAAGGCCTTCAACAAGATCGTGGCGCTTGATCTCGTTGAAGGTCGCCTGCCGCGTGCCGGCAAGGTCGAGTTGATGGTTCAGCAAGACCGAGCCGAGGAGCAAGGTTTGAATGCCGGTGATCGAGTTCGAGTGAGCGCCGGCGGGCCGCCCATCCAAGCCACTGTTTCGGGGATTTATGCCAAGAACCCTGCCGTCTTATTGCGATACATCGGTTCACTTCGCTTGTACGATGCTGCAGGGGGACAACCCAACGATCAGTTCCTGTACGCGGCGGTCGGCGAGGGGCTCAACGCCGCCCAAGTCCGGCCGAACGTCGAAGCGGCGCTGGCTGAGGCTCCGGCGGTCATCGTGGAAGACCGCGA
>CALMUY010000142.1 GCA_937873005.1 uncultured Aeromicrobium sp. | reverse complement strand
GTGCGGCGGCCAGGGTGGCCGACACGGGGGATTTGCCCACGCCCCCCCTGCCGCGCCCGCGCCTTTCGAGTCGGCGATGGCGCGTTCAGAGGGCGAACTTCCACACAGAACGTTGACGTAATTGTCGAGGATCCCGTCGATCTCGATAATCTCGGCATCGGTGAGCCCCTTTTGCGGACCGAAAGTTTTAGACGCCCCGAACATGCCCAACAACGGCACCTGAACGTCGGCAGCGATCTCAATTGCTACATCGCCGAGTTTTGCTTTCGCGGCGGAAATATCGATGTGAGACATCCCTGTCAACGCGAGCGGCCCTTCATGCAACGGCACGTTTGCGGTCGCCCCGAGAGCTGCCAACATGCCGGTGCCACCGTCATTGGTGCCGGTGCCACCAAGACCAATGATGATTTTGGTAATGGGGTACTCGACCGCAGCCACCATTGCGGCACCAACGCCGTAACTCGTGCCGAGGGTGGGTTCACGACGATCAGTCAGCGCCAAGCCGCACGCTTGGGCTGATTCGATGTAAGCGACGCCGTCGGCGATCAGTATCGAAACCGTGGCTGGTTCGCCGTAGGTCCCGGGCACCGAAACGAGGTGGACCTCCCCCTCGAGTGCCGCGGCCAGCACCTCAACGAATCCGGGCCCACCATCGGACATGGGCGCGAGATGCAGCAAGTCGTCTGGGGCAGCGCGGTGCCAGCCCACGGCGATCGCCTTGGCTGCTTCACGCGCCGACAGTGTTCCAGCGAACTTGTCTGGCGCGATGACGACTCTCATCGTGAACTCCAGTGACTAGCCGAGGGACTTTTCCGCAGCCGCCAACAACACACAGGTTGCGAGCGCTTCGATCGCGGCTTCTAATTCCTCGAGCGAAGGGAAGGACGGCGCGATACGAATGTTGCGGTCCCGAGGGTCCTTGCCGCACGGGAACGATGCACCGGCAGGCGTCAACGCGATTCCTGCTTCTTTGGCGAGCGCAACAACGCGCGAGGCAGTGCCGTCTACGACGTCGAGGCTCACGAAGTAGCCACCAGTCGGTTCGGTCCAGGTCGCAACGCCATGCTCACCTAACCGGGCCGACAGGATCCTCAACACGGCCTCAAACTTGGGTGCCAAAATCTCCCTGTGCTGGTCCATTAACGCCAGCACTCCGTCGGCGTTGCCGAAGAACTCCGCGTGACGCAAGTGATTGACCTTGTCAGGTCCGATCGCCTGAATCGACGTGTGCTTGAGGTACCAAGCAATGTTTTCAGGCGACGCGCCAAAGAAACTCACGCCGGCACCGGCGAACGTGATCTTGGACGTCGACGCGAACACGAGCGGGCGGTTCGGGTTCCCGTTCGCAGCACACAGACCAACGATGTCGGCCGAGGCTGTGCGTTCCTCCGTCAAGTGGTGCACGGCATAAGCGTTGTCCCAATAGATGCGGAAGTCGCTCGCTGCGGTTTCCATCGTGGCCAGTTCGGTAGCGACCGCATCGGTGATGGTGACGCCAGTCGGGTTGGAATAGGTAGGTACAAGCCAGATGCCCTTAACTGCAGGGTCTTTTACGGCTTCGCGCACGGCCTCCATGTCGGGGCCATCGGCAAGCATGTCGATGAGGACGAGCTCGATACCAAGGTGCTGACAGATGGCGAAGTGGCGATCGTAGCCGGGTGCTGGCGCAAGAAACTTGATCGGACCTGCCGACCACGGCGCATCCGAATCGACAGTGCCATGCAAGAGCGAGAACACAATGGTGTCGTGCATGAGGGTGAGGCTCGCGTTGTTGCCTGCCAGCAACTGATCGACCGGGATGTTGAGTAGTTCGGCGAAGATTTCACGCAATTGGGCGAGGCCAGTGCCGCCGCCATAATTGCGCGTATCGGTGCCGTCGGCAGCGATACCCGTGGCTGGCTTGGCCAAGATGCCGTTGGAAAGGTCGAGTTGAGCTGGCGCGGGCTTACCGCGCGTGATGTCGAGCTTGAGCCCAGCGGACTTCAAGTCTTCGTAGGCACGCAGTTGTTCTGCGTGGAAAGCTTCGAGTTGGTCACGAGTCAAAGATTCAAGCGTCACAGCCTCTAATCTAGCGTGCCGACCGAAGCGCGAGGTTCACGGCTGGCATCGGAAATTCACGCGACTCGACCCTAGCGATTTTGCCTGTGGTTTCGAACCCAGAAAGCATCGGTTGTCGAACGATGTGGACTGCACAGGTAGGGTCAAGGTCGTGACAGACGAGCAGAATTCAGGCAAATCACGCCCGACCCGTAGTCGTAAGGAAGCCGAAGCGGCGCGACGCGCTGAAATGAAGCGCCCCAAAACGCGACGCGAACAAGCCGCTCAGCAACGCAAATTGCGAATGGCGCAACGCGACCGTCAGCAATCTGCGATGACAGGACGCGGTTCGGCCGCCGATTTGCCGTTGCGTGATCAGGGGCCAGTACGTGCGTTGGTTCGCGATTTCGTTGACCGCCGCCGCACGGTTGCCGAGTTCATGTTGCCGTTGTTGCTCATCATCTTGATCTTGAGTTTCTTCAAAAACCCAACCATCACGTCACTGGTCTTTGCCACCTGGATGGCGCTCATCATCGCGATCATCATCGACGAAACGTTCCTCGTCATTTCGCTCAAGCGCGAACTCAAACGCCGTTTCGAACCCGGTCAGACACGCGGTGCAGGGTTCTACGCGGTCATGCGCAGCACTCAAGTGCGTCGCTTCCGGTTGCCGGTCCCGGCGATCAAAGTTGGCGAACCCCTGCGCGAACGGTACTGAGCGCTCGACGCCCAAAGTCAGTTCACGGGTGCACCGCTACGGGTGCAGTCCTACGGGTGCAACGACATCGGCCCGAAGATTTCCGTGTCCCCGTCAAACAAGCGGACCTGATCGACGGCTTCATCCAGCAAGTCGTTGAAGATCGTGC
>CALMUY010000141.1 GCA_937873005.1 uncultured Aeromicrobium sp. | reverse complement strand
CGAGCGTTACCCGTGGTTTGCGCGAGGTGTTCGAAGCTCGAAGCCAACGCGAGGAACTCGCCGAGGCTGTCCCAACGCAAGTAATCTTCCTTGACCAACTGCTGCACGTGCTTGGGTGCCGAACCGCCAGCACCAGTCTCGAAGAGCCCGCCGCCTGCAATCAACGGAACGATTGACAGCATCTTGGCGCTGGTGCCCAATTCGAGGATCGGGAACAAGTCGGTCAAGTAGTCGCGGAGCACGTTGCCCGTGACCGAGATGGTGTTCTTGCCTTCGCGGATGCGGTCAACCGAGAGTTTGGTTGCTGCCTCGGGCGTGAGGATCTGAATGTCCAGACCGGTGGTGTCGTGATCCTTGAGGTATTCGGTGACCTTGGTGATGAGGTTCGCATCGTGAGCACGGTTCTCGTCGAGCCAGAACACGGCCGGATCGCCGGACAAGCGCGAGCGTGTGACGGCCAACTTGACCCAGTCGCGGATTGGCTCGTCTTTGGTTTGGCACGCGCGCCACAGGTCGCCCGCTGAAACGGCATGCTCAATCAGCACGTCACCCGCGGAGTTCACGACCTTGACTACGCCGTCCGAAGGAATCTCGAACGTCTTGTCGTGGCTGCCATATTCTTCAGCGGCGCGAGCCATCAGGCCAACGTTCGGAACTGAGCCCATCGTGGCCGGATCGTAGGCACCGTTGGCGCGGCAGTCGTCGATGACCACTTGGTAGACGCCCGCATAGGAACTGTCTGGGAGGGTGGCGATCGTGTCGGCTTCTTGACCGTCGGGACCCCACATGTGTCCCGAGGTACGGATCATCGCGGGCATAGACGCATCGACAATGACGTCACTTGGCACGTGCAAGTTCGTGATGCCCTTGTCGGAGTCAACCATGGCGAGGCGTGGGCCAGCAGCGATGGCCGCATCGAAGGCTGCCTTGATCTCAGCACCGTTATCGAGCGCATCGAGCCCTCCGAGAACGGCTGCGAGACCATCGTTCGCCGAAAGACCAGCGGCGGCTAGGTCGGCGCCGTACTGCTCAAACACGGGGGCGAAGAATGTCTTGACCACGTGACCGAAGATGATCGGGTCGGAAACCTTCATCATCGTGGCTTTGAGGTGAACACTGAAGAGAACGTCTTCGTCCTTGGCACGCTGAATCGCACCAGCAAGGAACGTTTGCAGTGCGGCGACATCCATGAAGGTGGCGTCGATGACTTCACCAGTCTCGACTGGAAGCGACTCTTTAAGCGCCGTGACTGTTCCGTCGGTGCCATGCAGTTCGATGCGAAGATCATCGGCGGCCGCAATCACAACAGACTTCTCGTTGCTCTTGAAATCGTTGACACCCATTGTGGCGACATTCGTCTTTGAATCAGCCGTCCACGCACCCATCGAGTGCGGGTGCTTGCGTGCGTAGTTCTTGACCGATGCTGGCGCGCGACGATCAGAGTTGCCTTCACGCAACACCGGGTTGACGGCACTGCCCTTGACCTTGTCGTAGCGAGCGCGAGCATCGCGCTCTTCGTCGGTGCTCGGGTCATCGGGGTAGTCAGGAAGGTCGTAACCCTGCGCTTGAAGTTCCGCGATAGCTGCCTTCAACTGAG
>CALMUY010000140.1 GCA_937873005.1 uncultured Aeromicrobium sp. | reverse complement strand
TGCTGACCCGATGGCTAGGATCGCGTACAGTGCCAAGCGGTAAATCCTGCGCGATGCCGCAAGCCATCTCCGAGCATCGTCTTGGTCGCCTTGCGCTAGCGGCTTGTAAAGGCGGAACATCACGGCCGTCGCGATACCGGCTTCGGCTACAGAAACCAGGGCCATCGCATTGAGCAAGACGGCGTTGAGGCCTAGATAGTTTTCACCCAACTGCTTTGCAAACACGGTCCGAACCCCGAGGGTAAGCAACACCACCACGGCATAGGCGATCGCGCCCCCGATGAAATTGAGTCGGGACGAGTTGACTTGCTCGCCTTGAGGTTTCGCTAGTTCACGCAAGGACGTCCTCGCATGAGGTTTCGGTAAAGTCGCACAGACGTGGCCCAAGCGAGTCGATGTCTGCGCCAACGATGCGCCAGCGAACGCACGAATTCAAGAACTCGTGGCCGTCGAACTGGTTTGGCAAAAGTCAAATGCGGCGCCGCCACGTCCTTCAACGGCTTGAACCAGTCACTTGGCCTCAAATCGTAGAGATCCGGATGAGTCCTGTAGGACAAGAGTTGAATCAGTTGATCATCATCGATCAATCCCAGCCTCAGGAGATTTACCATCGCTTCACGATTCGCGTCCCACAACTCCCCCGCCCGATCCGAAGGCGCTAGGAATGTGGCTCCCATTACGTAATCACTCAGCCTGCGAATGATTTCGAAAATTGGCCTCTCATCGTATTCGCCGAAAACGAAAAGTTGAACTTTGTCGATGGATTCGCTGCTCCATTCGAAATCGAACTCTTCACTGTTCGGATAGGCATGCCCACCATGGTTAAAACCAAAATCTAACCAGGCAATAGTCTCGCTAGTAAGGCCTCGCTTTACTGCATCGGCTAAGAACCAAGTTTTTAGCAACATCAAGTACGAGTACTCAGGGATACCAGATGTTGCATTCGGCATGATTCGAAAATCGCGGAAGAACTGGTCTTGTGCTACGCTCCGCATCGATTCGTAAATCTCCGGTTCAATGGCAAAAAGATCATCGAGCACTAAGACGGTCGTTTGCTCCAGTAGCCCGAACTTGTCCCTGATTTTCAAGATGCGCGCTTCTGAGTCAGCGTCGGTATAGACCACAAGATGGTTCCGCATCCGAGCCCAAAATGCGAACTGCTCAAAGTACACGTCACCGGTTCGAGGCACTGCTTTGAAATCTTTCCGGCCAATATCGAAGTAGGCCGTCACTACAGTTACCGATTTCATGCCATGCTCTCCACTAGTTTGGTCAATTCCTGCATCGAGTTCTGTCGTTCCGCCGCTAGTAGTTCGCGCCGCATATTGACTGCTTCTTCATTCTCTCCAGAGAGCAAACGGCCATCGATGATCTGACGGTCAAGTGCGTCGAGCCTCCGCGCAATGTCTTCAAGACGCGAGTTCACTTTTGATGGAGCAGGCA
The DNA here is from genome assembly GCA_937873005.1 of uncultured Aeromicrobium sp. Lineage (GTDB taxonomy): Bacteria > Actinomycetota > Actinomycetes > Propionibacteriales > Nocardioidaceae > Aeromicrobium. The sequence continues at coordinate 270 of CALMUY010000140.1, read as the reverse complement.
AATAATCAAAATGTACTTCGGCGCCAAAGTTCAGGCCAAACGCAAGCCCGTGGAACGAGTTTGTGACGATCGCCGAAGCGTTCTTGACTAGAGAAACGAAATCTTGCGGGGTTGCCGAATCGAGTGTTTCCATTCCCCTCGGACGAAACAACCGCTGGCTCACGTAGACAACGTCACAGTTCTTTACCCTAGCGAGCCTACGCGCGTAGTCGAGCATCTCCTTGGTTTCAGCCAGCAAGTACACGAACACGTACGGACGGCCCTGCTTTG
>CALMUY010000139.1 GCA_937873005.1 uncultured Aeromicrobium sp. | reverse complement strand
GATCTTGGCCTCGAGCAAGACGATCTTGTCATGCGTAAGAACTGCAGAAGCTAGAGTGCCGATCGCGCCAGCAATAGCCAAAAAAATGCCGAGGGGGCGGTCATTTGTCTGGCTGTGGTCGCTTCGCCCAGTTTGGAGAGGAGCGGTCTGCGTAGTCATGGTGTGAAGCCTAGTCGCAGTGTGGGTAAAACCAGTGTGACAGGGCACACTTCCTGCTAATGTGACATTGCGAATGTCGCATAGGAGGATCGATGAGTGTTGACGTTGATGTCTTAATCGTGGGTGCGGGTCTATCCGGCATCGGCGCTGCCCACAGGCTTGCCACTGAAAGCCCTCAGCGCACTTTCGCGATCGTGGAACGCCGCAACAGCATCGGAGGCACGTGGGATTTGTTCCGCTATCCCGGCGTACGTTCTGACTCCGACATGTATACGCTCAGTTTCCCATTCAAACCGTGGACAAACCCCAAAGCCATTGCCGATGGCGCCGACATTCGCGACTACCTCATCGAAGCCGCTCAAGAGTTCGGTATCGCTGATCGAATCTCGTACGGCAAACATGTGACGGATGCGTCGTGGAACAGCGAAGACGCCACTTGGGCGGTCACTATGACCACGAGCGAAGGCAGCATCGAGACGCTTCGAACGAATTTCCTCTACCTCTGCAGCGGTTACTACTCCTACGACGAAGGCTACCTGCCTGAATTCCCCGGCTACAGCGACTTCAAAGGCGAAACTATCCACCCGCAGTTTTGGCCCGAGCATGCCGACTACAAGGGTAAGAACGTCGTCATCGTGGGTTCCGGTGCCACGGCGATCACCCTTTTGCCGGCGATGGCCGAGCAAGCCAAGAGCGTCACAATGCTGCAGCGCACCCCCACCTACATGTTGAGCCAGCCAACGTTCGATCCGATTGCGCGACTCGGTCGTTTCATCATGCCCGCGCAATGGGCACACAGACTCTCGCGTCTGCGCTACGCAATCATGACGGTCGGTTTCTATATGTTTTGCCGCGCATTCCCGAAAACGGCGCGCACCGTTCTGCTTGGAATGGCCAAGCAAGCTAGCCCCGACAGCCTCGATCCCAAACACCTCACCCCGCCCTACATGCCGTGGGATCAGCGGCTCTGTGTCGTCCCCAAGAAAGATCTCTTCAACGCGCTCAAATCCGGCAAAGCGAACATCGTCACCGACACGATCAAAACCTTCACGCCAACAGGCGTCGAGACCGCATCTGGCGAACATCTTGACGCTGACATCATCGTCACGGCGACCGGTCTCAAGCTCGTGGCCTTCGGCAATATCAATCTCAGCGTCGATGGCGAGAAAGTGAATACCAGCGAAGTACTGGCCTACAAGGGAACGATGTTCAGCGGCCTGCCCAATCTCGCCTGGTGCATCGGCTATACGAACGCCTCGTGGACACTGCGCGCCAACCTGACATGGAGTTACGTCACCCAATTCCTCAACACGCTCGATCAGCGCGGATACGCCTACGGGGTTCCAACGCCGTCGGCGACACGGATGAAGACAGCATCTTCATTCGATCTGGATTCGGGCTACATCCAACGCGCGGCCGATGTACTGCCGCAAGCGGGCACGAAGCGCCCTTGGACAGTCCGGCAAAACTGGTTCCTCGATACATGGGACGCAAAGACTCATGACGTCGACGAAGACATCCGCTGGGTTCGACTCAGCGACTTACACGTTGATGCGTTGGCTGAACCCGCGAGGTAACACCCAACGGGGCATGGCAAGTGAGATTATTCATTTGTGTTGAGTTTCTTGAAATCCGATCAAAATAAGGCCACCGCGATGCGGGTCTTGATGCTTCTCGCCTTGTCGCTTTTTGTATGGTCGATGGTCGCCGGTTCAAATCTCAGTACTGAGATGGTTGATCAAAAACCTGTTAAAAAGGGCGGAGATCTCGGCTTATACGAACGCGTTGTTGAAGGCGTTCGCAGCGGCGGAAACTATTACGACGTTGTCATGCAAGAGCACCTCGCTGGGCCCTATGCAACGTCACCTCCCACAGCTATTCGAACACCAGTCTTGACATACATTCACGTCATACTGGGTGATTTTGCGCCGTGGCTCCTTGCAGCGCTCGCGATTCTCGTCATTCTTGTGCTCCTCCGCGAAACAGAAGTGATCACGAAGAACAGGCTTGAATGGTACGTCGCTATTGCTTGCTCGGCGATCGCGTTCGGCATGTATGCGAATCCCAGCGCCGCCTACTTTCATGAGGCGTGGGCTGCTGTTCTCATGGTCTTGTCAATGTTTCTGGCATCGAAAAACCGTATCGTTTGGGCGGCAACTTTGGGGCTTCTCGCAGTTTCGATCCGCGAACTCGCAGCACCGTTTCTCGTCCTGATGCTGATTTTTCATTTTCGCAGTGGATGGCGTCGGTGGGTGCCGTGGCTTGCTTCCCTTTCTGTTTTCTCAGCGCTTTACGCATTACATTGGCGGGCTGCGGTTGATGCGAGCAAAGGCCTAACCGCATTAGTTAGCCCACCGTGGATGGTCTTTGGCGGTTGGCCTCATGCCGTTGACGCGTTCATGTT
>CALMUY010000138.1 GCA_937873005.1 uncultured Aeromicrobium sp. | reverse complement strand
CGGGCGGCGATGGGGTCCACTTTGGCAGCCCTCAGTCCCCCGACTGGCCTGCCGTCGTCGACTCCCTCAAACCCCGCGCTGCGTAAAACTGTGTACCGGCACCGCCGCGCCAAACGTAGTGGCCGATTGGCGGTGTGCGGCTGCGCGTTTAGGTGAGACTGGTTTCGTGAAGATCGCGTTGTCTGTGCTGGGCATGGTCGCCATTTACCTCGTCGGGGTCCTTGCCTTCAATGCCGTGACTGGGCATGTGCCGCGCGCCTATGAGAGCCAAGTGCTTCCAGCAGACGGCACTGTTGTGATCGCCGACCGGCAGTTCACCGTCGATGAGGTCGCGGCACGCTTTCGCCCATCAATGTCGATCGCGAGCGACAACAAGACCCCTCCGATCCTCGAGGTGAAATACGAGGTGATCGACAACGCGGACGCTAACGCCTGGTCGCTCGTCTACTTCTTCGTGTGGGAAGACGAAACCCATCCGAACGCGCTCTACGACCGCTCGTATTGGATCTATCGCGCGGCCCGATACGGGTATCCGGTTCGAGACATCGAATACGTCCAAATCGACGTTGACAAGACGACCGGCGAGATCAACAGGATCCGGTTCGAATCCAGCCCAGACGACGACTACAACCCCACCTTCGCCCAGCATTACACCGATCAATATGTGCAGAACGCCGACGGCAGTTACCGGATGTTCAAAGACGGTTCGGGTGACGTCAAGCCCTTCTCGCTTCCTTCTGTTCAGGTGCCGTTCGACGGCGAAAAGGTGAGTCTCGCGGCGGCGACCTGGAACCACCTCTATCGTCTCGCGCGCGATTCCGATCACCTCGTGGACGGTTCGGCAACCGCGCCACTGAGTTATCTCACCGCTGGGGAATACCAGAAAGTGAAGTACGTCAGAAAAGGAACCGGTGACTTCAGAACCAGCGAACCGCAAGCACCCCACAATGTATTCAGAATCGCAGCGCGCATCTATGTGGTCGGGTATGTTGTAGTGCTGCTTGTGCTTATTCGCCGGAGAATTCTGCGCTCTCGCGAGTGACAGTAGTCCCTATTTGCGCCGACCCGGGGCATGATGGGAGGCAACGCCACACGCTAGGGAGTCACACATGCAGATCGCTCAAGTTTCCGACTCGGTTCACGTTGTGAAGGGAACGAACGTCAACTGGGCGGTGGTGAGTGACGGCACTCGCGTCACCCTCATCGATGCGGGCTATCCTTCCGATTCGGCCGACGTGCTCGATTCGGTGCGCCAGCTCGGTTTCGAACCCGACGCCATCGCCGCGGTGCTCATCACGCACGCCCACCTCGACCACATCGGTGGCGTCCCGGCGCTCGTCGACGGTTGGCGCACGCCTGTCTATACCGGCGCGGAAGAAGTGCGGCACGCGCACCGCGAATACCTGCAACAAATCACGCCGATCGAAATGATCAAACAACTCGGCACCTCGCGCGGACGAGGTTGGGTGTTCGACACCCTTCCTGCTGTGCGCGGACACATCAAAATGTCGGTGCCTTC
>CALMUY010000137.1 GCA_937873005.1 uncultured Aeromicrobium sp. | reverse complement strand
GATCTTCCGATCTTCTCACCACGGAGGGCTTGAGCAATGGTGCCATCACCGTCCATGCCGAAAACGATCATTGGTAGTTCATTCTCCATGCACAACGCGAATGCTGCCGCGTCAACAACTTGAAGTTGCTGACGCAATGCATCTGAGAAGGTGACGGATTCAAGAAGTTTCGCATCAGGGTTCGTCCGCGGGTCTGCGGTATAAACACCGTCTACCCCGTTCTTACTCATCAACACAGCATCGGCTTTAATCTCCAACGCGCGCTGAGCCGAAACCGTGTCCGTCGAAAAGTACGGCATGCCTGCTCCGGCACCGAAGATCACCACGCGACCCTTTTCAAGATGCCGAACAGCCTTGCGAGGAATATACGGCTCGGCTACTTGGCCCATGGTGATCGCGGACTGGACTCGCGTATCGATGCCCTGCTTTTCGCAGAAATCTTGCAGCGCCAAACAGTTCATGACCGTGCCCAGCATGCCGATGTAATCGGCACGCGAACGCTCCATGCCTCGTTGGCTTAGTTCTGCGCCACGAAAGAAGTTGCCGCCACCGACCACGATGGCCACCTGGACGCCCTCGCGCACGGCCTGAGCGATTTGAGCTGAGATCTGATTTACTACGTCTGGGTCGATGCCAATTGCGCCACCGCCGAAAGCTTCGCCCGAAAGCTTCAATAAAACACGTCGCGCCGAGGAACCGGTATCCGCATCAGGTGTCTGTACGGTCATTTCTACCTCCGGTTACTCGGCGCGATCAGTGGTTTTAGTACTCAGGCTCCAATTTCGATGTGCGCGAAACGGGTGACCGTAACGCCTGCCTCATCGAGCACAGCCTTAACTGTCTTCTTATTGTCAATGACGGAAGGCTGTTCAAGCAGCACGTTTTCCTTGAAGAAGCCGTTTACTCGTCCTTCGACGATCTTCGGCAGTGCCTGCTCCGGCTTGCCTTCTTCGCGAGCAGTTGCTTCTGCGATCTCACGCTCTTTAGCGACGATGTCCTCTGGAACTTCTTCACGAGTGAGGTAGCAAGGACGCATCGCAGCGATCTGCATCGCCGCAGCGCGCGCTGCTTCTTCGTTGTCGCCTTCGTATTCAACGAGGACGCCAACTGCCGGCGGGAGGTCGCTAGCGCGACGGTGCAAGTAGGTGGCGACCTTGCCAGTCAGCGTTGCAACGCGACCGAGTTCGATCTTTTCGCCAATGACTGAAGCCAGCGAACTGATCGTCTGTTCAACAGTTTCACCGGTTTCAAGAACCAAGCTCTTGAATGCTTCTGCATCTGCAGGCTTCTCGGCGTCAGCAAGAGCCACGAGCTTTTCAGCAAGTTCAACGAACTGCTCATTCTTGGCGACGAAATCGGTTTCGGAGTTCAATTCAACGAGCGCCGAACCGGAGTGAGCAACCAAGCCCGCCGATGCTTCACGTTCTGCGCCGCGCTTAGCAGCCTTGGCTGCACCCGAAATACGGAGCAACTCAACTGCCTTGTCGAAGTCGCCGTCAGCCTCAGTGAGAGCCTTTTTGGCGTCCATCATGCCCGCGCCAGTTGCATCGCGGAGCTTCTTTACATCTGCGGCTGTAATAGCCATGAATTCACCTCTGTTCTGAGGTTCCTCAGCAGGCTGAGGAACAAAATTGTGGTTTCGATTGACGAATTGTCACTCAGCGGCTGGAGCGTCAGCGGCCGGAGCCTCGGCACCAGTGGTGAGGAGTTCGCGTTCCCAGTCAGCCAGCGGCTCTTCTGCGCCGAGTTCCTGACCAGGTACTTCGTCGCCAGTCTTGGCGCCGCCACGAGCAATCAGACCTTCAGCCACAGCGTCTGCGATAACGCGAGTCAACAGGCCCACTGAACGGATTGCGTCGTCGTTGCCCGGGATCGGGAAGTCGACATCGTCGGGGTCGCAGTTGGTGTCCAAGATCGCGATGATTGGGATACCAAGTTTGCGTGCTTCGTCAACCGCAAGGTGTTCTTTCTTGGTGTCGACGATCCAGACGGCGTTTGGCGCACGGCCCATATCGCGAATGCCGCCGAGGGTGCGGGACAGTTTCGTGTACTCGCGACGCATTTGAAGAAGTTCCTTCTTCGTGCGGTTGGAGCCAGCAACGTCATCGAAGTCGATTTCTTCGAGTTCCTTCATGCGCTTGAGACGCTCGGACATTGTCGTGAAGTTGGTGAGCATACCGCCGAGCCAACGCTGGTTGACGTAAGGCATACCGACACGCTTTGCCTGCTCTTCGATTGGCTCTTGAGCTTGGCGCTTGGTGCCGACGAACAAGATCGTGCCACCACGGGCAACAGTGTTCTTGACGAATTCATAACTGGCATCGATGTAGGTGAGCGATTGCTGCAAGTCGATGACGTAGATGCCGTTGCGCTCGGTCAAGATGAATCGCTTCATCTTCGGGTTCCAACGACGGGTCTGGTGACCAAAGTGAACGCCACTCTCGAGGAGCTGACGCATAGTTACGACGGCCATAGCCGATCCTTCCGCGGCATGCGAACATGCCTTATCCAAGTTGTCGCAACACCGTTTGGTGTTGCCCTAGCGCCTTTCGTGACAGGGTCCACCCGCATGTACACGGGACTCGGATTCTGGCTCATATTCAGCGAAGCATCATACGAGAGAAGGGCGCGCGAATTTCACCCAAAAATTCGGTGATGGCTTTATCTTAGGGCACGAAGCCGTGTTTTTCGAAATCCACACGCCTTGCGTCGTTCGCACGCGTTCACATTGCCGTGGACGCTAGTGGAATCAGCCCGTCGATACGAGTCCACTTGGACTATGCGCCTCCGACCAATTTTAGTATTCATGTGCCTCGTCCTCGTTGGCATTCAACAGCCCTTTAGCACCGCTGACACAGCCTTCGGTGTCGAATCGGATGGCCCATGGTTGCGCCCAATTCGAAATGGGCAAGTAATCGGCTCGTTCTCAATGACAGATCAGTATGGGCCCGGCCACCGCGGAATTGATCTCGCCGCAATGCCTGGGCAAGCCGTCCACGCCGTCGCCGCAGGAACGGTTGTCTGGGCCGGAAATGTCGCTGGACGGCCGACAATCTCAGTTGAGCACCGAGGCGTCAAGTCCACGTACGAACCCGTCAGAGCGTCCGTTCGGATTGGCGACTCGGTAGCTCAAGGCGAGATCCTCGGAACAGTGCAAGCAGGCCATGATTCCTGCGCCCAAACCTGCTTGCATCTCGGGCGAATTGAATCGGGAACCTATCTCGATCCCGAAGCGTTATTCCTAAACGACGGCCACCGCAGAGGGGCCTTTCGCCTCATCTCGCCACTGGGCGCTCCCCCTGCTCCCCCGATTGCGGGAAACCTTGGCGAAGGAGTCCCTGTCGCTGGGCTTGTGTCTTCGGGATACGGCATGCGAATCCATCCGATTTCTAAGGTACAGAAGTTCCACAACGGCATCGACATCCAAGCGCCTTGTGGGCGTCGCGTTGTCTCTGTCGGAAGCGGCAGCGTACGTATTGCGCAAATGCGTGGTGGATACGGTCAATATGTCGAGATCGGACATCCAGACGGCACCAAAACGGCATACGCCCACCTTTCGTCAATAAACGTCAGCGTCGGCGAGTCGGTACAGCGTGGTGATCGGATCGGCTCGGTGGGAAATACCGGCGCATCCACGGGTTGTCATCTTCATTTCATCGCGAAGAAGGGACAGCGAACAATCGACCCACGTCGCCTTTTGCGTTGATTTTCCTTCCTCGTCAAGCGCGAGGGTGCGCCTGCGTGAACGCAGATCGAAGGCGTTCAGCACTGACATGGGTATAGATCTGTGTGGTGCCAAGTGACGAATGTCCAAGCAACTCTTGCACGAGGCGTAGATCAGCTCCCCCTTCAAGGAGATGCGTTGCAGCCGAATGCCGTAGTCCGTGTGGCCCGAGGCTCGGAATGTCGCCTACCGCCTCCAACCGTTCGTGCACGATCCTGCGAACGGCGCGCTGATCGATTCGCCCGCCTCGGGTGCCAAGAAACAATGCAGAACCGCTGGCAGGAGAGACAAACGTCGCTCGATGCACCTGAATCCACAATTCGAGTGCTTGAGCGGCCGGAACCCCAAAAGGCACCACCCGCTCTTTGCGTCCTTTACCGAAGACGCGAAGTACGCGTCGCGAAAAGTCGACGTCCTCGATATTGAGGCCTACGAGTTCACCGACTCGGATCCCTGTTGCGTACAGCACCTCAAACAGCGCCAGATCGCGGACTCCTTTGGCTCCATCGTTCACCAAACCTTCAGTGATTCGCTCAATAGTTGAATCGATGGCTTGCGCGGAGAGCGTCTCAGGAAGGACTTTGTGGGGCTTGGGATTTGCTAGAAGCGCGCCAGCATCTTGATCGGCAAGTCCGCTGCGGACGAGCCATGATGTGAAGGACCGTACTGCCGTGGAGCGACGCGCGATCGTCGTTCTTCTCTTGCCGCGCGAGTGCATTCCAGCAAGCCAACTGCGCAACACTGCGATGCTGATGTGCGCTGGATCGTCGATGCTCATACGGCACGAATGAATCGCCAGGTTTGTGACGTCTTGGAGATAAGCCCGCACCGTGTGTTCGGAAAGATCACGTTCGACGCAAAGATGGTGCTCCCACCCTGAAACAGCGCTACGCCATGCGGGACTCAGCGACTCGGCTTCTTGAGAGGACACACTCCTAGAAAATCACTAGCCGCCTGCGAAAGGTGGGAGCACATCGATGGTGTCGACGTCCTTTGTCGAAATGAGGCGGTCGCCGATGCGCTCGGCGTCTGCGAGGAACGTACAGGTCATGAACAGGTTCCGAGCTTCGGGATACGCCTCAACCAGAGTGCGACGCAGAATGCTCGTGTCTACCTGTTCTGGCAACCCGAAATCAGCTGACGGACGTTGATCAGCACCAACAACAGCCCTCGTTGATGCGAAGAACCGCAAGATCGCCACTTCAACTCCTCGTTCGGGGTTTACGTGGTTCCATTCTCCACAGATGTCGGTTCACCTTCGTATGGACGCTGCTCAGACCGGGTGCAATTGGACTTCCATGGCTTTGACGTGGAGGTGGATTTTCTGCCCCGGTGCCAAACAACGTTCAACAAATGTCGCGAGCGTGACATCGATCAGCAAGCCACCAGCGGAGATGCGACAACGCCCATCACGTTGATCGATCCCGTCAATCTCGACTGTGAACTTATTCTGAGCACTTGTCACGGCCAATTCGTCCACTAATAAGACAGCGCTCGGGCTAAACACAGCAATCGCTTTTTCGCCCACCGCGAGGTCGCCGCGAGCGCGACCCGTCACTTTGTGCCCATCGTCGAGAAGAATGTATTCATCACTTCCCACCGTGCCGTGCAAGACGTTGAGTCCGCCCAGCCTGGCACCGAACGACGTGCGCGGCGCGAGCAGTACCCGCTCGGTTGGTCCTTCATCGCTCACGCGGCCGTTCTCGATCACAATCGCTTGGGTCGAAAGTGAGACTGCATCCAATAGGTCGTGTGTTACCAGAATCGTCGGGCGCTCGCGGGCGACTTGAGCCAAAAGGGTCCGCATCGCGGGAACCGCTTGAGCGTCAAGCGCGGCCATCGGTTCATCGAGAAGTAGCAATCGTGGTTCCACCGCTAGGGCCCTAGCCAAAGCGACACGCTGAGACTGCCCTCCGGATAAATCCGTTGAACTCCGTTCCGCTAGGTGCGCGATGTCAGCCCTCTCGAGCCAGAACATGGCACGTTTTCGCGCTTCAGCACGTCCTAGCCCGATGCTGCGCGGCCCAAACTCGACGTTTGCGCGCACTGTCATATGCGGAAAAAGCAGTGGCCGTTGTACCAACATCGAGATTCCTCGCTTGTGAACCGGGATATTGATCGGTGTCATGCCCTCGCCCCGGGCGAACACGGTGGTTTCATCAATCGTGATCCTCCCTGCATCAGGCTTAAGCAATCCCGCGATGCCCAGCAGCACGGTTGACTTGCCAGAAGCGTTCGGACCGACGATGGCCAGCGACTCGTGCGACTCGAGATCGAATTGCGCGTCAACATTTCGCTTGTGGTGCGTGATCGAAATATGCAGACTCATTCGCGCACCCCTTGACTGCGGTGCACCGTGTACATCACGAAAGCCGCGAGGACGACGAGCAACATCGACAAAGCAATGGCTGCATTCGGATCAACTTCACGCTGTAAGTAGATTTCGAGTGGCAGTGTCCTCGTAATGCCTTGCAGACTTCCCGCAAAAGTTATCGTCGCGCCGAACTCGCCCAAAGCTCGTGCGAATGACAAAATCGCCCCGGCCGCGAGGCCCGGTAGGACGAGCGGAAGCGTTACACGGAAGAGAACGATCGTGGGACTCGCTCCCAACGTCGCAGCGATATTTTCAAACTGTTGCCCTGCAGAACGAAGTGCGCCTTCGAGAGTCAATACCAAGAACGGTAAAGAAACAAAAACTTGTGCCATCACGACGGCGATGGTTGAAAAGGCGATCGAGACGCCCAGTGCTTCAAGATGTTGACCGATAAGTCCCCGACGCCCGAACGTCGCGAGTAGCGCCATACCACCGACGACAGGTGGCAAAACGAGCGGCAGCAAGAGCAGCGGCCGTAGTGCGTTAAGGAATCTAGATCCCGAACGGGAAAGGACTAAGGCAAGAGGCACGCCGAGAACCAGGCAAACGATCGTACTCGCGGTAGCGGTCTTGATACTCAAGAGAAGCGCCGCGCGTGATGACTCTGATGTGATCAAGCCGAGGAAATTTGCCCAGTCTGTCGCGAGCCCCATAGCCATGAGCGGGACGCCCAAGAATAGCGCCGCGCCCGCGGCCGGGATCCACGTCCAAGATGGTGGACGCGATGGGTGACTCACGGCTGGCCGAAACCTGCTGCCTTGAAGACCGATTGTGCTTTGGCCGACGTCATGAATGTGACGAATGCCGAAGCGAGGTCCTTATGCTTGCTGTTCGACAATGCAGCGATCGGGTATTCGTTGACCACGCTTGAAGCCTCGGGGAACACAATGCCGTGCACATCGTCACCGGCGCTGATGACATCGGTGACGTAAACGAGTCCAGCGTCGGCTTCTCCCGAACGAACCTTGCCAAGAACGTCGGTGACGTTCTGCTCTTCACTTACGGGCGACAGAGTAACGCCAGCGTTCTTCGCTACCTGAGCAGTAGCAGAACCACACGGAACTGGCTCTGCACAGATGACGAGCTTGACGCCTGGCTTTGCCAAATCTGCAAATGTCTTGATTCCGGCAGGGTTGTCCGGCGGGGTCGCAATTTGAAGGATGTTCGTCGCGAAGAGTACCGACTTACCTTCGACAAGCTTGGCGTCCTCGGCCTTCGTCATGTTGTTGACGTCTGAGGAAGCGAAAACATCGGCCGGTGCACCATCTTGGATTTGAGCAACGAGGTTGGACGAACCGTCAAAGTTGAGTGCAACAGTGACGCCTTCGTTTTCGGCTTCAAATTCTTTGGCAAGTTCGGTAAATGTCGACTTAAGCGATGCGGCAGCAAAGACCGTCAGCGTCACTTCTTGAGCCGGCTCTTTTTCTTCAGTTTTGGTCGTATCGCCAGAACATGCGCCGAGGATCAACGCAAACGCAAGGGTGAAGAACAGTGCGATCTTTTTCACGGTGTTCATTCCTTTTCCATAGTTTCAACAATGACGTTGGTTGCCTTCACAACTGCTGCTGCGACGGAACCAACTTCCAATTCGAGTTCGCGAACCGATTCCGTGCTGATGAGAGACACCACTCGAAAAGGCCCACATTGGATTTCGACTTGGGACATGACGTTGTCTGAGATGATCTCGGTAATGATTCCGACAAAACGATTTCGGGCAGACCGCCCGACTACATGTGCCGATTCATCCGTCAGAAGCTCATTTCTTGCGTATTCAGCGAGACTTTTCCCATCAACCGACATGGGGCCAGATTCTTCGGCTCCACGTTGCAACTTCCCCGAGGCAAGAAGACGTCGAACCGTGTCAGTGCTGACATTCAACAGATTGGCGGCATCGCTAATTCGTATTTGCGTCACAAGCGGAGCATAACGCACGCAAAACCTAAGGTGGGTCATTTTCAATGGCGCATTTGCAAGGCCGCCAATACGATATCGAAATCCTGCTCCTACACGCAGATAGGCTTAGGAGCGTGAGCGAACCAAATGACGGTGAACTGACCCACTATCGAGCAGACGGATCTGCACATATGGTGGATGTTTCCCAGAAGCCTGTAACGAGCCGGGTTGCAACGGCAACTGCGGATTTCCTGTCACGCACAGATGTGATCGGACGGATCATGGCGGGCGATCTGCCCAAAGGGGAAGCCATTTCCACGGCGCGAATCGCTGGAATTTTGGCCGCGAAGAGAACACACGACCTCATCCCCCTGTGCCATCCGCTCCCAATAAGTAACGTCACAATCGATTTTGTCGCGCACAACGATTCAATCCGCATTAGCGCAACCGTGAAAACAACCTCGCAAACGGGTGTCGAGATGGAAGCGCTGACCGCAGTTTCTGTTTCCGCTTTGACGTTGTACGACATGGTCAAGGCCGTTGACCGCGCAGCGGTCATCACTTCAATTCAGGTCGACCAAAAAACTGGCGGCACGCACGATTGGCAGCGCACATGAGTGAAAAACGCAAGCTCGGCATCATCGTTTGTTCAACCCGAAGCGCCACTGGCGTCCGCGTTGACGCCACGGGTCCCATGATTTTGGCCTGGGCGCATGATGAAGGCTTTGAAGTTTTGGGGCCGCACGTAGTTCCAGATGGCGAGCCTGTCGCCAAGGCGTTTGATGAATTGCTCGCCGCCGGGTGCGCGGCCATCGTGACGACCGGCGGAACCGGCTTTAGTAGCGACGACGTCACTCCCGAAATCACGTCAGCGCTCATCGACCGCCCTGCCCCTGGGATCGCTGAAGAGATTCGTCGTCGCGGGCTTCCCAATACGGATTTGGCGCCATTGTCGCGTGGGGTCGCCGGCGTATCTGGAAAGACCTTCCTCGTTAATCTGGCAGGATCCAAGGGCGCAGTAAAGGATGGTCTCGAAGTTCTCACTGTGCTTCTCCCCCACATCCTTGATCAAATCGCAGACCTCCACAACAACACGCACAAGGACCCTGCATGAATCCACAATCGTGCGTGTTTTTGGCCGACATCAGCACCGAGAAACTTGACCTTGCGGCCATGATCGAACTCGTGTCGGACGACTCCTGTGGCGCCGTTGCTCCGTTTCTCGGCCTCGTCCGGAACCACGACAACGACACGTCTGTCTCTCATTTGACCTATGAGGCCCATCCCGACGCAGCAGCACATCTCACCGCCGTTGCCGAGGCAGTCGCATCCCGATACGACGGCGTCCGGATCGCTGTCGTTCATCGAGTGGGGACACTTGCCATCGGTGATGCGGCCGTCGTCGCTGCTGTCGCTGGTGCACATCGTGGCGAGACATTCGCCGCCGTGACCGAACTCATCGAAAACCTCAAGGCGAATGTACCCATTTGGAAGCATCAAGTGTTTGCCGATGGTTCTGAAGAGTGGGTCGGCTCACCGGGTTGATCACCGCCCGATCTTGAACACGAATGTCAGTCAACACCTGCGGATTCAAGAGCCCCCAACTCGAGTAGGACCTCGTTGCCCTGAGTGACAAGAATCGCTTTGCCGTCTCGGATCGCAGCGTGCACGCCGGTTGAAGCTTGCGAGGTTACCGGACCCGGCACTCCCATGGTGGTGCGGCCGAGTTGGTCTGCCCAGTGCAGCGTGTTGAGCGATCCGCTGCGGCGTGCGGCCTCAATCACGACTAAGCCTTGACACAGTGCCGCAATGATCCGGTTGCGCGCCAAGAAACGATGTCGTTGTGGCGGTTCGCCCGGAGGGTATTCACTCACGATGAGTCCCGTATCGAGGATCCGCGAAAGGAGCGAAGCGTGTGCGCGCGGATAGTCGATGTCTGCACCGCACGCCATCACCGAAATTGTGGGGTACATCAGCGACAATGCGCCACGGTGGGCGGCCGCGTCGATACCAAAAGCGGCCCCACTCACGATCGAAAAGCCCGCATCTGCACAGTCAGCAGCCAGTTCGGCAGCCATTTCGGCCCCGTACGTCGTGCAATTGCGAGCACCGACAATGCCAAGTGCACGCTGAGTGCACTCAGCGAACGAAGGTTCCCCGCCAATCCACAACCCCACCGGAGCACCCGCTACTCCGTTGATACCTTCAAATCGGGCGAGGTCATCGAGTTGTCGGGGCCATTGGGCGTGCGTCGGCGTAACCCAGCGCAGAGCACTCGCCTCTGCACGAGCTAGGGAGCGCTCGACCCGAGCCGGCGCCGAGCGCGCGTTCATGTGCCACACCTCAGG
>CALMUY010000136.1 GCA_937873005.1 uncultured Aeromicrobium sp. | reverse complement strand
CTCAACGCTTGCGTCGAAGTCGAATTGGTGGCCGAGGTTCGCTAATGCGCATCCCGTTACCGGAGTCACTTCACCTTCGGATGGATCTCATCGCGAATCCGGTGCCTACCCGCGCCGCCGCCACGATCGCCGTCGTCCGCGACGGCACCCATGGACTTGAAGCGTTCTTGATGCGCCGCAGGTCCGCCTTAAGTTTCGCGCCAGGCATGTACGTGTTTCCTGGTGGGAGCGTGCATCCGTCTGATTCTGACGAGATCACCTGGGTTGGGCCACCGCCTGAGCAGTGGGCACAACGCTTTAGTTGTCACGCCGAGTTGGCGAAGGCACTCGTGGTGTCAGCGGTACGAGAAACGTTTGAAGAAACTGGCGTGCTGCTCGCTGGCCCCGATGAGCATTCGGTTCTCGACGACACAACCGGACTCGAGGCCTTCCGCGAAGCGCTCGAAAATGAAGAATTGAGTTTCGCTGACTTTCTGAACCAGCAGGATCTCGTACTGCGGGCGGATTTGATCGGCGCTTGGGCTCACTGGATCACACCTGTGTTCGAACCGAAACGTTTCGACACACGCTTTTTTGTGGCCGCGATTCCGACGGGCCAACGAATCGATTCGGTCAATCAGGAAGCTGACAAGACCATGTGGGCGCCATTGTCGACCGTGCTCGACGAGATCACTGCCGGGCGTGTGTCAATGTTGCCGCCGACACTCGTCACCTGCCAGGAGTTGTCAGTGCTCACGACCGAAACGCTCCTGCCAGCAGCCCAAAATCGCACGATCACCCCGATCGAGCCAAAGATCGAAGAAGAAGACGGCCAATTGTGGCTCGTAAGCGACCGAGGGGAACACCTATGACTTCTGGATCAAACGCAGCCGTCCGAGTCAGTCCGCGTGCGCAGTTCGTACTCGCCGACAATCCGACCATGATGACGCTCGACGGCACCAACACGTGGATTCTACGCGAACCGACCGGCTCGCGAAGCGTCGTCGTCGATCCTGGGCCGAACTTCGCCGCCCACCTCGACGCAGTTGAGGAAGCAGCTGGTGAGGTTGCACTCGTCCTATACACCCATCACCACGCCGATCACACTGAAGCGATCGACGAGTTCGCTCGACGAACCGGCGCACCGGCCCGAGCAATTAGCCCCTTTTGGTGCCGCAACGGCGAGCCGCTGCGCCATCGCGAAGTGATCAACGTCGATGGACTCGAACTCGAGATTCTGGCAACCCCCGGTCACACGATGGACTCGATGAGCATTGTGCTGGCTCAAGACAACGCACTCTTGACCGGTGACACGATTTTGGGCCGCGGCACGACTGTCGTGGCGCATCCGGACGGCGCGTTGGCTGAGTATTTGCATTCGCTCGAGGTGATTCGCGAGCTTGTCATGTCGGGAGTCGAGCGCCTTTTCCCTGCGCATGGCCCCGTCGTTGATAACGCGCTCGCGGTAGTCGATTTCTATCGTGAACACCGACAACAACGGCTTGAGCAGGTGCGCCAGTCGGTTGCCGACGGTCGAACGACGGCACGCGAAGTCGTGGAGCACGTTTATGCCGATGTTGGCCAGCATCTGTGGCCGGCCGCCGAACTATCAGTGGAAGCGCAAT
>CALMUY010000135.1 GCA_937873005.1 uncultured Aeromicrobium sp. | reverse complement strand
AGCGTAACGAGTCAGAATTTGCGAAGTTCCGAAGCGTGTTCGCCGAACTCTTCCCACTCATTCACGCGCAGCTTGAACTCACGGTGATCAACGACGGAACGCTGCTATTCCGTTGGCAGGGACGATCCGATCACAAACCGATCGTGTTGATGGCGCATTACGATGTCGTGCCCGCGCCTGCCGAGCAATGGCGTGACGACCCTTTTACAGCTGTGGTCGTTGACGGCTTCGTTGTAGGCAGGGGGGCGTTAGACGACAAGGGTCCCCTCGTCGCCATCGCCGAGGCTGTTGAACAACTTTTGGCTCAGGGTCACGTTCCGGAGCAAGACGTTTGGCTCAGCTTCGGCCACGACGAGGAAGTATTCGGTTCGGGTGCCGCCGCGGTCGTGGAACACTTCAGAACCCTCGGAATTCGCCCGTGGCTCGTAAACGACGAAGGCGGTGCGATCGTCGAGAAAGCCATCCCCGGCTTGCGTGGCAAGCAAGCAATGATAGCGATCGCAGAAAAGGGAACGGTCGACATCGAATTGTTGGCGACAGGGTCGGGCGGACATGCGTCGGTTCCGATGCCCAACGGTCCGACCGCGAGGCTAGCCAAGGCCATTGTCCGGATCGAAGAAAACCAGTCGCCGCCGCGCTTGTCAGAACCCATCATCGCGATGATCGATGCGCTCACCAGTAAGGCTCCTTCTCCGCTGAAGACCTTGATCGGACAGGCGGAGCGGTTAGATCGCCCATTGGCCCAATTGCTTGCTTTGGCTGGTCCAGAGGCTTCGTCGATGGTGCGAACGACGATCGCGGTCACGAAACTCAGCGGTAGTCCCGCCAATAACGTCCTGGCCACTGAGGCTCGAGCGAACTTGAATGTCCGGCTTGCGATCGGTGACACGATCGAGGAGTTGGTTGCCCGTTTGACCAAACTACTCAGAGGCCTCGACGTGGCGATCGTGAATATCAACGGAGACAATCCACCTCCCGTCTCGAGCGTTGACTCGCAGGCATGGCGTCACCTCGTTGATACCTTGAACGACTTTGATCCTGAAATTCTCCCAATTCCCTATGTCTTGACCGGCGGTACAGATAGTCGACATTTCGCGCACATTTCGTCGAGCGTGTTCCGATTTGCACCACTGGAAATGTCGAGAGAACAACGGCAGTCAATTCACGCCGCAAACGAATCAGTCGCGGTGGCATCGTTACGCGCAGGTGTCGACTTTTATCGTGCCTTGCTTACGCGGCCTCTGCCTGGGTGATATTCCGCAGTCGAGACGGCCTAGCCAAATCCATCGGGCAGGACCCGATTTGGGACTTTGGGGGGTCAACACGTAGAATTGTGAGTCGGCCTATTTAGGTGTGCCTTCAAGCCATTTGTGGTGCCCGCGAAAGCGGTGAAGACACGCATGTCTAGGTCACCCAGATGAAGTGACAGAAGTTGAGGAAATTGGCGAAAAAAGAAGGCGTCATCGAAATGGAAGGCGCGGTGGTGGAGGCTCTCCCCAACGCGATGTTCCGCGTTGAGTTGGCTAATGGGCACAAGGTGCTCGCTCACATCAGCGGCAAGATGCGTCAGCACTACATCCGCATCCTCCCAGAGGATCGCGTCGTTGTAGAGCTTTCGCCGTACGACCTCAGCCGAGGTCGCATCGTCTACCGCTACAAGTAAACATACGTTCAGTTCGTACCGAAGAGAGACTCTCTACATGAAGGTCAACCCGAGCGTGAAGAAAATCTGTGACAAGTGCAAGGTGATTCGTCGCCACGGCCGCGTCATGGTGATCTGCGAAAACCCGCGCCACAAGCAGCGTCAAGGCTGATTGCGGTCCGGGATCCGGACTTCTTCACACAAGAAAAGAACATCTGACGGCTCGATTCACACCGTGAATCGTTACCCCCGGCGCAGAGGCCGGGGCCTAGCTCACACCAAAGAGTGTGGAGGCAGCTAGGGCGCCCCAGGTGACGACACCTCTGCCGAACCGAAAGGACATGCCTCTATGGCACGCCTCGTTGGAGTCGATCTCCCGCGCGAAAAGCGCGTAGAAATCGCACTCACATACATCTTTGGAGTGGGACGCACCCGCTCTGCTGAAACCCTCGCCGCAACCGGTGTGGATCCCAATACCCGCGTTCATGAACTCACTGACGACCAACTGGTCGCTCTGCGTGACCACATTGAAGCGAACTACCAGGTCGAAGGTGACCTTCGCCGCGAAGTAACTGCAGATATCCGTCGCAAGATGGAAATCGGCAGCTACCAAGGTCGTCGTCACCGCGCGCACCTGCCTGTCCGTGGTCAGCGTACGAAGACCAATGCTCGTACCCGCAAGGGACCAAAGCGTACCGTCGCCGGAAAGAAGAAGTGAGTTAGTCAATGCCTCCAAAGAGCGCTGGCGCCAAGAAGACGCGCCGCAAGATCAAGAAGAATATCCCTGTTGGCGAGGCTCACATCAAGAGCACGTTCAACAACACGCACGTAACGATCACAGACCCTACGGGTGCTGTTATCGCTTGGGCATCAGGCGGAACCGTCGGTTTCAAGGGCTCGCGTAAGTCGACCCCGTACGCCGCTGGTATGGCAGCAGAAGCTGCTGGTCGCCAGGCAATGGAACACGGCCTCAAGAAGGTCGATGTTTACGTCAAGGGCCCCGGATCAGGTCGCGAGACCGCGATTCGTTCGCTCAGCGGTGTTGGCCTTGAAGTCGGAACGATTTCCGATGTCACGCCTACGCCACACAATGGCTGCCGTCCACCCAAGCACCGTCGTCTCTGACGAGATTTCGAGGAGTTAAATCATGGCCCGTTACACCGGACCCCTCACCAAGAAGTCGCGTCGCTACGGCGTGGACCTCGTAGGTGGGGACACAGCATTTGAACGTCGTCCTTACGCACCAGGTCAGCATGGCCGCGCGCGCGTCAAGGAATCTGAATACCGCACGCAGTTGCATGAGAAGCAGAAGGCGCGTTACACCTACGGAATCTTGGAAAAGCAATTCCGTAAGTATTACGAGACCGCATCGCGTCGCCCCGGCAAGACCGGTGACAACCTGTTGATTCTGTTGGAATCGCGCTTGGACAACGTGATCTACCGCGCGGGCTTGGCTCGTACGCGTCGTCACGCTCGTCAGTTGGTTTCGCACGGGCACTTCATCGTCAACGGCGTGAAGACGAACATCCCATCGTTCCAGGTGAGCCGCCACGACATCATCGATGTCAAGCCGCGCTCGCTGGAGTCGACCCCGTTCATCGTTGCTCGCGAAACCCACAACAAGGAAACGGTTCCCGGTTGGATGGATGTTTCGGCTGATGCCGGACGCATTCTGATCCACCAGAAGCCGGTTCGCGAACAGATCGTCGTTCCTATCCAAGAACAGCTCATCGTCGAGTACTACTCGAAGATCTGATCCACTCATCCAAATGACCCGAACCTTCAAATAGTGGTTGGTTCGGAAAGGAAGAAAACATGCTGATTGCACAGCGCCCGGAACTTTCCGAAGAAGTTATCGACGAGTTCCGTTCACGGTTCACCATCGAGCCTCTTGAGCCCGGTTTCGGTTACACCCTCGGCAACTCGCTGCGTCGTACGCTGCTGTCGTCGATCCCTGGTGCAGCCATTACCTCGATCAAGATCGATGGCGTGTTGCACGAGTTCTCGACTGTCCCCGGTGTTACCGAAGACGTCACCGAACTCATTCTCAACCTCAAGAACCTCGTGGTTTCGTCGACGATCGACGAGCCGGTGGTCATGTACCTGCGCGCCAACGAAGCTGGCGACGTGACGGCTGCGGCTATCACCCCGCCTGCAGGCGTTGAGATTCATAACCCCGAACTGCACATCGCAACGATCAACGACAAGGCGAACCTTGAAGTTGAACTCATCGTTGAACGCGGACGCGGTTACGTTTCGGCGGCCCAGAACAAGTCCGGCGACGAAGAAATCGGCCGCATGCCGATTGACTCGATCTACAGCCCGGTCCTCAAGGTCACCTACAAGGTTGAAGCAACTCGTGTTGAACAGCGCACGGACTTTGACCGTCTGGTCATCGATGTTGAAACCAAGAAGTCGATCCTTCCTCGTGACGCGATCGCTTCAGCTGGTTCGACACTCGTTGAATTGTTCGGCCTCGCCCGTGAACTCAACGTTGAGGCTGAAGGTGTCGAAATTGGCCCTTCGCCGGTTGACGAACAACTCGCTGCAGATTTGGCCCTCGTTGTTGAGGACTTGGACTTCTCGGTTCGTTCCTACAACTGCCTTAAGCGTGAAGCAATCCACACCGTTGGTGAACTCATTACCCGCAGCGAACAGGATCTCTTGGACATCCGTAACTTCGGTCAGAAGTCCATTGACGAAGTGAAGGAAAA
This sequence comes from uncultured Aeromicrobium sp., assembly GCA_937873005.1. GTDB lineage: Bacteria > Actinomycetota > Actinomycetes > Propionibacteriales > Nocardioidaceae > Aeromicrobium. Next base: position 1,042 of record CALMUY010000135.1, on the reverse strand, counting down.
ACTTGCCGAATTGGGTCTTGCTCTCAAAGACAGCCCAGTCGGATTTGACCCGAGCGCAGTGATCGATAGTTTCGATGACGGTGCTGATTTTGCCGAGGACGAGCAGTACTGATCTGCTCTGACACATCATTCAGGAGTAAACAATGCCAACGCCTACTAAGGGAGCTCGCCTCGGCGGCAGCCCCGCTCACCAGCGTCTGATCCTAGCCAACTTGGCGCAGTCGCTTTTCGAGCACGGCCGCATCACGACGACAGAAGCTAAGGCTCGTCGCTTGCGTCCATACGCCGAGCAGCTCATTACCAAAGCCAAGACCGACACGGTTGCTAGCCGCCGCCAGGTCGTCAAGGTCATTCGCGACAAGGAAATCTTGCACCGTCTCTTCACCGAGATCGGTCCAGATATGGCTACGCGTCCAGGTGGTTACACCCGGATCACGAAGATCGGTCCCCGCAAGGGCGATAACGCGCCTATGGCCGTCATCGAGATCGTCGAGGCCAAGACTTTCGCCGCTCAAAACCAAGAGAAGAAGGCTGCTAAGGCCGAAGCCGCTCCGGTTATTGAGGACGTCGTCGCCGAAGAAGTCGTGACTGAAGAAGTTGCCGCTGAGGAAGTTGTGACTGAAGAAGTAGTTGCCGAAGACGCACCTGCTGAAGCAGCCGCTGACGAAGCCGCAACTGACGAAGACACAGTTGACGAAGATGAAGGGTCTAAGTAAGTCCCTTTAGCAAAGGCGCCCCCTCTCCTTGAGAGAAGGGGCGCCTTTGTGTTGTGTGTGCCGGCTAGTTGCGGTTACTCGAATTCAGGTGAGTAGCGCATCGACGAGCCGAACAGCGTCCCCAGATTCGGTCCTACCTTCCCCGAGTGCTTTGAGCAGCAGAGCGCCCACGAGCGCCTCGGCTAGCTCGGTGATCGGCTTAGCAGGCGAGAGTTGCCCCGCTTCGACACCTGCTGATAGTCGGGCGACCACCGACTCACGGCCGCCAAGTGTCTCACGCAGGCGTTCACCAATTTGTTCGTTGGCGGTAGCGGCCGCGATGAGCG
>CALMUY010000134.1 GCA_937873005.1 uncultured Aeromicrobium sp. | reverse complement strand
GCGGCCGCTTCATCCTTAGCGCCAGGAACAGCACCGTCGCGAGCGCGCGGTCGGGTTCGCCCTTCGTAGCCCGTAAGGCGGCGATCGACGCCACGGTGCCGGCGTTCCAAATGACCACTTCGCGCTGCCAGCCAGACTCGCCCCAGCGGCTGTTTTTTCCTACCCGCCGGTTCATGACAGATTGCCCCACTCCGGCGATCACGAATCCGAGAGCATAGAGATTCACTGTGGTGCGAGGACTGATGCGCATTGTCTTCTCCTTGATAGTTGCGGTAGCTCCACCGTAGATCGTCTTGATGCGATTCGAGCTGATTTGCCTAGGCAGTCAAGCAGCGTATCGGCGGACAAGACTGCCACTGAGCGGTCGTTGGCATTACGTGTGCGTTTCACGTACTAATCGAGCGTGTCTGACCCTAGGCTCACGCTATGGGACGTTTTGTTCGAGCACGCGAGATCCTCACGAACGAATTGGAAGCCGTACGCCAACAGCATGCAGATCTTGACACTCATGAGGTAACGGCTTTCACGATTCCCCTACTCACACGAGCGGTTTTGCTCGTAACAATTGGCGTGATCCCCCTGATGGTGGTGCGCGCTGGCGATGACGTCGATGAGGTATTCGTGTCGGTTGTGGCGTCGTTTGCCCTCGCCGCAGTGGCTGCCGCCGTCATTACGTGGCTTTTCGCGATCATTCTTTCCACGTTCATCACGATGGTGATTTACCGTAAACCTCCAAAGCAATCCTCACGCTTGGCAACGCGCACGATTGATGATTCCTTTGGCCGCATTGAGGACGTGACATCGGCTTTCATGCTGTTGGCGCTCGTGGTCGGGCTCATCGCACTCGCTGTGGGTTTGCCGACCCGCAGCAATGCGGACGCCAGTACATCCGTCGTCGAAGACCTTTTGATGGCTCAGGTGGCAATTTTGTTAGCGATCTTGGCGATCGCTTTTCTCGCCGAGGCGGCTCGTGCTTCAGCCGACGTCGTTGATGATCAGTCGCCGGCATTGGCATGGCCTTGGGCACTTTTTGTCATTGCCACTGCTTGGGTACTCGCCACCGTTGCTGGGCCCTTGGAGTTCACGACGATGGTGCGCCGGCTACTCGTCGAGTGGCTTCCAGCCACGATTGACGGGACACCTCGCGATCAGATCATTGATGAAGTGATGCCGCGCGGAGCCCGCTGGTGGGCGACATTCGGGGCCCTCGTACCAATCTCACTCATTTGGTGGTTCCAAGCCGTGCGCCACCACGGATTGGATGCGCTTAAGACTCTCCTACCCGTTGAGGTCAGCAAGAATCCTGCCGATCGCAGCTCTTAGCAGTGGAATATCCGTGCGAGCCGTCGTAAACACGATCGCATGAACAGTGTCGAAGTATCGATGCGTCAGCAGATCCCGCATCCGCGCAATCTCGGCCCACGGAATATTCGGCTCACTCACGAGAAGCGATGGATCGAGATCTTTGACTGCTTCCCCGATCTCAACCAGTCGAATTCTGATCGCATCGAACACCAGATCTTCCTCGGCATCAACTTTTAGCATGTGGCTCGCGATCGCATCACAAGCAGTAAGAACGTCGTCGAGTCGTTCAGGCGTCGGGCGGGTCATAGGGCAATAGCTTCGCGAAGCACAACCTCAGCGATGTCGGCTTTGAGTCCCACTCGCGGAACGATATCTACCGAACGCCCCAATAACTGCTCAGCGAGGCTTCGCATTCGAAGCATCGCGAACAGCCCCACGTTCGCATCGAGATCAACCAGCAGGTCAATATCGCTGTCTTCGCGTTCTTCACGGCGCGCGACGCTGCCGAAGACCGCCAAATTCGTAGCGCCGAGCGGGGCTAGCCCGCCTTTGAGTGCTTCACGTATTTCGAAAACCGAGTCGAGCGCAGATCCTTGCGACTGCGCTGACGCCGAGTGCGCCACCGAAGATCTTGCTGCCATACTTCGAGCATACGCACCCGTACCGTGAAACGCCATCAAAGTGCGCGTGCAAAACCTGGTCAACAATTCGTGCAATTACAACCCCATGCTGCGGCCGATGATTTCTTTCATGATTTCGGTGGTGCCGCCGTAGATCGTTTGAATGCGGGTGTCGAGGTACGCCTTCGAGATCGGGTATTCGGTCATGTAGCCGTAGCCACCATGCAGTTGCAGGCACGAATCGACAGTCTTCTTTTGCAGTTCGGTGGTCCACCACTTACCAACAGCCGCGTCTTCGACCGTGAGCGTGCCGTTGTTGAGTTCTTCGATACTGCGATCCACGAACGTTTGCGCAATGCGTTGTTCGCTTTCAAGTTCAGCCAACACGAAACGCGAGTTCTGGAATGACCCGATTTTGCGACCGAATGCTTTGCGCGTGGTCACATACTCGATCGTTTGGTCGATCACGGTTCGGCAGGCCGCGGCGGCAACCACCGAAATCGACAGGCGCTCTTGCGGCAGGCGTTCCATCAAGTGAATGAAGCCTTGGCCTTCGGTGCCGAGCAGGTTTGTCGCGGGGACGCGCACGTTGTCGAAGTACAGTTCGGCAGTGTCTTGGGCTTTGAGTCCGATCTTGTCGAGGTTGCGTCCGCGGGTGAACCCTTCTGCGCCACGCTCGACCACGATGAGTGAAAAGCCCATGGCTCCGGCTTCGGGGTCGGTTTGGCACACCACGATCACAAAATCAGCGTTGATGCCGTTCGTGATGAATGTCTTGGAGCCGTTGATAACCCATTCATCACCGTCGCGCACCGCTGTGGTTTTGATGCCCTGCAGGTCTGAACCAGTACCTGGTTCGGTCATCGCGATGGCGGTGATCATTTCGCCGGAACAGAACTTCGGGAACCAGCGTTGCTTTTGTTCTTCGGTGGCGTAGGCGAGCAAATAGCACGAGATCAGGTCGGTTTGGATGACGAACCCAACTCCGCTCGCGCCTACCCGAGTGATTTCTTCTTGCAGGATCGCGTTGTAGCGGAAGTCGTTAGTTCCGCCTCCGCCGTATTCTTCGGGCATCATGAAGCCGAGCAAACCCAAGGCGCCGGCTTTGGCCCACAGTTCGCGCGGCACGATGCCGTCTTCTTCCCATTGCGCGTGGTACGGCACTACTTCGGATTCCACAAAGGCACGAACTGTCTTTCGGAAGTCGTGGTGTTCTGGTTCAAAAATGCGTCGTTCCATGTCCTGTCCTTGGGTTAGGTCTTGGGTTAGTTGTTATCTACGGCGATGCCGTCGTTGATCAGCGAATCCACGTCGTCGATGCCCCAGTCAGTGAGCACAGCGCGAGTGTCAGCACCGGTCGGGCGTGGGGCGAGGCCGAGTTTCGCGGGAGTTACCGAAAACCGCGGAGCTGGAGCAGCTTGCACCTGACCTTCATGTTTGAGGTACGTACCGCGGGCTTTGAGGTGCGCGTGTTCGGGCGCTTCACCCAAAGGCACGACTGGCGCCACACACGCTTCGGTCCCTTCGAAGAGCGAACTCCATTCAGCTTGGGTTCGTTGCTCGAAGATCGCTTGCAGCCGCGTCCGCAAGTCCGACCACAGCGACGGGTCGTTGCGGTCCGGGATATCGGTAAATCCTTGGCTTTCGAGGATCCCGATCATGGCGGCCCAAAACTGGGGCTCGAGTCCGCCCACGGACATCCAGCGATCGTCAGCAGTTCGGTAGACGTCGTAAAACGGCGCACCCGTATCGAGCAAGTTGGTGCCGCGCTGATCGCTCCATGATCCGTTGTTATGCAAGGTCGTGATCATGCCGAGCAAGTGTGCCGCGCCGTCCACGATGGCGGCGTCCACCACTTGGCCTTCGCCTGTGGATCGTGCATGCAACAGCGCAGCCAGCATGCCTGTGACGAGGTACATGGACCCGCCCGCAAAATCGCCAAGCAAATTGAGCGGCACCTGCGGTGGCCCGCCGGCTCGCCCGATTGGGTCGAGCGCGCCTGCGGTCGCGATGTAGTTGATGTCGTGGCCGGCCGTATGGGCGAGCGGGCCGTCTTGACCCCAGCCCGTCATCCTTCCGTATACGAGTCGCGGGTTAACCGCGAAGCAATCGTCTGGTCCGATGCCGAGTCGTTCGGTCACGCCGGGTCGGAAACCCTCAATGAGACCGTCGGCATGGGCGACGAGATCGAGCAAAACGCGGCGGCCGCGTTCACTCTTGAGGTCAAGGGCGACGCTGCGGCGACCTCGCCCCAGCAGATCACGTTCGGGTGCTGCCACTTGAAGTCCACCAGGCTTCGGGCGATCTACGCGAATTACTTCCGCGCCCAAATCGGCGAGCAGCATGGCCGCAAACGGGCCAGGCCCGATTCCGACGAGTTCGATAACGCGCACTCCGGCGAGCGGTCCGGTTGACTTGATGTAGGTCACAACGCCGATTGTGACACCATTACTGTCACGATCACAAGGGTTCGCAGGAAACCAGTTATGAGCAGTGCCCAAAAGCATCCCACTCATGAGGATTTTCTGGCATTCTCAAAGTCTCACCTACTTGCGGAGCACACGATGGCGATTGAACTTTCTTACAAACGACGCGGACAAGGCGAACCTCTCGTTCTCATTCATGGCATTGGGCATCGGCTTGAGGCGTTCGATCCGGTGTTTGATGAACTCGCGGAACATTACGACGTGATTGCAGTCGATCTCCCCGGTTTTGGTCAATCTCCAGGGTTTGCGAGTGGGGCCGACTACTCCCTTGACGCCCTCGCCGAGGCGGTCGTTGCTAACTATTCGCGCTGGGGAATCGACAACCCGCACGTGGTGGGGAACTCGATGGGTGGGGCCGTTTCAGTGATCCTCGGCCAGCGTGGTCAAGCGCGATCGGTGACTGCATTGAGTCCGGCGGGGTGGTTTTGGCCGTGGACGCTCTTGCTCGCAGGACTACCGCTCTTGCTGATGAAGATCGGTTCGTTTGCACCCAATGCGATCTTGCGTTTGCTCGCCGGTTCGACAATCGGGCGCAAGATCATGGGCCTTTCGCTCTACCGCTACCCCGAGCGGCTCACTCCCGAACGCACCTATGGCGACGCTCTTTCGATGCGTCGAGCAAAAGGCTTTTGGCCGATGCTTTTGGGGCATATTCCGCTGGCATTTCGCGTGCCCAGAATCTTCAAAGGAGCGACGCGCGTCCCCACCACGATTGCGTGGGGAAATCGGGACTTGATCTTGTCGCCACGCATGGCGAGTAAAGCAGCGGCCTCGCTTGCGGGCATCAACTTTGTCGTACTCGACGACGCCGGTCACGTGCCGATGAGCGATAGCCCCGATGCCGTCATCGCCGCGATCAACGAAACGACTGCGCTCGCGACTTCCGTCACGCATAAAACTGCGTAGACACAGGGCTTAATTTGGCCGCCGTTTCGCGCGCCTTTCAGTCACGCGGAAGCGGCGAATAGAACACGAGTCCGTTGCCCTTATTGTCGTACACGACAGCACGGCGCTCGTGGGCATCGTTGTAGGCAGCTCGCACGATCGCACCTCCAGCGGCTTCGATCTCAGCAACGGCGGCGTCGACGTCGGGAGTTTTGATTCCGACAACCACCTGCCCTGGAATGGGATGGTCGATTGAGGTGGCGAGCGCCAGGGTAACTGAACCACCGTCGAGTGCCGCGAAATGCGCACCGTCTCGGAACTTCAATTTCATGCCGACGGTTTGCGTGTAGAACTCAATTGATGCATCAAGATCGTCGGTGCTCAAGATGATCATGCGTACGTCGTTGTCTGTCATGGATCCTCCTCGCGTGGATTTCGAGCATATCCACGGTGAGGGCCGGGAGAAATCGTTAGCGGTGCCGGGCGAGAAATTCGGCCGTACGTTGCTGGCGCGGTGCCGTAAAGATTTGTTCGGGCGTTCCCGATTCAACGATCTGGCCGTCGGCGAGGAACACGATCCGATCAGCAGATGCTCGCGCAAAATCCATCTCGTGGGTAGCCATGATGATCGTGCGGCCTTCTGCTTTCAGTTCAGCCACAAAATCGAGCACTTCGCCTACCAGCAGTGGGTCGAGTGCCGAGGTCACTTCGTCGAGCAACAAGAGTTCTGGGTCTGTCGCAACGGCCCGCGCCAACGCCACGCGCTGCTGTTGGCCTCCTGAGAGTGAATCTGGATAAGAGTGCGCCTTCTCGACCAGGTTCACTCGCTCCAGCAAAGTAAGAGCCCTCGCGCGCGCATCCGCCTTTTTCACTCCATGCACACAACGCTGAGCCACCATCAGATTACGAAGCACCGACATGTGAGGGAACAGGTTGTATGACTGGAACACCATGCCGATCCGCGCCCGCGCTGTGTCCGGGTTGAGTGCCGGATCGGTCAGTTCGGTGTCCCCCAACCACATGTCACCGTCGTCGGTCGATTCGAGCAGATCGATACATTTCAGCAATGTAGATTTGCCCGAACCGGACGCACCAATCAGGCAGACCACTTCGCCGGCAGCAACATCTAAGTCAATTCCATCAAGAACAACTTGGTCTCCGAACGACTTCTTGGCATTTCGGATCCGTAACATCTCAGCCACCTACCTGTCGACGCATGGCACGAAGCGACAACCAGTCGGTAACGCGTGCGATTGGGACCGTGATGACGATAAAGAGGACGGCCGCGACCGCGAGCGAGGTGAAGTTGAAGGATTCTGCTTGGTAAACCGACGCTGCACGCAGGGCTTCGACAAGACCAATCGTGGACACGAGTGCTGTGTCCTTCTGTAGGGAAACAAAGTCATTGATGAGGGGTGGCAAGACACGGCGAACGGCCTGGGGCAAGATCACTTTGCGCAGCGTTTGCCCGTAGCTCATACCGAGCGCTCGACCACTGGCCCATTGGGTTGGGTGCACGCTCAGGATTCCGGCGCGAAGCACCTCGGCAACGTAGGCGCTGTAGCTCAATGTCAGGGCGATGACGCCGAGCCAAAAGAGATTGGTTGGAATTCCAGCGAGTCGCAACGCGGGCAGGCCAAAACCAACGAGGAGCACCACCAGCAGAGTGGGTGTGCCTCGGAAAATGTCGGTATAGGCTGCCGCCAAAATTTTGAACGGCAACATTGACGGCGATGGAACGACGCGCACGACTGCGATCAGCAAAGCCAAGGGCAAAACGAACAACTCTGTGACCGTGAAGAGTCGAATGTTGAGCCAGAAAGCGTCCCAAATAAAAGGCAGCGAGTCTTTCGCATGACTCGCGCTAAAGAAGGTGGCTTGCACGCGGGGCCACCCTGGGGCACTGGTAACGAGCCAACCCAAAACACCGAATACGAGCAGTGTTGAGAGCGCGCCAACTGCGGCCCGGCGGAGAGTGCGTTTACGCCTAAAGGCGAGACGCTCTAACTGCCGGGCCGAAACAGTCGGCTGCTCATTGATCACTTGAGAACTGGTGCGTTCGCGCTCTCAGACAACCACTTCGCTTCGATCTTGGCGAGTTCGCCATTTTCTTTAAGCGACTTGATTGCCTTGTCAACACACCCAGTGAGCTTGCTGCCCTTTTCAAGAAGGAGGCCGAATTGCTCGGGTTCGCCGGTTTCTGGTGCGAACTGACCCACGATCACTGCGTTGTCGAGTTCGACTGCGGTCAGGTAGAACGCAGATGGCAGGTCAGCAACAAAACCATCGATGTTGCCGTTGTCGAATGCGGCGGCGGCTTTGGTCGTGTCGTCATAGACGAGCGCATCCTTGGTAGCGCCGATCTGACCAATTGCCTTGAGCGAGGTAGTGCCGATCTGCGCACCCAACTGAGCATCCTTGAAGTCGGCCAGGCTTGTTGCCTTCGCGAACTTGGAGTCCGCCTTCACGATGATTGCTTGGGCAGCGGTGTAGTACGGCTCAGAGAAGTCGATGGCTTCGCGGCGTTCTTTCGTAATCGAGATCTGATTGATGTCGAAGTCGAATGCCTTTTTGCCCGGTTGGTACGAAGTGTTGAATGGAACCTTCGTCCAGACGACATCCGAGGCGTCAAAGCCCATTTCTTCAGCGATGGCGTAGGTGACTGCCGATTCAAAACCTTTACCGTTGCTGGGGTCATTGTCGGTGAACCACGGCTCGTAGGCCGGATCATCGGTGGCGACGGTCAGTTTGCCGGAGGTTTGAAGAGCAAGCGATTCGACTGCGCAGTCGCCGGAAGCCTTGTCAGTGTCATCGGACTTGTCATCTGCTGGCGCGCAGGCCGACGCGAGCGTGAGAGTTAGTACGGCCGGAATGGCCCAGAGGGATTTCTTCATGCCCGAAATCCTATCTGACCCACTGGTGGGATCTTGGCAGGCAAAGTCTATGCAATGAGTTGCATAACCGAACTGCTTCCGCTTACCATCTCTTCATGGCATTGGAGCATGCGATTCTCGTTTCGTTGAGCGAGAAATCTGCCACGGGCTACGACCTCGCCCGTCGATTCGACGCCTCGATCGGTCATTTTTGGCGTGCCACGCATCAACAGATTTACAAAGTCCTCGCCCGGATGGACGAGAACGGGTGGGTGGAAACCGAAGCGGTGAAACGCAACGGCCGCCTCGACAAAAAGACCTATGTGATCACCGAAGCTGGCCGCAATGAACTGCTGCACTGGACACGCGAACCGTCAGCGAGCGAGGTGACGCGCAGTGATTTCACCGTGAAGCTCCGCGGGTTTGCCGATGCAGAAGCCATTAAAGTCGACACCCTGCGCCGCCGTGCCGAACACGTTGCGACGTTGGCCGCGTACGAAGATAGCGAACAGCGTTTTTACCCTCACCCCGAGCAACTCACCGGCGCCGAACTCGGCGCCTACCTCGCCTTGCGCGGCGGCATCCTTTTTCAACGCAATGACATCGCATGGTGCGATGAAATCTTGGCTCGACTCAGCTCCGAAGAGCACTGATTCCGATGAACAACACCACGAGCGCAACTGATACCGCTGCCGTAACCAACACGACGTGTACCCACAAGAATGACGTCCCTGAACTGTGCCACGCTTCGCCGGTCCATGCGCGGGGGTCCTTGGTGATGGCCACGATGAAACGCGGCCAGATCGCAATGTTGAAGATGCCTGCGCCTACCAAAAGCCATGCTTGGAGAGTTGAAATCACCCTCCTATCTCATCACAAGCTAGGAGTCCTCCTATGAGCACCTATCCGCACCTTTTGAGCCCCCTCGATCTCGGTCACACCACTTTGCGAAACCGCGTGATTATGGGTTCGATGCATACCGGCCTCGAAGATGGCACCAAGCACCTTGATGAGATGGCCGCGTTCTTTGCCGAGCGCGCCAAGGGCGGGGTGGCCTTGTCGGTGACGGGTGGGTTCGCTCCGCATTGGCGCGGTTGGCTGTTGCCGTTCGGTTCGCAAATGTCCGCTCGCCGCATTGCCGTCAAACACCGAATCGTTACCGGCGCTGTGCACGAGCACGTT
>CALMUY010000133.1 GCA_937873005.1 uncultured Aeromicrobium sp. | reverse complement strand
CAATCCGGGCATCGAGATCACGCACTTGTTGATCGACCTGAACTCGTTGCACGGATGAGTGTTCAACCTTGCCGAGTTCATTTACCATCGTGGTGAATTCGTCTACTGAGGTGCCAGGGACGCGCACCGTCATGGTGATGTCACTACCTTCGCTTTGGCTCATCGACTCATTGTCAATTCGCCCACCCAAGGCGGCAACCTTCTCGCGGACTTCGGCTCGGGCTTTCGCCGAGTTTTTGACCCGCACATCAAGCGAACCCGTCACGATGACGTTTTCGGTTGAAACCTTCGTCACATTTTCGCTTGCGACGCTGCCAACTTCCGGGGCAAGCGCTTTCGAGTCTGCCGAGCCGGTCACGTCAACGTCGCCCACCATGTCGGCGTACGAAGTGCCGCCCCCGGTTTGAGCAGCTCTTTCGGATTGAATCAAACCGGTGGACTGGAGTGCGTAGTTGAAACCGATTCCGGCTGTCCCGAGGATGCCGATGGCGGCCGCTGCCGCGATGAGTGGCATGGCGCGCTTCTTCTTGCTTGGGGTCTCGCCGGTTCGGCTCATCACGTTCGTGCGCATGGAGGCAATCCGTTCTCGCGTAAGTACATCGGTGTCTTTAGTCATGATTCCTCCCGGACGTCCGCAAGATCATTGCGCAGACGCTTCTTGAGTCGGCTGAGTCGGTTGCGGACGGCCCCATGCGAAATTCCAAGTCGGGCTGCGGCCTGCTCATAACTCAGTTCTTCTTCAACACACAGGTCAAACAACTCGCGGTCGATGGCCGAAAGCCCGCCAATAGCGTGGGCGATGTGGTTGGCGACAACTTGGGTGTCAACAACTGATTCAGGCTCACTCGCGGTGTCCGCCGTGATTTCTTCGACCAGCGTCAATGTCGGGTTGCGGCGAGACTTTCGTGCAGCGTTGAGAGCCAGATTGCGTGCAGTAACGAGTAGCCACGGCAAGGCAGACTGCTTCGCCAAGAACACCGTGTCGCGTTTGAGCCACAGGGTGCAGAAGGCTTCCTGCGTGATGTCTTGGGCCGAATCTGCGTCCTGAACCACGCCGTAGGCCTGCCAAAAGACTGCCTTAACGTGACGGTCGAAGAGTTCGCCAAAAGCTGCCTGCTCGCCGTGTCGTGCCTTGGCTAGCAGGGTCTCGTCGGTGGGTGAGTCGCCTGAATCTGTCGTCATCATGGTGAACTCATGGTGGGGCATCACACCTATAAATGTCACGCACCGCCACAACGTCTCACAGTTTTTTGCGAACGGATCCTCGTTCTAAATCCACGAGTCGAACCACATGCGCGCATGCCAGTCGTCATAAGGGATCAGCGCGTTGGTCCACAGCGGCCACAGCCACCACGCCATCGCGATGGCGGCTGCAAGGAAAATCCCTATTGGAGCCCAATACCAGCGAGGGCGCCCGAAATACTCGTAGAGAGCGTGCATGACGAGTACGAGGCCGAGCGTCAAGAACGGCAAAATTGCGATCGAATAGAACGTGAAAATGGGACGCGAACCGACTGTGAACCAAGGCAACCACGTCGCCGCGACGCCCACGATAGGTACGCTCCACACCCACGTACGCGTCTTGACCCAAGCGACCGCCGCGGCCAACAGGGCGATCGTTCCCGTCCACCACAGCACGACATTGCCGAGGATGAGTACCTCGCTGATGCACGTGGAATCAGTGGGGGCGCCACATTGCGCAGCCGCGACATCGGTGACCGTGTCCACACTCGTGGGGCGAACTTGGAGGAGCCACCCGGCGGGGTTCGATTGGTAGGGATGGTCCACTCCGGCGAGGTAGTCGCCGGTGTGGAATCCATACGTCATGACGTGGAAATGCCACAGCGAACGCAGCGGATCGGTCACAGCCGTGAACCAGGTCGGATCAGTGCGGTTCAGGTAGTCGCCCCACGGCGCGATATCCCCGTAACCGTGACCGAATCGCTGCGCGAAGACTTCCCAATGGATGAGCCAACTTGTCCACGTGGCGAGGTAGACGACAAACCCCAGCACCACGAGGTGCCCGAACGCCGGAACGCCAACACGCATAAGCCGTATGGCGCCATCGGTGATCGACGCAGGTTTGCCACGCAGCACCATCTCCCAGAGAACCATCGTGATGCCGAAGGCTGCAACCACCCACAAGGCGCTCCATTTGGTGCCGACCGCCAAGCCTGCGCACATGCCCGCTGCGAATTGCCATGGTCTGAACCAGCCGACAGGCACGCCGCGCTCAAGCCGAGTCGCGAGCCAGTCGCGATCGGCAGCGAGGCTTGCCACCATGCAGACGAGCCACAGCGTCAGAAAAATATCGAGCAAGGCAATCCGACTCATGACGAAGTGAACGCCGTCAATCGTGATGAGCAGGCCCGCGATCGATGCAAACGCCAGTGAACCGGTGAGGCGTAGCGCCAAACGCATGACCACGAGCACGAGGACCGAGCCAGCGACAGCAGCCGAGAATCGCCAGCCGAAAGATGTCATGCCGAAAAGTTCTTGGCCAATGGCGATCAACCATTTGCCGCCGTCTGGGTGGACGATCCACGTGGGTTCAGTCGTGAAGAGGTTCGACAGGTCGCCAGCGACGATCCGCTCGTTGGCGCCCTCAACCGCATCTCGCGTGTAGCCGTATTGCAGGAGAGACCACGCGTCTTTCGCGTAATAGGTCTCATCGAACATGAGTTTGTTGGGCTCGGCCAAGTGCCAGAGGCGAAGGAAAAATGCGACCAAAGCAATCTGGCATGGGACGAGCCAGCCCCACAAGCGTGGGTCACGAAGTTGAGCGGTCACGACTTCCACCCTAAATGGGCCCAACGCACAAAGCGTGCCCAACGTTGTCGCACGTCAAAGAATCACGGTCTCGTGGGAAGATCAGAAGGTGCTGATACTTGCCGGGACGCCCATTGGCAACGTGGGTGACGCCTCCGAACGACTCAAAAACGCCCTAGCGGACGCTGATGTCATTGCCGCCGAGGACACCCGCCGGTTGCGTCGGCTTGCGCAAGACCTCGCGGTGAATCTGACCGCGAAAGTGGTGTCACATTTCGAAGGGAATGAACGTGAGCGGGTAGGTGAATTGCTCGGGTATTTGAGTGAGGGGCTTACCGTACTGGTCATCACCGATGCCGGCATGCCGAGCGTTTCAGATCCGGGCTATCGGATTACCGCCGCCGCTATCGAGCACGGTCACGAGGTGCGAGCTATTCCCGGTCCGAGCGCGGTTCTGACTGCGTTGGCGCTTTCGGGCTTGCCGGTTGATCGCTTTTGTTTTGAAGGGTTCGCGCCCCGAAAGCACGGAGAGCGTTTGCGCGTGTTTGGGGCGCTCGCGACCGAACTACGCACGATGGTGTTTTTTGAGTCGCCACACCGGACGGAAGCGACGCTGACCGCAATGGCTGAAGTTTTTGGTTCTGACCGGCCGGCGGCTGTATGTCGTGAGCTGACAAAGACCTATGAAGAGGTTGCCCGAGGAACGCTCGCCGATCTTGTCGAATGGGCATCGAACAAAGAGCACATCAAAGGCGAAATCACAATCGTCGTCGGCGGAGCCACCGCTGAAGTTGTGGAACTTTCCGACGCGCAACTAGCGCAACTCGTTACTGAAGGAATCGATTCGGGCCTGAGTAAACGCGACGCTATCGACCAGGTAGCCGCGAGCACGGGTATGGGGCGCAAACGCGTCTACGCTGCCGCTCATGGAGAAAGATCAGGCCGACACTAGACTCAAAGGCGTGTCAGATTCGACTTTTTACCTCACCACGCCGATCTATTACGTCAACGATGCGCCACACATCGGGCACGGCTACACGACAGCTATCAGCGACATCATTACGCGTTGGCACCGGCAGCGTGGCGAATCGGTGTGGTTCCTGACCGGGGTCGACGAGCACGGCCAGAAAGTATTGCGAAAAGCTGAAGCTAACAATGTGTCGCCCCAAGCCTGGACAGACCGCCTCGTCAACGAGGAATGGAAGCCCATGCTCGAGGTCATCGATGTGGCCAACGACGATTTCATTCGCACCACCGAAGAGCGTCACAAAGTGGGTGCACAGGCATTTTGGAATGCCCTGCATGAACGCGATGGCGTCTACAGTGGCTCGTTCAGCGGTTGGTACAGCGTCTCCTCAGAGGAATTCGTCGCCGACGAATACGTTAAAGACGGCGAAGGCGATGATGACGGCTTCAAGGTTTCAGCCCTCGACGGCAGTCGGCTCGAACATGTCACAGAAGAGAACTACTTTTTCCCGCTGAGCCGTTTCCAAGAGCGGCTGTTGGCGCTGTATGAAGAGAATCCCGAATTCATTCAGCCAGAATCGGCGCGAAATGAAGTCATTTCGTTCGTGAAGAGCGGACTCAAAGACTTGTCGATTTCGCGTTCGACGTTCGACTGGGGTATTCCGGTGCCCTGGGATGAATCCCACGTGATGTACGTGTGGATTGAAGCGTTGCTGAACTATGCGACTGCTGCGGGCTATGGCGTCGATGAAGAACGTTTCAACCAATTGTGGCCTGCGAGCGTACACATCGTTGGTAAGGACATCGTGCGATTCCACGCAGTAATCTGGCCCGCCATGTTGATGGCCGCCGATCTGCCGGTGCCGCACCGCGTTTTCGCACACGGTTGGCTGCTGGTGGGTGGCGAAAAGATGAGCAAGTCGAAGGCGAACGGTATTCACCCGACAGAAATCATCAACGTTTTTGGTTCAGATGCTTATCGGTATTACTTCGCTCGCGCGTTGACGTTCGGTCAAGACGGGTCGATTTCGTGGGAAGACATCGGGGCGCGGTATCACGCAGAACTTGCCAACGGATTCGGAAATCTCGCCTCGCGTGCGGCAGCCATGGTCGGTAAGTATTTCGATGGGCAACTGCCAGCCGCTGGCGAACTCACCGAAGCAGAAACCAGCATCGTCGAACTCGTTCAGCAGGCAGTTACCGATGCTGACGCAGCGATTGAACGGCTTGCGCCTCAGGACGCCTTGAGTTCAATCTGGCGCATTGTGGAAGCGTTGAACGGGTACATCACCGAACAAGAGCCGTGGGCGGTAGCGAAAGACGATTCGCAACGTGAACGCTTGGGCACGATTCTCAACACCGTGGCTGAGGGCTTGCGCGTGTTGGCCGTGACTTTGCATCCGATCATGCCCAAATCCACAACTCTGCTGTGGGAATCACTTGGGGTAAGCGAATCGTTAGGCCAGTTGGCCACACAGCGCATTGAAGAGGTGGCCCAATGGGGACAAATCCCTGCGGGCACGCCCATTACGAAGACCGCGGCGCTGTTCCCGCGCATTGAACTTGAACCGAAAGCTTGAGTCGCGTGGCTTCAGAACGCAACGAGATTCCCCCGGCGCCTGAACCGTTGGCCGTAGCAGTGGCGGACAACCACTGCCATTTAGGTTATGGCGCCAAAGGGGGCGACCTCGACCAGATCGGTGCCGCCTTGGCAGCCGCCAAGGCCGTGGGCGTGACGCGAATCGTGGACGTGGGTTACGACTTGGCCAGTTCGCAAGGCGCCGTTGAGGTGGCACACGCTTTCTCGAATGTGGTGGCTGCGGTGGCGATTCACCCCAATGATGCGGCGCGTCTTGGGCATGACCTTGATCACGTTATAGACCAGATCGAAATGCTTGCTATCGACCCTGTAGTTCGGGCGATAGGCGAGACCGGTTTGGATTACTTTCGGACGGGAGAAGAGGGTCGTCCTGCGCAACATCATTCCTTCCGCCGACACATCGATATTGCTCGACGGAACGACCGAACTCTCGTGATTCACGACCGTGATTCGCACGATGATGTGCTGCGAGTTCTCGATACGGAGGAACCCCCCGTACGCGTCGTGATGCATTGCTTCAGCGGGGACGCTGATTTTGCTAAAAAATGCCTAGATCGTGGGGCTTTTCTGTCATTTGCGGGCACTGTCACCTTCAAGAACGCCCAGAATCTCAGGGAGGCCTTGCTTGTGACTCCGCGCGATCGGATTCTTGTGGAAACTGACGCACCGTTCCTGACGCCTGAACCGTATCGTGGACGGCGTAACGCCTCATACCTCATTCCGCACACGATCCGGTTCATGGCCGATGTGCTCAAAACCGATGTTGACGGCCTGTGCGCCGACATCGATTCCAACACTTCGGCGGCCTTTGGCGGCGGGGGGTTTTAGGACTACTTTGCTCCGAAATAGTTGACTTGACCCTCTCAACCGGTCAAGGTGGAAAAGTTGTGTTGTCGAAACACGAGGTTATTTAGTGCCCCGATTGTTACCAGAAGTCACTGCGGCTAACGCGGTGAAGATGGCCGGAATGACGAGCGCGCTCGCGCTCATCGCTGGCGGAGTCGTCTCGTTGTCGAACTATGACCAGCGAGTCACGCTCGACATCGACGGTGTCGTGATGGACGTTCGTACGACGGCAAATACTGTCGGCGAACTGCTCGATGATCACGGAGTAGACGTTTCAGACCAAGACCGGCTATCGACACCGATCGGGTCCGTCCTCGATTCAGGCGCACAAATTCAGGTGCGTACTGCCAAACCAGTCACGCTCGCCGTTGATGGAACCGTCTCCCAAAACACCGTGTATGCCGCTCGTGTTGACGAGGCACTCAATGAACTTAAGGTGACACCAAAGCCGGGCGCTATCGTCTCAGCAGGGACCAACGACCTGATTACGAATCAAGGTTTCAGCCTCGTTGTCTCCAACCCGAAAAAAGTGACTGTCAAGGCCGACGGCAAGAAGCGCACGCTCGTCACTGCCGAGCCGACGGTCGCGGCTGTTTTTGATGAACTTGGGCTCACCCTTGGCGAACTCGACGAAGCGAAGCCAGGGCTCGGTTCGTATGTGAAGCCAGGGCAAGCGCTCAAACTCACTCGAATCAAACACGTGACTCGCACCGAGACTCTGCAAGTGAAGTTCGACGTGAACGTCACGAAAGATGCGGCAATGTTTGAGGACCAAAAGACCATCGTTAAGGCGGGGCGTCTCGGCGAAGACAAAGCGAAGGTCAAACTCATTTTGGCCGACGGCAAGGTCCGCGAACGTGTCGTCGTGTCGCGTACCTCGATTCGGCCACCAATCGATCAAGTTGTTCGTCAAGGCACGAAGGAAAACCCCGACAACATCGACGGCGGAGTTTGGGATCGTTTGGCTAAGTGTGAGTCTGGCGGAAACTGGAAGATCAACACGGGCAACGGCTATTACGGCGGCCTGCAATTCTCAGCTGGTACTTGGCGCGCGATGGGCGGTACGGGCCTTCCGCACCAGCACAGCAAGGCTGAACAGATCAAACGCGGCAAGATTCTGCAGGCTCGTTCCGGTTGGGGACAGTGGCCGTCGTGTACTCGGAAGTTGGGACTTCGCTGAGCGAGTCTGGCGAGCCGAAGGTACGGCTGCTCGCCCACAATGATGTACGAAACCTCGTCGAAACGGCGCGGATCAAGCCGACGAAACAACGCGGACAAAACTTCGTCACCGACGCCAATACTGTTCGCCGAATCGTTCGCGCTGCCGACTTGACGGCTGATGATGTTGTCGTTGAGATCGGGCCTGGCCTCGGTTCGCTCACACTCGGTTTGCTCGAAGTGGCCTCGCGAGTCGTCGCCGTCGAGATTGATAACACCCTTGCGCGCTTGCTGCCGGCCACGATCGAGGAGTTCGCGCCGCGGGCAGGCGACGGGTTTGAATTGGTTCATGCCGACGCGATGAAAGTTATCGAACTGCCGGGCCCGGCGCCTACAGCGCTTGTGGCGAACCTCCCGTACAACATTTCTGTGCCGGTGCTTTTGCATTTTTTGGCGACTTTCCCCAGCATTCGAACCGTCTTGGTTATGGTCCAGGCTGAAGTCGCTCACAGGCTCGCAGCAACCCCTGGTGGACGAACCTATGGCGTGCCGAGCGTCAAGGCCCGTTGGTATGCGGATGTTGAGCTTGCGGGGGCCATCGGACGAAACGTTTTTTGGCCGACTCCGAACGTCGATTCCGCACTCGTGAAATTGACTCGACGCGAACCGCCAGCCGAAGCAGACCGCGCAGCTACCTTCGCGGTCGCCGATGCTGCATTCGCTCAACGCAGGAAGACGTTGCGCGCCGCACTCGCGGGTGTTGCTGGTAGTCCAGCGGCGGCCGAGGAAGCGCTCGTGGCTGCAGGGATCGATCCGAAACTTCGTGGCGAACAATTGAGCGTGGACGATTTTGCGCGGCTTTCGCAACACCTGAAGGTCGCACCGGCGCGCTGACTTTGAGGTCTCAGGTCATGATGGTTCAGTGACGAAACTTGGCTCGGACTACGACCCCATGATCTGGCGACGTTGGGGCGATCCGCTCATCCCGGCGGCTCACCGGGGCCCGCTTGATGAGTTGAGAGTCGCAGTCAAAGACATCTTCGCGATCGCGGGGGAGGGGACTGGGTTCGGCAACCCCGCGTTCCTAGGCGACTCTCCCATCAACTCGCAGAATGCATCAGCGGTGCAGCGCTTACTCGACGCAGGCGCCGGGGTTCAAGGCATCGCGCACATGGACGAGTTCGCTTACAGTCTCGACGGCCTGAACGCGCATTGGGGTCGCCCGCCCAACCCACTCGGTCGAGATCTCATTCCCGGCGGTTCATCGTCTGGTTCGGCGAGCGCGGTGGCATGTGGAGCAGCCGACATCGGGTTGGGAACCGACACGGGCGGTTCAATTCGGATTCCGGCGGCCTACCAAGGTTTGTTCGGCTTGCGTCCGACGCACGGCGCGATCGCTGTTGAAGACGTGATTCCGATGGCCCCGAGTTTTGACACGGTTGGACTCGTGGCGCGTTCAGCCGACGTCCTAGCGGCCGCCGGCGACGTGCTGCTTCCTGCCTCGCCCGATCGAGGGTTCAGCGGTCTTGTCATCGTTGACACCTTGATGGGGTATTCAGACGCCTCAGTTCGTGCGTCGGTGGCAGGGTTTGCCGACTCGTTGGGGGCACAGCCGGTTGTCTGGCCGGAGATTACCCTGAACGATCTCTCGGACTTCGTCACGCTGCAAGCTTTCGAGGTATGGCAAGCGCACGGGGTATGGGTGGATGCGCATTGGGGCAACATCGGTGCGGCAGTGCGAGAACGGTTCGAACTCGCCCAGTTAGTGACCCAAGCCGACGCGGACGAGGCGCGGTCAAACCTCGAGATCGTTCGTGCGCGACTCATCGACTGGTTGGCTGATCGGGTACTCATCTTGCCGACTGCCCCGACTCTCACGCCGCGCTTCGACGAGGACTTGGCGCGCATCCGAGGTCAGATCCAACGACTCTGTTGCGTCTCGGGAATTGGCGGTTTGCCGGCGGTTGCCGTGCCCGTGCCGAGAGCAGGTGGATTGCCC
>CALMUY010000132.1 GCA_937873005.1 uncultured Aeromicrobium sp. | reverse complement strand
AAGGACCTGCCCGGAATCGTCCCCGCTGGCATCGTTTTGGCCGTTGCAGCAGTGATCGTCATGGCCTGTTTGGCGACCAAGAGCGCCCGCGCTGCCTTAGCCGATCGGCCTAGCGATCTGTGAGTATGAGAGAATGGACGATGGGCACACCCCGCATTGAGGCTCGTCCTATCTCGAGGCTGATCGTGATCCGATCGCACTGAAATCGATGAGAAAACTCAGTGCTTTCCGTTTCCCAACGACTTGACAGATCGACGTACGCCACTCATGACTTTGCCAGATCACGACGACCCAATCTTCGCGTTACACCGCGGCGGAAAAATGGAAATCGCTTCCTCCGTCCCGTTGGCAGACGCAAACGATCTCGCCATCGCGTATACGCCGGGCGTGGCTTTGGTCTGCGAAGCGATTGCCGCCGATAGCGAACTCGCCCACGAATACACGTGGGTTTCCAACACCGTTGCCGTGATCACTGACGGCACTGCCGTGCTCGGATTGGGCGACATTGGCCCCGACGCCGCCATGCCAGTCATGGAAGGCAAAGCGATCTTGTTCAAACAATTTGGTGGAGTGGATGCGATTCCGGTCGCGCTCGACACCAAAGACACTGATGAGATCGTCGAGACCATCATTCGTCTCGCGCCCACGTTCGGCGGCATCAATCTCGAAGACATCTCGAGCCCTCGTTGCTTCGAGATTGAAAAGCGACTCATTGAAGCTCTCGATATTCCGGTTTTCCACGATGATCAGCACGGAACAGCAGTGGTCACGTTGGCTGCACTCATCAACGCTTTGCGCCTCACCGAGCGTGAATTCGACGAAGCGAAGGTTGTCATTTCAGGGGCCGGCGCTGCGGGCGTGGCGATCACGAAGATCTTGCATTCGTCCGGAATCCGCAAAATCTCGGTAGTTGACCGTCAGGGCGTAATCACTCCCGAGCGTGACGACCTCAACGATGTCAAGCGGTGGTTGGCTGACGAAACAGCGGATTGGGCCAAGCCTGGTTCGGTGTCGGACGCGCTTCAGGGTGCTGACGTGTTCATTGGTGTTTCGGGTGGGCAAGTGCCCGAAGAAGCCGTTGCAGGTATGGCCCCGAACGCGATTATTTTCGCGTTGGCGAACCCAACACCTGAAGTACACCCCGATATCGCGTCGAAGTATGCCGCAGTCGTCGCGACGGGCCGTTCTGACTTCCCGAACCAGATCAACAACGTTTTGGTGTTCCCCGGCATCTTCCGCGGTGCGCTTGGTGTTCGCGCCACCCAGATTTCCGAGTCCATGAAACTTTCGGCGGCTGAGGCAATCGCGAACCTCGTGGGCGAGGACTTGGCCCCCGGTTACATCATTCCGTCGCCGTTCGATCCGCGTGTGGCGCCCGCAGTGGCGAAGGCCGTCACCGACACGGCACGCCGCGACGGACTGGCACGCCGACCTTACTGATCTTCTGATTTCTTATGCTGTCGCGACGCGTGACAGTCTCCTTGAAGGGATGTGCTCATGTTTGCTGTCTATGCCGCTTCAATGAACAGCGCGGACCCGATGTCGGGTCTCGTTGTTGGTGAGCGACCTGAACCAGTCGTGCCAGATGGTTGGACGACTGTGACGGTGAAGGCTGCCTCCATCAACCACCACGACGTGTGGAGTTTGCGAGGAGTTGGCCTGCGCGAGGAATCGTTGCCGATGATCCTTGGCTGCGATGCCGCTGGATTCGACGAAGATGGCAACGAAGTTATAGTTCACGCTGTCATTTCTGACCCGGATTGGGTTGGCGACGAGACTCTCGATCCGCGCCGCTCGCTCCTGTCCGAGCGGTTCCAAGGCACCTTCGCGGAACGTGTTGCCGTGCCGAAACGTAACGTTATCGCTAAACCGGCTGGGCTTTCGTTTGCCGAGGCTGCCTGCTTGCCTACTGCGTGGTTGACCGCCTATCGGATGCTTTTCACTCAAGCCGACGTCAAACCTGGTGACACTGTCCTCGTGCAAGGCGCAGGGGGAGGCGTCGCCACGGCGGCCATCGCTCTGGCCAGGGCCGCAGGCCTCACCGTCTTCGCGACGAGCCGTGACGAATCGAAGCGAACGCAGGCGCTCGAGTTAGGGGCCCACGAGGTTTTCGAGTCCGGCGCACGACTTCCGAAGAAAGTTGATGCGGTCATGGAAACCGTGGGCGCCGCCACGTGGTCGCATTCCATTCGTGCCATGCGTCCGGGTGGCACGCTCGTGATCTCCGGGGCGACTTCGGGTGATGCGCCTAGTCACGCTGAACTCACGCGGATCTTCTTCCAACAAATGCGGGTGCACGGCTCCACGATGGGCACGCGCGAAGAACTGCGGGCGCTCGCCGATTTCATGGCTAATACGAACGTGCGTCCGATCATCGATGAAGAGATGCCGATGGAGAATGCCGCAGTTGGACTGCAACGCGTGATCGATCAGAACGTCTTCGGCAAGATCGTGCTGACGCGTTAGCGTCTCATGAACGCGAATGGCCCCGACCAATATTTTGGTCGGGGCCATTCGCGTTATTGAGTTCTATTCGTCGTCATCATCGTCGAGGCGCGCAAGCCACGTGGCGAGTCGCTCGACGGGAACTTCAAACTCAGGATTGAGGTCAACGAATAGTGACAATTGTTCAGCCAGCCAGCTCAGCGAAACTTCTTCTTCGCCTCTGCGAGCCTGCAACTCTTCGATACCGCGGTCAGTGAAATACACGTCGATCCCTCGGCTTAGCCAAACGCCTGGTCCATCAACTGCTTGGCTTCTTCGAGGTGAACCGAATGCGAACCAGTCGATGTGGTCGAGGATTCCGGACGAGTAACCGCTGAGAACGGAAGGTCGAACGCTTCACGCATATGCATCTGTACATGTGGCCAAGGACCTTGGTTCTCTGGTTCGTCTTGAACCCAGCGAATCTCTTCGGCGTTATCGAATTTCGCGAACTCTACCTGCAGTTCCTTGACCGGACGCGGGTACAACTGCTCTACTCGAACAATCGCGGTCGTGAAGTCGTCACCTTCGCGCTTCTTGCGTTCAGTCATGAGGTCCCACGTAATCTTGCCCGAGCAAACAAGGATCTTCTTGACGTTGTTCGGGTTAACCTGATCGTCGCCAATGACGGGTCGGAAGGTGCCCGATGTGAAGTCCTCTGGTTGCGATACGGCCTGCTTGTTACGCAGCATCGACTTTGGTGTGAATACGATCAGCGGACGGTGCTGTGCTTCCAAGTTCTGGCGACGCAAAAGGTGGAAGTAGGACGCCGGTGTGGAGGGCTGCGCGACCGTGAATTCATCGTTGGCAGCGAGCGTCAAGAAACGTTCAATGCGGCCGGAGGAGTGGTCGGGGCCTTGGCCTTCATATCCGTGAGGCAAAAGCAAGACAACTCCGGAGTGCTGTCCCCACTTGGTTTCGCCTGAGGAAATGTACTCGTCAATCACGGATTGAGCGCCATTGACGAAGTCACCGAACTGGGCTTCCCACATGGTGAGAGCCTCGGGGCGAGCCACCGAGTAGCCGTACTCAAAACCAAGCGCTGCGTATTCACTCAAGAGCGAGTCGTAGACGTAGAAGTTCGCTTGGTCAGGACTTACCTGTGTAAGCGGCGTCCACTCGTTGGCGTTGGTGCGATCGATGATCGTAGCGAACCGTGTCGTGAACGTGCCGCGTCGCGAGTCCTGACCCGCGAGGCGCACGGGACGGCCCTCAGCCAGCAGCGACCCCATTGCGATGATTTCGCCTGCGCCCCAATCGCTCGGGCCTTCCAGATTGGAAGCGGCTCGACGCTGCAACTGGGGGAGAACCTTGGGGTGGACGGTGAACCCTTCGGGCACATCGGTGTATGCCCGCGATACTGCTTCGAGCACCTCCCGGGTTGTGTGAGTGACGACGGCATCGCGATGCGGCTTCGCAGGATAGTCCGGCGTACGCATGTACGTGTCGTTTTGTTCCTGTTCGCGTACTTTTCCGAAGTGGTCTTCAAGAAGCGTGCGGTACTCGTTGAGCGCGTTTTCCGCTTCAGTCATCGTGATGTCGCCACGGCCGACAAGCGCTTCGGTGTACAACTTGCGGACCGATTTCTTGGCTTCGATCGTGTCGTACATGAGCGGTTGCGTGAAGCTGGGATCGTCGCCTTCATTGTGACCACGACGGCGGTAGCAAATGAGGTCGATGATGACGTCCTTGTTGAACGTCGCGCGGTACTCATAGGCCAAGCGTGCCGCGTGCATGCAGGCTTCGGGATCATCACCGTTGACGTGGAACACAGGCGCTTGAATCATGCGAGCAACATCTGTGCTGTATGTCGAGGAGCGCGAGGAGGACGGGCTGGTGGTGAAGCCGACTTGGTTGTTCACGATGACGTGGATCGTGCCGCCCGTGCGGTAGCCGCGCAATTGCGACAGGTTCAACGTCTCGGCTACGACGCCCTGGCCAGCGAAGGCCGCATCGCCGTGAACGAGAACTGGAAGCACAGGGAACTCGGCGCCACGGTCAAGCACGTCCTGCTTGGCGCGGGCAATGCCTTCGAGCACTGGGTTGACGACCTCGAGGTGCGAGGGGTTGGCGGCGACTGACACTTTGATGCTGTCGCCCTTGCTTGACGTGAACTCGCCTTCAACGCCAAGGTGGTATTTGACGTCGCCTGAACCCTGAACGGTGCGCGGGTCGATGTTTCCTTCGAACTCACGGAACACGAGGCTCGGGTCTTTGCCGGCGATATTGACCAAAACGTTGAGGCGACCACGGTGTGCCATGCCGATGGCGACTTCCTCGAGTCCGTCGGCGGCGGCAGCGCCACAGATTTCATCGAGCAGCGGGATCGTGGTCTCGCCACCTTCGAGACTGAATCGCTTTTGGCCGACGTACTTGGTCTGCAGGAACGTCTCGAAAGCTTCTGCCTGGTTGAGCTTTTGCAGAATGCGCAATTGTTCATGGCTGTCTTCTTTGACGTGTGGCTTCTCGATGCGTTCTTGGAACCACCTGCGTTCTGCAGGGTCCTGAATGTGCATGTATTCCAAGGCGAGTTTGCGGATGTACGAATCGCGCAGGATGCCGAGGAGTTCACGCAACTTCATTCGTGCTTTGCCAGTGGTTGGCCCGAACGAACCGACGGCGAAAGTTCGATCGAGATCCCACAAAGTCAAGCCGTGCGACGCGATATCGAGATCTGGGTGAGAACGAAGTCCGAACTCAATTGGATTCGTGTCTGCGATCAAGTGTCCTCGCGTGCGGTACGCGTGGATGAGTTCGATGACGCGCGCTTGACGGGTGACATCGTCGTCGTGATCTACGGAGATGTCTTGCGCCCAGCGGATCGGTTCGTGCGGCAAACGCAGCGACTTGAAGATCTCGTCGTAGAAGCCGTCTTCGCCCAAGAGCAATGCATGCACGCGCTTGAGGAACTCGCCCGATTGGGCACCTTGAATGACGCGGTGATCGTAAGTGGAGGTCAACGTCATCATCTTGGAGACTGCCAAGCGGGTGATCGTCTGTTCAGATGCGCCGTGGTATTCGGGCGGGTACTCCATCGAGCCGACACCGACGATGACGCCCTGACCCGCCATCAGGCGTGGAACCGAGTGATTCGTTCCGATGCCGCCGGGGTTGGTGAGGCTGACGGTCGTGCCTTGGAAGTCGGAAACTTCGAGTTTGCCGTCGCGTGCCTTGCGCACCATGGTTTCGTATTCGCGCCAGAAACCAGCGAAGTCAAGAGTCTCGGCTGCTTTGATGTTGGGCACTAGGAGTTGGCGAGTGCCGTTGGGCTTCTGCAAATCGATGGCGAGGCCAAAGTTGATGTGTTTAGGCTTGAGCTGAACAGGCTTGCCCTTTTCGTCGTAGAAGAAGCCTGTATTCATTTCGGGCATCGACTTGATCGCTTGCACGATGGCGTAACCGATGATGTGCGTGAACGAAACTTTGCCGCCGCGTTCACGGGCAAGGTGATTGTTGATGACGACGCGTTGGTCGAAGATCAACTTGACCGGAACGGTGCGGACGCTCGTCGCGGTCGGGACCGTGAGGCTTTCGTCCATGTTCGTTGCGGTCCGAGCTGCGGCCCCACGGAGAGGGACGCGTTCCACATCGTCACTCACCGGTGGCGGGGGAGGCGTTGCCTTCTTCGCAGGAGCGGCCGGTACAGGAGCGGGGGCAGCAGCGGCTGGAGTGGCCGGCGCGGCAGGGGTGGCCGGCGCGGCAGGGGTGGCCGGCGCGGGTGTGCTCGCGGCCGGACTCGGAACCGCAGAACTGCCGTTCGAGTATCCGCCAGCGCGGAAGAACTCGGCCCAAGCATCATCGACCGAGGTCGGGTCTGCGAGGAATTGTTCGTACTTGTCTTCAACGAGCCATTCGTTGGCTCCGAAGTCTGGGCTTGTGACGTCGCTAGGGGACGTGCTGGGGGAAGACTCGGCCACGGGCAGAATCGCCTCTTCCAATGTGCTGGATCCGGTTGGTTTGGGCACGCAAGTGCTTAGGTTTAGATTAGCCTGCGATGGGTCCGATGGCGTGCTGGGTGTAGTGAAAGGCGACACGTTTCCTCGTGCCGTTTTTCACAAGCGCTAGTGGGTGTGATTGCACACTCTTTTCGAGTGGAGAAAAAAGCACGTTCGAGACTCCGCTGAAAACGAACACCATGTCCTATGCTCGTGCCCATGCGTTCATACTGGGTGACTCTTCTTTCCGTCTCTGCATTAGTGCTCTCGGGCTGTTCAGGTGGCGGCAGTCCGCTCACGGATGCACACATTCAGAAGGCGCTTTTGACGGCAGATCAGATGCCCAAGGGCTGGACCGCGGAATCTGTTGAACTTGACGACGCGCCCGAAGAAG
>CALMUY010000131.1 GCA_937873005.1 uncultured Aeromicrobium sp. | reverse complement strand
CATTGACGCCAAGAGTGTGATGCCTGCGAGATAATCCCGAGCGCGTTCCAGTGGGCCCGTCGCGACAACCCAGCCACTGCGATACCCGCACACGCGATACGCCTTGGAAAGTCCGTTGAAGGTCAGCGTCAGAACGTCTGGCGCGAGAGTCGCGATCGAAACGTGCTTGGCTTCGTCGTACAGGATCTTGTCGTAGATCTCATCAGCCATCAAAATCAAGTCGTACTTGCGGGCCAAATCAACGATCTTTTGAAGCACCTCAGGCGAATACACAGCGCCCGTCGGGTTGTTCGGGTTGATCACCACAATGACGCGGGTGCGATCTGTGATCTTTGATTCGAGATCGTCGATGTCGGGCGTCCAGTCTTTCTCTTCGTCACACAGATAGTGAACGGGGCGACCACCAGCAAGGTTGGTGACTGCGGTCCACAAGGGATAGTCCGGCGACGGAATAAGGACTTCATCGCCATTATTGAGAAGCGCTTGCAGAGCGATCTGAATCAGTTCTGAGACACCGTTGCCCAACCACACATCGTCAATATCGAGTGTCGGAAAACCCTCGATGAGTTGGTAGTGGTGTACGACCGCGCGTCGCGCGGACTGAATACCGCGCGAGTCTGAGTAGCCTTGCGCGGTGGGCAAACCCGCAATGACATCTTGCAGGATTTCGGCGGGTGCATCGAAGCCAAACGGTTGCGGATTTCCGATATTGAGTTTGAGGATTCGATGACCTTCAGCCTCAAGTTGGGCCGCTCGCGCGCTGACGGGGCCGCGGATGTCATACAAGACATCCCTCAACTTGTCAGATTGGCGCGCGATTTTGGTCATGTCTCATTGTGACAGTAGTTGCCCAACTACTCGCGCAGTCCTACGCACCTTGAATCAAGAAATGTTCCGGACAACGTCGAGCGCATGCTGTAAATCGGCCGGATACGTCGACGAAAACTCAACCCATTCACCTGTCCGCGGGTGCTCAACGCCCAATTTCACTGCATGCAGCCACTGTCGCTCAAGCCCGACCTTCGCAGTGAGCGTCGGGTCTGAACCGTACAGCGGGTCTCCCACACACGGATGGTGCAGTGCGCTCATATGTACACGAATCTGGTGAGTGCGGCCTGTCTCTAGTTTGATGTTGAGAAGCGACGCATAGCGATGTGCCTCGAGCGTCTCGTAGTGGGTGATGCTGTGCCGACCATCGGAGCGGACCGTGAATTTGTAGTCGTGTTTCGGATGCCGCGCGATCGGCGCATCGATCGTCCCCGTGTGCGGATCGGGGTGACCCTGCACAAGTGCGTGGTAAGTCTTGTCCACCGTGCGATCACGAAACGCTTGCTTCAGCACGGTGTAAGCCATCTCTGACTTGGCCACCATCATCAGACCGCTCGTACCCACATCGAGACGTTGCACGATACCTTGGCGTTCAGGGGCGCCTGATGTGGAAATTCGCACTCCAATGCCGGCTAAGTGGCCCGATACGGTTGGCCCCGTCCAGCCAACACTTGGGTGCGCGGCAACGCCCCACGGCTTGTCGACGACAACCATGTCGTCATCTTCGAACACGATTTCCATGCCGTCGACCGCTAGCGGGACAACTTCGACAACCTTTGGTGCCGGAATCGTTGCTTCCAGCAAGGAATCTGGCTCGACACGTTCAGACTTCGATGCGGTGCGGCCGTTGACCAGGACAAGACCGTCAACAACCAACTGCCCGGCACGCGTACGTGACAGGCCAAAGAGACGAGAAACCGCGACGTCCACACGTTCGCCGGCCAATCCCTCAGGAATGAGCACAGAACGACTTTGGTGGGTCATGTTCGCCTCATTTCTCGTGATGCGAGTGTCCTGCTGGAGGCTCGCTTGATCCGTCCACGCCCACACCTTGCCATGAACGCACCACCATCATGATGGCAGCAAGGGTCAAAGCGATGTCTGCGACGTTCCCCACGAACCAACCGTTGTAGTTGATGAAGTCGACGACGTGTCCACGCAGAAAACCCGGATCGCGAAAGACCCGATCGATCAGGTTGCCAAGTGCGCCACCGAGAAACAAACCCAAGCTAATCGCCCAGATCGGGTCGCGAAGGCGCTTGGCCATGAAGGCGATTCCGACGCACACAGAAATCGCAATCAGACTCAGAAGGACTGTGTACCCGGCGGCCGTCCCAAACGCGGCACCCGGATTGAAATGCAAGGTGAACTGGATGAAGGTGCCAATCACGTTGATGGGATCGCGGCCCTCGAGGTTATTGGCAGCCCACTGTTTCGAGGCTTGATCGAGCGCCACGACAGCAACCACCACGGCACCAAACAGCACCCACAGCCGGTGCACTGACCCCGAGCTAAGCGGGGCCGGGCCGTCGTCGGAGTGATCAACCCTACCGTTCTCGGACGAATTCACCTGATTAGCGGCGCTCTTCGCGACGCTTACATTCCATACACTGCGTTGCCCGCGGGAATGCCATGAGACGTTCCTTGCCGATGGCCTCGCCGCACATTTCGCACTGACCGTATTCACCTGATTCGAGCCGTGCGAGGGCTTTCTTGGTCTGGTACAGCAAATCGCGCTGGTTTGCGGCAAGCGACAACTCGGCATCACGTTCGAGACTCGTGGAGCCAATGTCTGCTTGATCCGCACCCGCGCCGTCAGAGCTTTCGCTCATGAGTTCTTGAAGATCCTTTGCAGCGTGATCAAGTTCTGCTTCCAGACGTTCGACGTCTTCAGTCAGTTCGGCTTGGACCGCATCTACTTCTGCTTTTGTCCAAGGATCTTCGCCTGCAAGTACTGCCATTGTGGTTGAGCGCATGCGGAGACACTAAACCGACCGAGCGTTCAAGGCAAGTCATTGACGCCTAGAATGGCGGGCGTGTCTTCAGAGTTTTCTTCTAGCTCCGCTTCCTCGGCCGCAAATTCCGTGCCAGTTTCGGCCTACCGGCCGGTCCCTGCCCACGTCGAAATCCCCCAGCTCGAGCAAGAAATACTCGATTATTGGCACAAAAACGGCACATTTGCGGCCTCGATGGAGCAACACGCCGATGCGCCACGGTGGACATTTTATGAAGGGCCGCCCACCGCGAACGGAACTCCCGGCACGCACCACGTGGAAGCACGCGTCTTCAAAGATATTTTTCCACGGTTCAAGACCATGCAGGGTTTCCATGTTGATCGCAAAGCGGGTTGGGATTGCCACGGCTTGCCCGTAGAAATCGCGGTCGAGAAAGAACTCGGGTTCAGCGGCAAGGGCGATATTGAAGCGTTCGGCATTGCTGAGTTCAACGCGGCATGCCGCGAATCGGTCGTTCGAAACGTCGATCTTTTCGTCGAAATGACCGAACGTATGGGTTACTGGACCGATATGGCGAACCCGTATCGCACGATGGATTCCGAATACGTGCAAAGCGTCTGGTGGGCACTTGCCGAGATTTTCAATAAGGGCTTGCTTGCTGAGGACTACCGGGTGGCACCGTACTGCCCCCGCTGTGGGACGACCTTGTCTGACCACGAACTCGCTCAGGGATACGAGACCGTCGTTGACCCATCGGTCTACGTACGTTTCCCGCTGACGTCGGGCCCGTGGCAGGGAGCCGACCTGCTGGTCTGGACGACTACCCCGTGGACGCTCGTTTCGAACACTGCCGTCGCGGTTCACCCCGATGTCACTTACGTGCTTGCCAGTAGGGACGACAATCGCGTCGTCGTCGCTGCCGAACTGATTGAAGCGGCCCTCGGGGAAGGGTGGACAACCGAAGCAACTCTCGTTGGCCGTGAACTCGAACACTGGAGTTACGAACGCCCATTCGATCTCGTTGAGATTCCGGACGCGCATTTTGTGGTGCTCGGTGATTACGTCACGACTGACAGCGGAACCGGCCTCGTGCATCAGGCACCGGCCTTTGGTGAAGACGATATGGCCGTCTGCAAGAAGTACGGACTGCCTGTGGTTAATCCCATCGAAGCCAACGGCCATTTCCGTTCCGATGTTGACCTTGTCGGCGACGAGTTCTTCAAAGACGCTGACGCCACATTGCTGGCGGCTCTTCGCGACAGTGGGAAACTGTTTAAACATCTCGACTACGAACACAGCTACCCACACTGCTGGCGCTGTCATACGAGCTTGATGTATTTCGCGCTTCCGGCGTGGTACATCCGCACCACCGAACGCAAAGACCAATTGCTTGCCGAGAACGAGAAGACGTCGTGGTTCCCCGAAACCATCAAGCACGGTCGCTATGGCGACTGGCTCAACAACAACATCGATTGGGCGTTATCACGCAACCGATACTGGGGTACTCCCCTACCCATTTGGCGTAACGACGCCGATCCTACTCGCCTCGTCTGTGTCGCATCCCTCGCGCAATTGTCGGAATTGACCGGCACGGACTTGAGCGAACTCGATCCACATCGTCCCTACATTGACGACGTCACCTTCACAATCGACGGAGAAGCCGGAACCTACCGTCGCGTCCCTGAGGTCATTGACGCCTGGTTCGACTCCGGTTCGATGCCGTTCGCGCAATGGGGCTACCCACACGTTCCAGGCTCGGTAGAGAAGTTCGAGCAGGCCTACCCGGCGCAATACATCTGCGAAGCTATCGATCAAACGCGCGGCTGGTTCTACTCGTTGATGGCGGTCGGCACGCTCGTGTTTGATCGCTCGAGTTACGAGAATGTCGTGTGCTTGGGTCACATCCTCGCCGAAGACGGCCGCAAAATGAGTAAGCACCTCGGCAATATCTTGTTGCCAATGCCACTCATGGCCGAACACGGCGCCGATTCGCTGCGCTGGTTCATGGCTTGTTCTGGCTCACCGTGGTCGGCTCGTCGCATTGGCCACAATGCGCTCACTGAAATTGTTCGGAAGGTCATGCTGACCTACTGGAACACAGTGTCGTTCCATGTCATGTATACGAGCGCTGAGGGCTGGTCTCCGGCATTAAGCGAGCCTGTGACCGCCCCTGCTGAGCGGATGATTTTGGACCGTTGGCTCTTGTCTGAGACCCAGGTCCTCGTACGAGACGTGACGCTCGCCCTCGAATCCTTTGATACTCAAGGCGCAGGCGCACGCATCTCGTCGTTCTTGGACACGCTCTCGAACTGGTACGTCCGGCGTTCACGCAAGCGCTTCTGGCGAGGCGACACGGCCGCATTCGCGACCTTGCACGAAGTTCTGGAGACACTCACCCGCTTGATGGCTCCGTTCGCTCCGTTTATCACTGAGCGGGTCTGGCAAGATCTGGTCGTACCGGTGACGCCGGGTGCGCCGAATTCCGTCCACCTAGCGACGTGGCCGACTGTGCAAGAAGACCTCATCATCGAGGGACTCGCCGAACGCGTCGACTTGGCACGTCGAATCACCGAGTTGGGCCGCGCAGCCCGCGCCGAAGCCAAAGTCCGCACTCGGCAACCACTTCGCAGGGCTCTCATCGCCTCGGTTTTACATGATGCTCTCGGTGAAGATTTGCGGGCGGACGTGTGCGAAGAACTGAATATCGTGAGTTTGGGATCCTTGTCTGAGGCCGGTGCTGATTTGGTCGAACATACTGCGAAGGCAAATTTCCGAAATCTTGGAAAGCGCTACGGCCAACAGACTCCTCATGTCGCGAATCTGATTGCTGCAGCTGATGCTGCCGAACTCGCCCGCGCTTTTGCCAACGGCGAGACTGTGACGCTTGTCGATTCAGACGCCGTCGAGTTTGAAGTCGGGGGCGACGACGCCGTTATCACTGAGCGGCCGACTGAAGGCTGGTCAGTCGTTAACGAGCAGGGCGAGACCGTCGCACTGGATCTACAACTTGATGACGCACTGCGACGCGCTGGTTTGGCGCGCGAGACAGTCCGGGTTATTCAGGAGGCCCGTAAATCAACTGGCCTCGAAATCACCGATCGCATTCGAGTTGGCTGGTCAGCATCAGGACTACTCGCCGAGGCGATTGCAGAGCACGCACCGGACATCGCGCGCGAAGTCCTCGCCGTGGCTTTCGATCAGCTCGACAACGCCGAGGGATATCTTGACGGCGACCTCGGTTTAGGCTTCTCGATCCAGAAGGCCTAGCAGCACAGCACAGCCAGGAATCAAAGTCGACCAAAACAAACAAGTGAGGGTCCCAGCCAGTGGCTGGGACCCTCACTTACGGTTATGACTCGAATCAGTTGCCGAGCGCGCCGTCACGGTTTGGTTCGACCTGAGCTCCGCTTTCAAGGTTAGCTAGCTGATCCTTGAAGTAGGTCTTCAAACGGGAACGGTACTCGCGTTCGTATGCACGCAAGTGATCGATCTCGGTTTCGAGTTCTTCACGTTCGCGCTGCAAGGTGGCCATGACTTCCTGGCGGCGGGCTTGCGTTTCGGCGTCGAGTTGTTCAGCGCGCTTACGCGATTCGTAGTTGAGCGTATCGGCGTTACGACGAGCTTCCGCGTTGAGCTTGTCAGCGTCGGTCTTGGCCTTGGCCAAGATGCCATCGGCTTCTTCTTTAGCCGCATCCATGAGCTGGTCGGCGTTGGTCGATGCGATCTCGAGCAAGCGGGCAGCGGCAGTGGACGCTTCGGCAGTCGAGGTGACTTGCACCTTCTCGATCTTGGGGGCGGCTGGAGCCGGTGCAGGTGTCGGCGTTGGTGCCGGCGTTGGTGCAGGTGCAGCGGGCTTCGGGGCCACTGCGGCCGGAGCCGGTGCCTTCGAGGCTGCTTCAAGCGCTGCTTCGAGTTCGGCTACCTTGCCTTTGAGGGCACTGTTCTCTTCAGAGAGCCGTTCAAACTCGACTTCAACTTCGTCAAGAAATTGCTCGACCTCACCCATGTCATAGCCGTCGCGGAGACGGACAGCTGTGAACTGCTTATCGCGGATGTCTTGGGCTGTCAGCGCCATGAGCTCTCCTCTTTCGTCAAAAATCGATCGGTCGTTTTGCGGGAAGTGTGTAATGACCGTGTTCTACCGTACCTGCTCAACCCCACTCGGTGGCAAGAACCCCACCAACTCACACGCGTCTCACAAGAACGCGGCCACCACATATTGAAGAATAATGATCCCGAAAATCAGTATCACTGGCGAGAAATCGAATCCCACGCCACCCAGTCGGACTGGTTTCACAACTTTCCTAATCGCCGCCAACGGAGGTTCAGTCACTGTGTAAATCGACTCTAAAACAACGACCGTGGCACCCTTCGGCTCCCAGCCGCGCACAAAAGATTGGAAAAATCCGATGAAGATTCGCGCCAGAACAAGAAAGTAGGCGAGGTCCAGCAGGATATTGAGAGTTAATTTAAGTGTTGGCAAGATTCAGCTCTGATTGTAAAACCCGTCGGCAGTAATTGCTGCCTTGTCTTCTTCACTGAATTCTACGTTGGCAGGCAAAAGCAAAAAGACCTTAGCCGTGATCCGCCGGAGCGAACCGTGTGCTGCGAATACGAGACCGGCAGAAAAATCAACCAACCGCTTGGCATCGTCGTCGCCAATTTCGCTCAAATTCATGACGACAGGCACGCCGTCACGAAAAGCCTCACCGATGGGACGAGCATCGTTGTAGTTGAGCGGCGTAATCGACTCGATGCGCTTCAACATTGAGGTTTCGACGGGAACGTCAACGCGTCGTTCGTGAATCGTTGTGACGGGGCGAGGTGCTTGCCGCGGTACCGGTTGGATCTGGGCAGGCTCGTCGTAGTCGTCGTACTCGTAGTCGTCATAGTCAACTTGAGTCACGAGTCCCAAGTACTCGCCAACTTTCCGCATTCCACCAGCCATAATTTCATCCCATCCATGATGAATACTCTTATTGAGATTACTTCAGTAATTACCTATTCCCGAGGATCGAACGACCGATTCTCAGGTGTGTCGCACCGTGTTTAATTGCCAGCGCGAAGTCTTCGCTCATACCCGAGGAGATGATGTTCGCCTCGGGATGCGTCTCGCACAACAGAGCGCTGATGTCTCGTAATTGCGCAAAGGCGGGCTCTGGATCGACCCCCAACGGCGCAACTGTCATGACTCCCGCCAATCGGAGATTGTCACTCGCGGCGATTATTTCGGTGATTTCAGCTACGCCAGAGGGTGCCACGCCCGCTCGCCCTGGGTTGGTCGTGTCGAAATCAACTTGAATGAGGCAATCGAGTACACGGTCAACTCCGGCGGCGCCTCGATCAAGCGCGGCGACGAGTTTGCGGCGATCAACACTGTGGACCACATCGGCGTAGGCGGCGACAACACTTGCCTTGTTCGTTTGCAGTCCACCGATAAAGTGCCACCGCACTTGCGCTTGGCATTCTGCGCGCTTGCGGCCCGCCTCCGGATGGCGGTTCTCCCCCACATCGGCAATGCCGAGTTCGGCCAGCAGGTCAACGTCGGATGCGGGATACGTTTTCGTTACAGCAATGAGCGTGATGTCCTTACGTGGCCGTTGCGCTTGTTCACACGCCTCGGCAATCTGGGTTTCAACGCGTTCAAGGTTGCGCGCGAGTTCGGCGCGTCGTTCGTTACTCATACTGGGAGACCCTGATCGATTCGGACAACTGCCCCGAACCGACCGGCCTCGGCGTTTTGACG
>CALMUY010000130.1 GCA_937873005.1 uncultured Aeromicrobium sp. | reverse complement strand
ACGTTCCGCGGCGGTTGCGTCCTCAAAACCGGGCGGGTAGCGCATTTCGACTCGTTGAAACGGTGCCCTGACTACTGGATCGCCCGTCTTGGGGTCGATGCGTTGTTCGCCGGTTTCGGCGTCTCGCACAGCGACCTCAATGTCGACAATCGCTTCGAGACTAAGATCGAAAAGGTTCGCCTCCGTAGGTAGCGGCGGTTCAGCAGGCGAACTCGGTTGCGTGAGAGCCGCGGCGGTGACTTCGCCGAGCGCTTCAATATCGAGTGCGCCGCGCGAACCAATGTGTTCCACGCGTCCACGCACTTGCGCGGGGCAGTCTTTCGCGTTGGGGCAACGCAGGTCGATGTCGCCTGCTTTCATGGGACGCAGCGTCGCTCCACAATCGGGACAACCGATTGGCATCTGGAACTCATAAGCATCGTCGGGACGCAAAGCGGCAACGGGGCCAAGCACTTCGGGGATGACGTCTCCGGCCTTGCGCAACACGACGGTATCGCCAATCAAGACGCCCTTTTTCGCGACGACGTCTTGGTTGTGCAGGGTCGCTTGCCGAACGACGCTGCCAGCAACAAGGACCGGCTCCATCACCGCGTACGGGGTGGCTCGCCCGGTACGGCCGACCGAAACGACGATGTCGAGGAGTTTGGTTTGCACTTCTTGTGGCGGGAACTTTTAGGCAATCGCCCAGCGGGGCGCCCGGCTTGTGCTGCCGAGTTCGCGTTGCTCGGTGAAGTCGTCAACTTTGATGACGACACCGTCGATTTCGTAGTCGTAGTGCGGTCGCTGTTCGCCGATCTCGTCGAGACGCGCCACGACCTCATCGATGCTTGTAAACACTTTGACGTGGTTGCTTGTCGGTAGTCCCCACGACGCGAGCAGGTCGTATACGGCGCTTTGGCTTGAAACGCTCGGTTCCGGCCACGCGCCAATGCCGTGCACGAGCATCGATAGCGAGGCCAGGCGCAATTCTCCTGCTTCGCGGTCGAGGCCTGACTTCTTTGACACTTGTTGACGCAGTCCCCCGCTGGCGGCGTTGCGCGGGTTCGCGAACGCCGGAAACCTGCGTTGTGCGCTGATGCGAGCCTTTTCTGGTTCTTGGCCGCGCTCGATGGCTTCTGCGGCGAAACGGTCACGAAGTGAGGCTTGGGTGGCGTTGAGGTTTTCGAAATTTGCGACAGGGATGAACACTTCGCCGCGTATTTCCACCAGCGCTGGGTGATTCTCGCCCGCAAGCCTCTTGGGAATATGAGCGATCTTGAGGGCGTTCTCGGTCACGTCTTCACCAACGCGTGAGTCGCCGCGCGTTGCCGCCCAAACGAGTTCGCCGTGTTCGTAGTGGAGCGAGATCGCGACCCCGTCGATTTTGAGTTCGGTAAGCCAGTTGACGTCCGCACCCACTGCATTGCGAGTCTTCGTCAGCCACTCGCTGAGTTCGGCCGGCGAAAAAACATTATCGAGGCTCAACATGCGTTCGGCATGGGTGATTTCCGCGAGGCCGCGCACCGCTTGGGCGCCAACTTTTTGCGTGGGCGAGTCCTGACCACGCAATTGGGGGAATTGGGTTTCGATTGCTTCGAGTTTCAGCATCCACGCATCGAAGGTGGCGTCGTCGACGAGGGACGTGTCTTGGCCGTAATAGCTTGCGCGAGCGGCTTCAATGTCTTCGGTGAGTCGCTCCACCTCGGCGCGTGCGTCCTCGAAGGTGGTCGGCAGCGGTTCAGTTCCAGAAACCATGAGTTGAGCCTAGTCGCTTACTTGCCTGCTCGACACGCAGATCACCGCGAAAGCGAACCCCTCACGCCGATGACGGCACCCAGGATTTCGCGTGCTCGGGCGGCTGGTTCGCAGGCCAGTCCGCACGGTGGCGTGAGCACGATGCTCTCGTGCAGTGTTTCCAAGGAAAAACCCAGTCGCCCGAGGAAGTCCTCAACAGCGCGCGCATCAAGTGAACCGAGCCACGGGGCCAAACCGGACTCGATGGCGTTTGCCCATTCGTCGTTGGGTTTCGCGAGCTCCACATCGAACGCCACAGCATCGAAGCCCGATTCGTGTATGAGTGAGACAGGCACCGTGTCGGCGCAACAGTGCAGCACTGACTCGCCGCCGCTTTCGCGCACCCCACGCGCCAGGGGGCCCCACAGTTCACGCACGGATTCGGCGTCGACGGACCGATGCCGACCGTAACCGCTCGCGGTCTTGATTCTTCCTGCGAAAACTGCCGGAGCAGACGGTTCGTCAATTTGGATGACGGGCGCTTGCCCGAACCTGCGGCTCAGTTCGCGCGCGTGTTCAACGACAACGTGAGTTAGTGCTGCCCCGACATCGCGGACCGCACCCCGATCGGACAACAGACTCTGCCCGGTGCGGGTTTCAACGCTCGCGGCCAAGGTGAATGGGCCAACAAATTGCTGCTTGAGTTGTGTGCGGTCGCCTTCGAGTGCCTCTTCCATCGCGTCGAGGTCTTGCCGGAACAACGACTGGGCCCGACGTTGATCTAGCCCCTGAGCCGCACCCGCACGCCACCGTCCTACATGCAAATCAACGGGCAAATCGAGCAGTCCCAGCGTGCGGCCGATCATGGCCGCGTGAGCACCACGTGCAGGCAGTTCGGGAATGAAGATCAGATCGGATGCGAAGGAATCAACAATCCACCTCGATACGGCTTCGACATCGGTGCCAGGCATGGAGCCAATTCCGGTTGCGCGCATGCCCATATTGTTCACGAGACCCCATGACACACAATGGGCCCGTGGACATACGACCCGCCAGCCTCGCTGATGTCGATACCGTTGCCGACCTTGCGGCCCGCACTTTTCCGCTCGCGTGCCCCGACCACATGACCGACGAGAACATTTCTGCGTTCATCGCCGCGAACCTCAACGCGGCAGCATTTGCCGGGTTCGTTTCGGGTACGGAATACACGCTCAGCCTGGGCACGATCGACGGCGAAATTCGCGGATACTTGCTGCTCGTTGATGAAGGTGACGTGCAGTTCATCAGCAAGTGTTACGTCGATGAGCACGCGCACGGCAGCGGGCTCGCCGCACTCCTCATGAACGACGCCATCGCAACTGCACGCGCTCGCGGCGCCCACACGATGCGGCTAGGCGTCAATCGGCACAATGAACGCGCCACTGCCTTCTATACGCGGCATGGGTTCGAAATTGTCGGCACCCGGATGTTTACCGTGGGCGATCAAGTGGAGAACGACTACGTTTTGGAACGCAGCCTGATTATTGGCTCCGAAATCTCCGAAAACTCCGAACGCTCCTAGCTGACCGACTCTTCGCTCTCGACCCGTTCGTTGGCGCGAACAGTCGAGGCGATGGTGCCCGAACCGAGCACTTTGGTGCCCTGATAGATCACGCAGGCTTGCCCCGGTGCGATCCCGAACGCAGGATCGAGAAGTTCCACAGTGAAACCGTCTCCAGCGACGTCTACCCGAGCACGATGCTCATCCCCATGAGCCCGCAATTGGACAGTGCAATCGAACGCTTCGGTGGGCGGAGCCGAACACCAGAGCGGTTTAATACAGTTCAATCCATCAACCGCGAGATGGGCTTTGGGCCCCACTGTGGCGGTGCCGCTAACTGGCTCAATATCGAGCACAAACCGTGGCTTGCCATCCGCAGCAGGAACCCCTAGCCGCAGTCCTCGCCGTTGTCCGATCGTGAACGCATAGGCACCGTCATGTTCGCCTAGTTTGGCACCGGTTTCATCCACGATCTCGCCTGGTTTGGGCCCGAGTTTCTCGGCGAGCCAGCCGGCGTTATCGCCGTCGGCGACGAAACAAATGTCGTAACTGTCTGGCTTGTTCGCGACTTGCAGATCGCGTTCGGCGGCTTCGAGTCGCACGACATCTTTAGTGTTTCCGCCCAGCGGGAAAAGCGAACGTTGGAGCTGCTCTTGAGTCAGGACCCCCAAGACGTAGGACTGGTCTTTGCCTTGATCTACGGCGCGATGCATCTCGATGAAGCCATCAGCCGATTCTTCGAGGCGTGCGTAATGCCCCGTAACAACGGCATCGAAACCTAAAGCCACCGCACGATCCAACACGGCAGCGAACTTGATCTTTTCGTTGCAGCGCAGGCACGGGTTGGGGGTGCGACCAGCTTGGTATTCCTCAATAAAATTGTCGACCACTTCGTCGGCGAACTCTTCACTCATGTCCCAGACGTAGAAAGGAATACCCAATACGTCTGCGGCACGGCGGGCGTCGTTCGAATCTTCGATCGAACAGCAGCCGCGTGCTCCTGTGCGGTACGAGCGCGGGTTGCGACTCAGTGCGAGGTGCACTCCGGTGACGTCGTGGCCAGCGTCTACTGCTCGCGCAGCGGCAACTGCCGAGTCGACGCCTCCGGACATGGCTGCGATGACACGCATGTCAGGATCTCCTCACTAGTGATGCGGCGCGGGCGCGCTCAAATACGGTGGGCAGGACGTCAACGACTCGCTCGACGTCTGCTTCGGTGGAATCGTGTCCCAAACTGAAACGCAGAGAACCGCGTGCTGATTCTTCGTCAAACCCCATCGCCAACAACACGTGACTGGGTTGCGGGACACCTGCGGCACACGCTGAACCTGTGGAAACTTCGACCCCGTTTGCGTCCAGCAGCATCAACATGGCGTCGCCTTCGCAACCGGGGAAGGTCGCGTGCACGATGTTCGGCAAACGATGTTCCGGGCCGGGATGTGGGTCGCCGTTGATGACAGCTTCGGGAACAGCGCTTCGGATCCCTGCGACGAGTTTTTCTCTGATTTCTTCTAATCGAGCGACTGACTGGTTTTGGTTGCTGATCGTCATATCGAGCGCTTTCGCGAAGGCAGCAATCAGCGCGACACCGATGGTGCCCGAACGTACGTCGCGTTCTTGCCCGCCGCCGTGGAGTAGTGGCGTCGCATCGATTTCGCGTTTCATGACGAGGGCGCCGACGCCGACGGGACCACCCAACTTGTGTGCCGTCACTGTCATCGCGTCGAGACCGATGTCGGCGAAGTTGATTGGCACGTATCCAGCGGCTTGGACCGCATCCGAGTGCACGAGAATGCCGTGCGGTGTCGCCAACTCGATCACGTCACGGATGGGTTGCACGGTGCCCATTTCGTTGTTGGCCCACATGGTTGTCAGCACGCCGATCTGTTCGTTGTGCGCTTCGATATCGCGTGCCAGATGGGCTACGTCGATACGTCCCATGGCATCGACCGGTGTGGTCAGGACGTGAGCACCTTCGTGCTTTTCAAGCCACGACACCGGATCGAGCAAGGCATGATGTTCGATCGAACTGAACACGACGGTATTGCGGGCCGGGTCGGCCGCCTTGCGCGCCCAATACAAGCCTTTGATGGCGAGGTTGTTCGCTTCAGTTCCGCCAGAACAGAAGACCACTTCGCTAGGCCGCGCGCCGAGACGTTCGGCGATAAGTTCACGCGACTCTTCCACCACGCGGCGTGCTGATCGCCCTGAAGTGTGGAGCGAAGATGCGTTCCCAACTCGTGCGAGTTCGCGCATCATGACGTCGCGCACTTCGGGGTACATCGAGGTGGTCGCCGCATGATCAAGATAAACGCGAGGCGGCTGAACGAACTGGGACATGATTATTCAAGGGTAGTGCGCGCGACACAATTGCGACTGCGACGGGTTGTTCTACGCAGAACCTGCGCGGTATCTACTCGGTGGGCAAGATTCCGGTGAGCGAGCGGTACTCCCAGC
Source organism: uncultured Aeromicrobium sp. (assembly GCA_937873005.1). Lineage (GTDB taxonomy): Bacteria > Actinomycetota > Actinomycetes > Propionibacteriales > Nocardioidaceae > Aeromicrobium. The sequence continues at coordinate 12,684 of CALMUY010000130.1, read as the reverse complement.
CCTCGCCGTCCCACAAGAGACGCCACGAACGCGGACGGTTGGCCGAACCAGCGGCGACGACGGTGTCCGTCTGCGCGAACTCGCCTTCAAGGGTGGTCGAATCTGAGACGACGGTTTCGGTCGCAATCGATGCCACGTCATCGGCTCTGATCAGGTCGTAGGCGTCGGCGCACGGAATGCAGCCTTCGCGCGACAAGCCAAGCAAGTCCTCGGTGTTGCCAGTCGCACGCGCATACTCGATGACTTCCAACGCATATCGAACTTGTGCTTCCGCACCGACAGCCGACCGCTGCATAGCTGGCCGCAGTGGCGCGCGCTGTGCGACTGTTGGCGTTGACGTGGCCGGAGCTTTCGTCGGCTTTTCTTTGTCGATGAGGTGCTGTTCACCAGGCGCGGTGCAGGCACTGAGCGCGAGCACCGCAAGCACGGCTGTCACGATGCGTAGGCGCATAGGGTGAGTCCTCAAAGGTACGGGCCGCAACACCACGTTGCAGTCGTGCAAGGTTACCTGATGGCCGTGAAAGCCACGCCCGAAAACGCCCCGAGGGCCATCCCCCCACCCCCCCCCCCCCAACCCACCCCGCCGTTACTCGAAGATCCGCACCATCTCCGCGATGACAGTGTCAGCATGAGCGAAGGTGAACTCTGTTCCGAACGTCATCCGCACGGAAGTTTGCGCGATCTGCGGTTCGATACCTAACGCCAAAAGGACCGGGCTCGGCTCGTCATCACCAGCAGCGCAAGCCGAACCGCTCGAACAAACAATGCCTCGCTGTTCAAGATCTACGAGGATAGATTCGCCACTTCGCCCTGCCGTATCGGTAAAAACAAACGATGCGTGCCCAGGGAGTCGATGTTTAGCCGAACCGGTGAGCTGCGCCCCTGGCACCGCTTTCACGATTCCCGCAATGAGGTAGTCGCGGACTTCAATCACTTGAGCAACGTCGTGGTCGACGAGCGAGAGTGCCTTCGCAATACCGACAGCCCCGGCGACGTCTTCGGTCCCTGACCTGCGGCCAGGCTGCTGGTCGCCACCGTGCAGGAGCGGTTCAGCCTCAATACCGCGCTTGAGCCACAACACACCGATACCGCGAGGAGTGCCTAGTTTGTGCCCGGCCAACGACAACGCCTGTACACCCAATTTGGTGACGTCGATATCCAGCCAAACGGCAGCTTGCACCGCGTCGGTGTGCATCGGGACGTTGAACTCGCGTGCAACTGCCGCGAGTTCGGCCACCGGTTGAATCGTGCCGATCTCGTTGTTCGCGAGTTGCACACTGACCAGAGTCGTGTCGGGACGAATGTGCCCACTGAGGTTTTCTGGCGTTATCCGGCCTTCAGGGTCTGGAGTCAGCATCGTGAGTTCGAAGCCGTCTCGCACTAACGAACGCGCTGACTCGAGTACCGCTGGATGCTCGATGGCGCTCACGATCAGGTGCTTTCCGCGCGGGTTGGCTCGCGCAATTCCTTTAACAGCCGCGTTCGCCCCCTCCGTGCCGCCCGATGTGAACACGATCTCGCTTGGCTTAGCGCCCAACTGTTGGGCGACTTGTTTGCGGGCCGCATCAAGGCCTGCGGCAGCGGCTAGGCCCGGCTCGTGATGGCTTGCCGGGTTCGCAAAGTATTGGGTCCAGTACGGCCACATCGCTTCGAGCACCTCGCGTCGAACGGGTGCCGTAGCGGCGTGATCGAGGTAGATCACGGAGCGCTCCGGATCGAAATGTCGAGTCCGAGATCAAGGTTATGGACGCTGTGGGTGAGGGCGCCAACGCTGATCACATCAACACCCGTCGCCGCGATGCCCGCGATCGTGTCGAGGTTCACTCCCCCGGACGCTTCCACAACCGCACGATGATTCACGATTGCGACACCTTCACGCAGTTCGTCGAGAGTGAAGTTGTCGAGCATGATCGTGTCGACGCCTCCTGCGAGCACCGGTTCGATCTGATCGAGGCGGTCCACTTCGACTTCAAGGTGGGTCGTGTGCGGCAGTTGCGCGCGTGCGTTCTTGATCGCGGCGGTGACGTTATCGATGAGCGCGAGGTGGTTGTCTTTGGCCATCACCGCATCCGAGAGCGAATAGCGGTGGTTGTGGCCCCCGCCGCAGAGCACTGCATGGCGTTCGAGCGCGCGCAGCCCGGGTGTCGTCTTGCGCGTATCGGCGACTCGCACGCCAGTGCCCGCTGCATCGACGTAGGCACGCGTGAGGGTTGCGATGGCGCACATGCGCTGCACGAGATTCAAGGCGATACGTTCGGCGCCAAGGATGGAACGCGCCGACCCAGAAACCCGCGCTAACACGGCACCTGCCTCAAACGATTCACCGTCAGCGATCTCGAATATGACGGTGAGGCTTGGGTCGAACGTAGTCATAACGGCTTCGAAAACTTCTGCTCCTGCGAATACGCCTGGTTCGCGAGGGTTCAGTTCGGCTATCGCTGTCGCTGATTCAGGAACGAAAACGTTCGAGGTGATGTCGCCGTGCGGCAAATCTTCAGCAAAGGCAGTCTCAATGATGCGATCAAGTTCGCGACGATCGATCATGCGAACACCACCGTGGAGTGGGTGGGCGAGACTTCATCGGACGCCGATTGGGCATCACTGCGCCAGTGTGCACCGCGGGATTCACGCCGCAATAGCGCAGATTGCACCATTGCGCGCGCAACAGTCAGCAAATTTGCGTCCTCGGCTGATTTGATATCCGAAGCGTCTGAAACGTGCCACGTGGCGAGAGTTTTGGCGGCCGCCTCCAAATCGGCTTCGTTACGGCTGAGTCCCACCGATTCCCACATGAGTTGTTGCAGATCTGCCCGGACAAACTGTTCGGTTCCTGCTTCGGCGTCGATAAGGGTTGATGCCGCCCAATGCTCATCGACGGGACCTCCAGCGCGCAGTGTGCCCGTTTCCACATCGTCGACAGCGGCTGCAACGACGCGGTGTCCGTATACCGCCCCTTCAAGCAACGAATTGGAAGCGAGTCGGTTTGCTCCGTGGAGTCCGTTGCATGCGACTTCGCCCACGGCGTATAGCCCCGGAACGGACGTGCGTCCATCAATATCAACTCGCACGCCACCCATGAAGTAGTGCGCCGCGGGTGACACTGGTACAGGCTCGACTGCCCAGTCCAAACCGTGGGCTTTAACCGTAGCGTCGATCGTGGGGAACCGCTTGGCGAGGAATTCAGCGCCTAGGTGCCGCACATCGAGACGCACAGGCTCTCCTGCTTGTGCGCGCATTTGGTCTGCAATTCCGCGCGCCACGATGTCGCGCGGGGCCAGTTCGGCGAGTTCATGGACGTCTTGCATGAACCTTTTGCCGGTCTGATCGATCAGATAGCCCCCTTCGCCACGGACTGCTTCGGAAATGAGGGGGTTGTGGCCGAACGCCATCGCCGTCGGGTGGAATTGGTAGAACTCGAGATCCGCACCCACTGCGCCCGCTCGCAGCGCAAGCGCGATTCCGTCACCAGTCGCCACGCTCGGGTTGGTGGTGTATGGGAAGATCTGTCCAGCCCCGCCCGTCGCCAAGATCACAGCATCGGCTTCAAGTACGGAACCGTCGAGCAGGCGGACTCCTGTCACGACGCCGTCAGCGAGAACGAGGTCCGCTACGAAGGTGTTTTCGAGAACCTCGATTCCGGCCTCGCTGACGGCTCCGATGAGTCCGTTCGCGATGGCGGCTCCCGTTGCGTCGCCACCCCCGTGCAGAATTCGCGAAAAGCTGTGAGCCGCTTCGAGTCCGCGAGCGAAGTCACCGTCGATGCGGTCGAACTCGACTCCGTCGTCGACCATGTCGTAGATCGCTTGCGGACCATCAGCACACAGCACCATGACGCTTTCAAGCGCTGACAGGCCAGCGCCTGCCACGAGCGTGTCGTCAACGTGGGATTGAACCGAGTCGGCCGGATCGGTCACGACTGCGACGCCACCTTGAGCCCAGGCGGTGTTGCTCTTGTCGATCGTGGATTTGGTGACGACTGTGACCGAAACTCCGGGACGTTCGTGAGCCTCGAGTGCAGCCGTCAGGCCCGCAACTCCGCTACCGATGATGAGTAGGCGCGACATGGTCAATCCTCTGTGTGCTGGGTTCTGTGTGCTGGGTGAGTTCTCAGGAGGGCTTAGGAAGGCACTGCGGCGAGCATGCGTTCGAGGGCCACCTTGGCATCGCGAGCGATGTCTTCGTCGACCACGATTTGATTGCGGACTTCACCGTCGACGAGTCCGTCGAGCACCCAAGCTAGGTAGCCCGGATGGATTCGATACATCGTTGAGCAGGGGCACACGACCGGGTCGAGACAGAAGATCGTCTTGTCGGGATGTTCAGCCGCGATCCGGTTCACCATGTTGATTTCGGTGCCGATCGCAATCACGGTGCCCGGCTCTTGCTTTTCAACGAATGCGTAGATACCTGAGGTCGATCCCGATGCGTCGGCTGCATCAACGACCGGCATGGGGCTTTCGGGGTGCACGATCACTTTGCAGCCAGGATAGTCGGCGCGCGCTTTGTCGATTTGCGCGACGGTGAAGCGCTTGTGCACCGAACAGAAGCCGTGCCACAGCAGAATCTTTGCTGCGGCGAGCGTTTCGTCATCGTTACCGCCCTTGGCTTTGTTGGGGTTCCACATCGGCATCTGCTCAACCGGGATGCCCATCGCTTTGCCGGTGTTGCGGCCCAGGTGTTGGTCTGGGAAGAACAGCACGCGCTGTCCGCGTTCGAACGCCCACTCAAGTACTGCGCTCGCGTTCGAGGACGTGCACACGATCCCTCCGTTGCGACCACAAAACGCTTTGAGTGCGGCCGAGGAGTTCATGTACGTGACGGGTACGACTGGCTGCTTGCCGTCTTCGTTGGGCTCGCTGCCGTAGATCGCGAGTAGTTCTTCCCACGCAGCATCGACGGATTCTTCATCAGCCATATCGGCCATCGAACATCCGGCGGCAAGGTTGGGCAGAATCACGGCTTGATCATCGGACGACAAGATATCGGCCGTCTCAGCCATGAAGTGAACACCGCAGAAAACGATCGTGGATGCCTTCGGTCGGGTCAGTGCCGCGTTAGCGAGTTGGTAGGAGTCCCCGAGGAAGTCGGCATACTTCACGATCTCGTCGCGCTGGTAGTAGTGACCAAGCAGGACGACGTCGTCGCCGAGTTGCTTCCGCGCCGCCACGATTCGTTCGTCAAGTTCTTCAGGTGTCATTTTTTGGTATTCGACTGGCAACTGCCCGCGGCGAATGACCGGGTCAGGAATAACGTCATCTTTCGAGGCGCCTGGCCCGTAGGTCGCGATCCCATCAAACTCAAAGATGGGCTGGGTCAGGTCCGCATCGCACACTTCTGTTGGTTGCGCCGCGATCAAGTCGTTGATCGAGAGAGTCATGGCTCGTTCCTTTTTTCTCGTGGAATGAATCTGTATAAAGCTGGGGGACGGTGGCTGGCGCCTTGAACGCTCGTGCCAGTTGGCTCGATAAATCCGGTGGAGAGTAGTTGGCGCCGGAAGTTGGCCGGATCGAGTTGGCGGCCAAGCACCGACTCGTGTACGGAACGCAACTGGGCGAGTGTGAACTCTGGGTCGAGGAAGCCGTGGGCGATGGGCGACCACGTGATTTTGGTGCGCAAGCGAGTGAGCGCGTAATTCACGATGTCATTGTGATCGAAAGCCAGTTGCCCGATTTCGTCAGCCACGAACCATTCAACGTTCTCGCCGATGCTTTCGCGCGTATCTTCACTGGCCCGAACGAGCGCCCAATACACGATCGATACGACCCTGTCGGGTGAACGATTCACGTTGCCGAAGGCATACAACTGTTCGAGATAGCGCGGCTTCAAGCCTGTTGTGCGGTTGAGGGACTTCGCGGCCGAGGTGGCGAGGTCGTCTTCTGGTGCCAACGGTCCGCCCGGTAGCGCCCACTGGCCGAGGAAGGGTTCACGAATGCGACGCACGAGCGGCAACCAGATGGTGTCTTCGCCTGTGATGGGGTGCGGGCGCAGGGCGAACACGACTGTCGAGACTGCGAGGTCAACACTCGCTGGCGTCGCGTTGTCGGCTTGTTCTAGTTGGCCGTCGATGAGAGTCATGGCGCCTCCTTCCGCTTAATGTCACTTAGACCTTAACACCACTTAAGGTCAGCGTAACATTAAGCCGTACGTAGATCAAAAAACGCTGTAATTTTTCTCGGATTGCGGGTCACCTGAAGCCCCGCCACTTGTGCTCCGGGCGGACGTTTTGCGCAGCCCCCGCCACCAGCCGGTCAATCTCCACGACGGCTTCAGCAATGAGATTCACTGCCCCATCCCCATGTTCAACGCGCCCCCACACCCCAATGCCCGCCCGGTTGCGCAAGAGCACCCGATGACGCTGCCACACCGATTCGAAGACGACAACGTTGAGCATTCCCGACTCGTCTTCAAGGTTGAGGAACGTGACTCCCCCGGCCGTCATCGGACGCTGCCGGTGCGTGACAAGACCCGCCGCCCACGCACGGCGACCATGCTCGTGTCGCAACACGGCTCCAACCGTCAGCACGCCACGCGCATCGAGCCGTTCACGGATGAGCACAAAGGGGTGCCGTGTGGGCGTGATCCCCGTGGCAGCCATATCCGCGTGGAGCGTCGCCGACTCATCCATCGCAGGTAACGGGGGCGCAATGTCGGCTGGCGAGGTGTCAGGGAGCACGTCTTCGCTATCGGCGTAGCCCGCGAGCCACAATGCTTCGCGCCGCTGGATTCCAAAGGAGTCAAAGGCCCCCGCTTGCGCCAGAGCTTCAACTTCGCTCGCGCCCAGGCCGGCCCTGCGCTTGAAGTCAGCGAGCGAGGCGAAGGCCCGACTGGCACGGGCGGCAACGATCCGAGTAGCAGCCGCAGTCCCGATGCCTTTGATTCCCGACAGCCCCAATCGCACCCGGTGCTGGCCATCACGGCGATGTTCTCCGAGTTCCCTTGCGAGACTTTCTCGCGGGTTAAATGCACCAACGTCCGCCTGCTCACGCTCGCAACACTGCGCCTTCCCTGTCACGCCGAACTCCCCCTCAAGCGATGCTTCAACATCGGAAAACATGACGTCTGCGCGCAGCGTCTCGACTCCGTGCCTCCGCGCGTCGGCGACGAGCGATTGGGGCGAGTAAAAGCCCATCGGCTGCGAACGCAACAGGCCCACCAGGAACACTGCCGGGTAATGCAGTTTGAGCCACGAACTCGCATAAACCAAGAGTGCAAAACTCAGTGAGTGCGACTCAGCAAAACCGAAGTTCGCGAACGCTTCGATGCGCACGTAGATCGATCGGGCTGTGTCGTCGTCAATGCCGTGGTCGCGCATCCCGTCCATGAGTTTGTCTTTGAGTCGCTCGATGCGTTCGGTTCCGCGCTTGCTACCCATCGCGCGTCGCAGAAGGTCAGCGTCATCGCCAGTACATCCACCGACAGTCATGGCGATTTGCATGAGTTGTTCTTGAAAAAGCGGCACGCCTAACGTTCGCGCGAGGACTGGTTCCAGCGCGGGGTGCAGGTAGTCGATCGGTTCGGCACCGGTGCGTCGCCGAATGTAGGGGTGTACGGCACCGCCCTGGATGGGCCCGGGTCTAATCAACGCAATCTGGATAACGAGGTCGTAGAAGTTGCGCGGTTTGAGTCGCGGCAGTGCGCCGATCTGGGCCCGAGATTCGACTTGAAATACGCCTACTGAATCACCCAAGCACAACATGTCGTAGACGGCTGCTTCTTCTTTTGGCAACGTCGCCAGTTCCCACGTCTCCCCCGTGTGCTGGCTGATGAGGTCGAGTGTTTTGGAGATGGCTCCCAACATGCCTAACCCGAGCAGGTCGAACTTGACGAGCCCCATCCAAGCGCAGTCGTCTTTGTCCCATTGCACGACGGTTCGGCCACTCATGCGCGCGTGTTCGATTGGTACGACTTCGCCTACGGGCCGCCGGGTCAGCACCATCCCGCCGGAGTGAATCCCGCGATGGCGTGGTGCGCCGATCGCTTCGCGCGCTAAGTCTCGCACCCGTTCAGGCACGTCCACACTGTCGTTCAGGTGGGTCCATGAATCGATCTGTTTGCTCCAGGCGTCTTGTTGCCCTACCGAATAGCCCAGCGCTTTGGCCATATCACGCACTGCGGAACGCGGCCGATACGTGATGATGTTCGCGACTTGGGCTGCGTTGCGGCGACCGTGTTTTTCGTAGACCCATTGGATGATCTCTTCGCGCCGTTCTGAGTCGAAATCAACGTCGATGTCTGGTTCTTCGTCACGGGAAGCAGACAGGAACCGTTCGAAGGGAAGGTTGTAGAAGATGGAGTCAACTGCGGTGATCTCGAGGGCGTAACAGACTGCCGAGTTCGCGGCGGATCCTCGTCCTTGGCACAAGATGCCACGCCTGCGTGCTTCGGCGACGATGTCACGCACGATGAGGAAATAGCCGGCGAAGTCTTTGGATTCGATCACGGCAAGTTCGCGTTGCAATCGTTCTTCAGCGAAGGAACGGTTGTGCGCATAGAGTTTGTCGGCGCCACGACGTACGAGTTCGCGCAGCCACGACATGGGTGTGTGACCTTCGGGTACCTCTTGCACGGGGAGTTGGGGTGCGGCTCGGCGCAAATCAAAGACTGTTTGCTCGGCAAACTCGACGCTGCGCGCGACAGCACCCGGATAGCGCCGAAAGCGGTGCGCCATTTCTGCGCCCGAACGCAGGTATGACAGCGGAGCTAGCCACCCTTCCATGTCACTGAGGCTGCGTCGCGCGCGTACTGCTGCGAATGCTTGCGCGAGTTGAACATCGTTGGGCCGCGCAGCGTGTACGTTTCCTGTCGCAACGGTCGGCAAGTGCAGTTCGGCTGCGAGCTTGGCTAAACGATCGTTGCTGGCGTCATCGCTAGGGTGGCCGTGGTTCGTGAGTTCTACTGCGACGTTGTCGTGGCCGAACATCGAGACGAGTCGGGCGATGCCATCACGGTCGCGAAAACCCTTTCGGCATCCGGTCAAGATCAGCCAATGTTCTCGCCCCAGATCGACGAGTTCGTCGAGGTCGTAGATCGGTCGGTTCTTTTCAGCTCCGCGCAGATTCGCTTCGGTGATGGCGTGTGAGAGTCGGTGATATCCCTCGACACCACGGGCAAGGACAAGCAAGTGTTGGCCGAGCGGATCGGGCTCTGCTGCTGGTGCGGCAGTAAGCCCGAGGGTGAGTTCGGCCCCGTGGATCGTGCGCATGCCGTGTTCTTGTGCTGCTTCGGCAAACCGTGGGGTGCCTCCGAAGCCGTCATGATCGGTGAGTGCAATTGCCGACAGCCCCAGTCGCACGGCTTCTTCGGCGAGATCTTCTGGGTTGCTTGCGCCGTCGAGGAAACTGAAGTTGCTGTGGGCATGCAGTTCGGCGTAGGGCACTACCTCTGCTGGTGGCGATAACCTTTCGGCTCGGTAGGGGTCTCGCTTGCGCGAAAACCCGGGGCCGTCGCCACCGTCGGGGACGACGGACCGGCCAGATAATCGCGCTTCGAGTTCGGTCCATGAAATGGGTGGATTGTTGTAGGACATCAGGAAACCGCCAAGCACCGCTCAGTCATAGACCGCTTCGAGCCACCATTGGCCGTTATCGACGGACATGAGCCACGCGCTGCCGTCAACACCGACCACTTGGAATCGGGCGACTCGACGGGCGTTGGCTTCGTCCCACCAGCGTTCGTCGACGGGCCACGGGCCGGCCCAGGCCGCCACCGCGTGCCATTGCTGATCGATGAGGACGCGTTCGGGTGCCCCACCGAGCAGTCCGCCGCGGTCGTTGACGGCAACAGCGTGTCCTTCGGCGCCCACGACTTTTGCCGCATGCGGCTCGCGGAATACCGTGGCGGGAGCCGGTGCCGGTATGGATGCCGGCCAGGGCGCGTCGGCCCGACGTTCTGCCACGGCGCGTTCGCCCCACACGGAAGCCAAACGCCGTTCGGCTGGCGAATGCCCGCCTTGAACCTGTTGCGCTTCGACGCTTTCTGGTCCGATCATGCTTTGCACTCGGGCCACTCCGCGTTCGACTGCCTCCTCGGCGCCGCCACCGAAGAGGTCATCTGCTTGGTCTCCTGCTGATTCGAGCGTTTCGCTCAGGATGCGCACGCCCGCGACGGGTTCGGCCCAGACGTGGGCTTGCCAGCGGATCCGGTCGGTGAGGTCTGCTTGCGAAAACCACCGCGGGTGCCGCCAAACCCGACTACCCATGTCTCTCTCGCCGATGAGTTCGATGGTGGCCGCCGTGCAGACGAGGTCACGCTTGACGAGTTCAGCGACGAAATCGGCCACGAGCGCACGACTGCTGAAGGCGAGCGTTTCGCTGTTATCGAGGGCGGGTTCGAAAAATACTTCGCGCGAGATTTGGTGTGGATTGACCGATTGCCCGAGCCAGGCACGTTCGATGCCGTTGGCCACTCGATGGTGCCCCAGCCCGAGTGTGCCAAATCGGGTGTGTACGTCTGCGGGTGCGAGCGCAGCGAACTGGGAAACCTGCATCAGCCCCAAACGCTTCAGCAGCGAGGTGAAGTCATCGTCACCGAAAATCTCGACAGGTAATGGGCCGAGGAAATCTGCGCTGCCTGCGAGCGGCACGATGTTGACTTCTTGCACCCCCACCAATCGTGCTGCTTGTTCGGCAGCGAAGACGCCGTCGGCGATACCGCAGCGCACGTCCCACACGCCGGCAGTGACCATCGCTTCAAGCATGACTGCGGCAGCCGCTAGTTCACCACCATGAAAACGACTCGGCACTGGTAATGCGCACAGGCCCGGACGCAGTACCGAAATATCGACCGCGTGAGCGGCCAGTGTTGCCAGCGTGTGGTCAAAGAGTTCGATTTCGCGCAAGAGTTTGCGTTCTTTCACGACAAGTTCGGGACACCGCGCTTGCGCATCGCGGCGCCGCATTCCACGCCGGACGCCTTGCTCGCGGGCCGCGGGGGAACACGCAAGCACCTCTCCTGAAGCCAACACCGCGAGTGGGACATCACTAGGTACCTCGTCGCGATACACCATGACGGGCCAATCGGGGCACCACAAGACCGCCACGCGCCGCGCGCTCATGGCACGCTCCGTAGCCTCGGCGCAACCGCACCTTCGCCTGTGTGGTTGCCTGAGTGTTGTTCGTCTTCACGAACAACGAGATTCACATCGGGGAACCATACGCGCTTCGCGCCGGTACGACGATCGGCTCGGTGCACTTCGAGAGTGACTCGCCGCGCCTGCAAATTGCCGTGCCCCAGGCCGACACCTCGCCATTCGACGTGTGACCAATCCAAACGCGCATCTGTGTTTGGCCATGAACCCCAAGTGGCGAGTAGGCAATGCTTTTCGCGCATTCGTGCCACGAGTCGCGCAGCTTGAGTGGGTGTCACTCGAGCCGGAGCCAGCACGACGACGTCAACGACCTCGATGAGTGCTGCTACGACGTTGAAGAGTTCATCTGCTTGGACTTCAGGAACGTAAACGACTCGTTCTGTGCGAACGCCTATCGCACGCGCCGCCTCGATCCCGAACTGCGGAATCCCCACAACGGCACACCACGCACCGGCCGATGAAGGGCCGGCCATGAGCAACATCGCCAAACTGGGCGAGGCCACCTGATACACACCGCCCGAACGCAATTGCAGCAAGGACGACAACACTGGATGCGTGGGCATGGGCCAGCGCGCGGCGGGCCCTTCCATGCGTTGGACTTGGGCCTTCAGATCAGCAATAACAGCGCTAGCAGAAGACGACATTCATCCATTATCGAACATATGTTCGAATAGGTCAACAGCGGCCCGAACTTGTGCACGGCGCACCTAGAGCCAGAGTTTCAGCCCAGTTTGATGGACCCTCCGGGGATCGCATCGAGCAGTTTGCGCGTGTATTCCTCGCGGGGCGAATCGAAGGTTTCGGCCACAGAGGCATGCTCGACCAGCTTGCCCGACTGCATCACCACAACATCGTCGGCAATTTGGCGTACGACCGCAAGATCGTGCGTGATGAACAAGTAACTCAAACCCAATTCCGACTGCAGATCGTTCAGGAGGGAAAGAATTTGCGACTGCACGAGGACGTCAAGCGCCGAGACCGCCTCATCACAAATCACCACGCTCGGCTCGAGCGCGAGCGCACGCGCTATTGCGACGCGCTGGCGCTGCCCGCCAGACAATTCGTGCGGATAACGCGGCATCACCGATGCCGGCAGCGACACTTTGTCGAGTAGTTCACGCACTCGCGCTTCTTGACTAGCCCTGTCGCCAATCTTGTGCACCACAAGCGGTTCGGCAATCGAATCAAAGATTGAAGAAAGCGGATCAAGGGAGGCATAGGGGTTCTGAAAAACGGGCTGGATCTGGCGGCGGAACGCGAGTTGTTCTTCTTTGCCTTTGATCGAACGAATATCGACCCCGTCGAATCGGACCACGCCTTCAGTCGGCTCCAAAAGATCCAACACCATGCGCGCCACGGTTGACTTGCCCGAACCCGACTCTCCCACGATCGCTGTCGTAGTGCCGCGCGGCAGTCCGAACGAGATGTTGTCGACAGCCGTGAAGTATTCCTTCGCCCAGGGCCGCCCACCTTGCGTTTCGAACTTCTTCGTCAGGTTCTCGACCTCAACAATGAGGTCTCGCCCTTGGCCAAACTCTTGCGCACCGGGCAAGTTCTCTTGCGCCGCTTCTGTTGCTTGTTCACGAACGTGAGCACGT
>CALMUY010000129.1 GCA_937873005.1 uncultured Aeromicrobium sp. | reverse complement strand
TGGTTCGAACCCAGTATCGCCCACCCAAGAAAAACCCCTAGATTCCAGTGAAAAACTGAATCATTTGTTTTTGGATTTTGCGTCGTCTGCGAGATACGTGCTACTGGAAGCGCACTCGATACCGTATCTGCAGCGATTAATGATGATTCTTTGGCGTCCATTTGTTGAATTGTCAGTGTTCTATGTCAGGCTTTTTAAGAGCCTAGGTTCGCGTGCGAATTGTTCGTGGTTTCTTCCCGAAAGGTCACTCTATGAATGAGAACGTCAAAGCGTTCGTGCAAGATTTGTTAGACAAACCACCTGCGGATCTGGCAGCAGCACTTTCGAAAAACCCAGACCTTAGGGTGGACTACTTCCGCGAATTCGACCTTGAGAATTCGCCTCACCCAAATAATATTCAGGATGCAAAAGACGGTTTGCCTGAGTTGATCCGGCGGGCAAGTCTTGGACAAACGATCACATTCTCCGAATTTGTGGAGTTCCTCGGTCGTGGAAACAAGCGTCAAGTGAACGGAAGGACAATAAACCCCATAGCCACGCTGTGCATTACGCAAGGGCTTCCGCCGCTTTGGACGCTACTTGTTACCGCGGATACTGGTCTGCCTCCGGGCTTTTGGCGTGAACACTCTGACAGCGAAAAAGCCCGACGACAAGACGAGTGCTTTGCTTTCTATGGCGCCACTCGCGAACCCGAAGGCGGTGCAGTAGATACCTGTGCCGAGTGCAACACTGTGCGGACGCCGTCGGGTGCATGCATGTGTTGATGACTTGTTTTTCGGATATATAGGTCGTGGGCAGGGTTTGAACTTGTGAGAAAGTTCGAATCAGGCTCGAATGACGGGGGAGTCGATTCCGCAGCGCAGGCTAAAATCCTTGAAGAACCATACCGAATGAACCTCGCGAGGACCACAGCATGTCTTCCCAAACGCCACCGGAAGCATTCACCGGAGACGAAGCCGTGATTGATCCGTCGATGTTGGCATTCGCTCGCGATATGAGGGATTCCTTCACGCGCATGCAGATGGAACATCAGTTTGCTGTCGACGAGATTCTGACGAAAGTGTCGATCTTGCGTCAGGAGTTCCTGCACCTGCACCAATACAACCCGATCGAGCATGTGGGTGCGCGAGTAAAAACCCCAACCAGCATCCTTGAAAAAGCCATTCGGCGTGACATTGAACTTTCGGCCGAATCTATCCGTGCGGGCATTCAAGACATCGCTGGTGTGCGGATCACGTGCAGTTTCATTTCCGACACCTATCGAGTACTCGAAACGCTCACGTCTCAAACGGACGTGCGAGTCATTCAAATCAAGGACTACATCGCGAATCCCAAACCCAACGGATACAAGAGCCTGCACGCCATCATCGAAATCCCCGTGCATTTGTCGACCGGCGCGGTGCCCCGAATCGTCGAAGTGCAAATTCGTACCATCGCCATGGATTTTTGGGCGAGCCTAGAGCACAAGATTTATTACAAGTACGAAGGCGCAGTGCCCGATCATCTCAGCGAAACACTCACCGACGCGGCCGAGGCGGTCGCTAGGCTCGATCAGCGAATGGAAGACCTTCATCACGAAGTTAAAGGGATCGAGAGTACGCAGCCGAGCGAAGTCTGGCATGCACCAGACATTTCCGAGGACGTGCTCAAAAAGATGTGGGAACAGGCCCAAGCGTCGCGGTGACTCGACGCACAAGTGGTTCAAGAGCAGTAGTCGAGCATTTCGCCAAGGGCCCGGATTTCGCTTGGGTCAGCGCCAAGATCCCACTCGTGTTTGACTCGGATCCACCGCGTCGCGTAACTGCACTGAAAGCCCTTGCGGGGGCGCCATGCGGCCGGGTCGAGGTCGCTCTTCGAAGCATTAGCTGACCCATCGACGGCCAAGAGGTTATCCAGCCGATTCGCGAAAGTCTTGCGCCTGTCAGAATCCCATGCATGCGCGCCCGAACGCCACGCTTCGGAGAGCGGGACGATGTGGTCGATCTGAATCGCTCGAGCTTGACTGAGGTCTTTGAGGTCGTTGAACGTGAGGGTCTTGCCGGTGTACGGGTCTGTCCACGTGCCAGCGAGGACATCGTGGGCGCAACGGCCTTGACGTGCCGTCTTGACGGTTCCCTTGTGTGCATCGCGAAGCAGAACGTCGTCGCGTTGGTTGCACCCGTTGCGATCGATGTCTGACCAGGGCGACCCGAACTCTTTGCGAACGTACGGTGGCACGCCTGCAGGTTGGCGATCGATCACCCGCAGTTCGGCGAGTTGGCGCTGTGCCTGAGATTGGGGGCTCGGGGTGCTGGGAGGTGTTGTGGATGGTGTCGTTGCCGGTGTGGTCGGCGTGGGGGTGGCAGTCTGTGTCGGAGTCGATGTTGCAGCAGACGGTGCTGTTGTTGCATGGCTTGGCGATTGCTCGCTGGTGTCCGTCGGTGGCGTCGAAGTGCAGCCAGCGATTAACCCGCAACTCGTCACGCACATCAGCGCGATTGTCCGCAGGATTTTCACAGTTGCATTCCCCGAAATGTGATTGATGTGAACTGTGAGTCTAATGCACACTCGGGGTTTTCTCGGGCTGCCTCGGCCGATCTCAACGGTTGGTCGGTCTCGCCATTTCGCAGACCCAATTTTCAGGCATGGTTCCCATTTCGAGGAATTCAGAAAGCTCTTCGACAAGAGTGGTGTTCAGCGTTGCGTCAACCTCGGGGTACACAATCGGTTCCTCTTTGGCGTTATGACGATCCAAGAGTTCCAGAAGTGATTGACAACTCTCACCAATTTCACCTAGTTCGACATTCAAATTGGCCTGTTCTTGAATCGCGTCCATCAGATTCCAAATCTCGCCATGTTCGCGGTTCATGACCAAAATCGGCATGATCATGCCCGCTTCACGCAGTGGCGGAAAGAGGAATTCTTCTTCGACGTAAATGTGGCGACGAAGCAGGTTGAAAGTCTTGCGTAGGTCTTGACTGTCGATTGTTCCGATGGATACTCCGGCTGCAAATCGTTCAATGTCAGCGTCGATGATCTTGTGTTCGCGTTCGAGCGCTGCGCTCAAGGGCTCGGGGGACATATGGTCACACTCTCTTCGTCAATCGTCGAGGAACCACCACTGGGGAACGAACGGGGGAGGGCAGTCTCGTTCGTCCCCAGCGGGTTGGTTTTGTGTTGGCGGTTGCCGGTCAGGGGCGACCGATGCGTACACGCCAAACGTCGGGGCCGGACTCGAGATAGTCCCACGTGAACTGGCCGGTGAACTCGGCTTCGAACTGGTACCACAGTGGCTTCGGGTCGTGGTCGTTGACGAGCTCGAACCCAGCACCGGATTGAAGATCCTTGTAGGTGCCGAGAATCAGGTCGTGGCGTCGGGCTGGTGGTTCATTGCGAACGTCGAGTCGTGGGTCGGTACTCATTTTTCTCCTTTGAGGTGGGGCGGTGAGTTCGTGACTATTCGTTGGAGGCGCTGTCAACTTGCTCGGGCAGGCGAGCCAAGTAGTGCAATACCCCGTTGAGCCGTTCAGCTTCACGGGGATGTTGCGACTTCAAAACCCACCAGGCGCGAGCGGCGAGTCGACTGGCAGTGTCAGGTTGCCCCGCATTCCCGAGAGCACGAAGGGCACGCACCAAAACATCAGTCGTTTCCCTGATTGGATCAGTAGTTGGAACTGAAGAGTTCGTCATGGCGCTCCTGACACGAACGAATAAATACGGACATAACCGTAATAAACAATTTCACTGTACTCGGGGCCGGTCCGTAATAAATCGCGCTGGGTGGAGCGGGCGCAGGAAACAACAAACGAGGCCCGAATCGCCGTAGCGACCGGGCCTCGTTTGGAGGTTGGATCAGATCAAGCCGAGAGCAAGCATCGCATCAGCAACATGGGTGAAGCCAGCGATGTTGGCGCCAGCGATGTAATCGCCTGGCAGATCGTATTCGTCTGCCGTTTCGAGGCAGCGACCGTGAATGCCACGCATGATCTTCTCAAGGCGCTGCTCAGTGTGCTCGAAGCTCCACGAATCGCGCGAAGCGTTCTGCTGCATTTCGAGTGCGCTGGTCGCAACGCCACCAGCGTTCGCTGCCTTGCCCGGCGCAAACTGCACACCGGCCTTCGTCAAGATCGCGATGCCTTCTGGCGTTGTCGGCATGTTCGCACCTTCAGCAACGACCTTGCAGCCGTTGTTGACGAGGGTCAACGCATGCGTTTCGTTGAGCTCGTTCTGCGTTGCACAGGGGAGTGCGATGTCGGCAGGCACGTCCCAGATCGAGTTTGAACTGAACGTGGCGTTGGGGTGAACGTCGAGGTAATCAGAAACGCGTCCGCGCTTGACTTCCTTGATGTCCTTCAGCGTCTCAAGGTCGATACCGTTCTCATCGAGGATGAATCCCGTCGAATCTGAACAAGCGACAACCTTGCCGCCGAGTGCGTGCACTTTCTCGATCGCATAAATTGCCACGTTGCCCGAACCTGACACCAAGACACGCTTGCCATCGAATGATTCGCCCTTGGCTTTGAGCATTTCGTCAACGAAGAAGACTGTGCCGTAGCCGGTGGCCTCGGTGCGTACTTGCGAGCCGCCCCAGGTCAGTCCCTTACCGGTCAAAACGCCCGACTCGTAACGATTCGTGATGCGCTTGTACTGGCCGAACAAGTAACCAATTTCTCGGCCGCCCACACCGATATCGCCGGCGGGCACGTCGGTGTATTCGCCGAGGTGGCGGTAGAGCTCGGTCATAAACGACTGGCAGAAACGCATGATTTCAGCGTCGGAGCGACCCTTCGGGTCGAAATCCGATCCGCCCTTGCCGCCACCGATGGGCAGGCCGGTGAGCGCATTTTTGAAGATCTGCTCGAAACCAAGGAACTTGACGATGCCGAGGTAGACGCTCGGGTGGAAACGCAAGCCACCCTTGTAGGGGCCGAGAGCCGAGTTGAATTCAACACGGAAGCCACGGTTGATTTGCACGCGGCCTTGATCGTCTGTCCAGGGCACACGGAAAATGATTTGACGTTCTGGTTCGCATAAGCGCTGAATAATCGCGGCGTCGGCGTACTCGGGATGCTTGGCTACGACGTGTCCGATGCTGTCGAACACTTCGCGGACTGCTTGGTGAAATTCACCTTCACCGGGGTTCCTACGAAGTACTTCTTCGTAAAGATCTTGTAGGTTTCCGTCCAAAACTGGCACTAGAAATCTCCATTTCATGGTCAACCCGCACACAAGGGTTACCGTGTGAAGAGGTCACACAGCCATCGTTCAGATTACTCGTTAGTCAGATCGCGAATTTCCTAGAGGTCGGTTTTGGTGGCCATCGATGTTTGTCACCAGCGACCGCGGTTCGTACTATCGGCATGCGCAGACGCGGATGCCGTGACTTTTGGATGCAAGCCCACAGATAAAGTCAAGGTAATCAGCACACGCCAGTCGTAGGGTGTGTCCCGAACCGAAAAGGGAACCGAATGTCCACGTTCACCATCACCGTTATTACCGACGATTCGCCCGAATCACGCGAGGTTGACGAAGGGACCCGAGCCTGGCAGTTGTTCGCTGACGACCCATCAGTCATTGCTGCTCGTGTAGATGGCGTACTTGTTGATTTAGCCCGCGAGTTGGTCGACGGGGAAACCGTTGAAGCAGTCCCGGTCCAGACGCCAGACGGATTAGACATTCTCCGGCACTCGACTGCCCACGTCATGGCCCAAGCCGTTCAAGAACTCTTCCCCGAAGCGAAGCTCGGCATCGGTCCACCCATCGTCGACGGCTTTTACTACGACTTCGACGTAGATGTGCCGTTCACGCCCGAAGATCTGGAAAAGATCGAGGCGAGGATGAAAAAGATCATCAAGGAAGGTCAAAAGTTCGACCGTCGCGAGATCAGCGATGCCGATGCCGCCATTGAATTGGCGAACGAGCCCTACAAGATCGAACTCATCGGACTCAAGAGCAACGCTGGTGAAGCCGCCGAAGGCGCCAGCGTTGAGGTCGGCGATGGTGGCCTCACGATGTACGACAACCTCAAACGTGATGGCTCCCTCGCTTGGAAGGATCTATGCCGCGGGCCGCACTTGCCCACGACGAAGCGCGTTGGTGCATTTAAGCTCATGCGCAGTGCTGCCGCCTATTGGCGCGGTAACGAGAAGAACAAACAACTCCAGCGTATCTACGGAACCGCTTGGCCATCAAAAGAAGAATTGGCCGATCACCTGCATCGGATCGAAGAGGCGCAGCGCCGTGATCACCGTCGCCTCGGAACCGAACTCGATCTGTACAGTTTCCCCGACGAAATCGGCTCGGGTTTGCCGGTGTTCCACCCCAAGGGCGGTGTGATCAAGCGCGAAATGGAAGATTACGTTCGCCGTCGGCACATCGAAGAGGGCTTCGAATACGTTGGCACACCGCACATCGCGAAAGAAGAACTGTTCTACACCTCGGGCCATTTGCCGTACTACGGCGAAGGCATGTTCCCCGCACTCGACGTGGACGGAATGGACTACCGCCTCAAGGCGATGAATTGTCCCATGCACAACCTCATTTTTCGTTCACGTCAGCGTTCGTACCGTGAACTTCCATTGCGCTTGTTCGAGTTCGGTCACGTCTACCGGCACGAGAAGTCGGGCGTCATCCACGGGCTGACACGTGTGCGCGGGTTTGCCCAAGACGACTCGCACTCGTACGTGACGCCCGAGCAGGCGCCGGAGGAAATTCGTCACTTGCTCAACTTCATTTTGAGTTTGCTACGCGACTTCGGCATGAACGATTTCTTCCTCGAACTCTCGACCCGAGACGCGGCGAAAGACAAGTTCATCGGATCGGATGAGGATTGGGCGACGGCTACGCAAGTCTTGGCCGATGTTGCTGCCGAGACCGGCCTCGAGTTAGTCCCCGATCCCGGTGGGGCCGCCTACTATGGGCCAAAGATTTCGGTCCAAGCACGTGACGCGATTGGTCGTTCGTGGCAAATGTCGACGATCCAATACGACTTCAACCAGCCGTCGACAGATCGTTTCAATCTCGAATACGTGGCTGCCGATGGCACGCGGAAGCAGCCGGTGATGATTCATTCGGCCAAGTTCGGTTCCATCGAACGGTTCATGGGTGTTCTTGTTGAGCACTACGCGGGCGCATTCCCTCCGTGGCTCGCTCCCGTTCAGGTCGGGTGTATTCCGGTTGCCGAACGGCATGCGGCTTACCTTGACGACGTTGCCGCAAAATTGCGCGCGCATGGTGTTCGCGTGGATGTAGACGCATCTGATGAACGTATGCAAAAGAAGATTCGTACGGCACAGACGCAAAAAGTGCCGTTCATGCTCCTCGCCGGCGACAACGACATTGAGGGGGGAGCGGTTTCGTTCCGCTATCGAAATGGTGAACAGGACAATGGTGTCGCTGTTGATCAGGCGGTTGAACGAATCTTGGATGCAATCAGGTCGAAGGCACAAGTATGAGCTTCACGCCAGACCCTGACGGATTGCAACGACTCTGGACGCCCTATCGGATGGCTTACATCAAGGGTGACGAGCCAGATCCGGGCTGTCCGTTTTGTCGGATCGGTGCGCCCGGCGGTGACGATGAGTTGCTGGTTGCGCGGGGCGAAACCGTATATGCGGTGCTGAACAGATTCCCCTACAACCCTGGACATCTCATGGTGATTCCTTATCGCCACGAGGCCGACGTTGTGGCCTTAACCGACGCTGAAGCCAACGAACTGATGGCGATGACGCGTAAAGCGGTAGAGGTTATTCGGGCTGTTTCCTCACCAGATGCGTTCAACGTTGGTTTGAATCTGGGGTCCGTCGCCGGAGGCTCGCTGTCGGGACACTTGCACCAACACGTGGTGCCGAGGTGGGAAGGCGACGCGAACTTCATGACGGTGACGGCGGGCGTCAAGACGCTTCCCCAACTGTTAGCGCAGACCCGTGACTTGCTGGCTGAGGCCTGGAACGCCTGACCGCTTTCGGTGTTGACCGTCAGTGCTATAGGGATCAAGCGCTGATGAAACGGCTTGGAATCAGAAGAACGTCCGTTACTGTAGTGACATAAGTTTTTTGATCGGAGCAGGTTATGAATCGCATCAAGTTGGTACCAGTCGTCGTGGTGGCCGCAGTCGGATTAGTCCTTGCTGGGGGAGCGGCCGTGATGGCCGAGTCATCCAGTGGCGATAAGGGCACCAGCAAAGTCGAGGCCTCAAAGCCGACGCCAAAGCTCAAGAGCGACCCGAAACCAGGTGCAGGTGCGCACAGTTTTGGTCAGTTTGGCGGCCAAGGCTTGAACGCTGAAGCGCTCGCCGCTCAGATCGACAAGATGCCCGAAGCAATGCGCACTGACATCGCGGAAGTGCTCACCGCGCCTAAGGCAGGGCGAGCCAAGCTCATCGAAGCAGTCATCGCTAAAGTCAAGTCCGGCGGCTATGGCGAAGAACTGAAGAACCAGATCGTGCAAGGCGAAAAGAAGTCTCGTGAATTTGGTAAGCGCGCCAAGAAAGAATGGGACGAGTTGCCTGACGCGCTCAAAAATGACCTCAAAGCAGTCCGTGAACTCGACAAAGACCAGCGCGCCGATGCGATGAGGAAGATCGCCGAAGACGCGAAGGCCGGCAAGTACGGCGAAGACGTCAAGAAGAAGTTCGAGAAGTTCCAGAATTTCGATCGAAAGCAGTTCCAAGGGCACGGTGGCACGAAAGTTGACGACCTCACCTGAGTCTTCTGCCGAGGTTGGTTTCACTACACGGACGGCAAACAACACGTGATCACGCTGAGTCGTAAGATAACCGAGTGACCACAGACAACACCACTAACGCCCAGACCACAGGCACAAGCCGCGTCAAGCGCGGAATGGCCGAAATGCTCAAGGGCGGCGTCATCATGGACGTCGTCACCCCTGAGCAAGCACGCATCGCAGAGGACGCCGGCGCCGTTGCCGTCATGGCGCTTGAGCGTGTGCCAGCCGACATTCGGGCGCAAGGCGGCGTTGCTCGCATGAGCGACCCTGACCTCATCGACGGCATCATCAACACCGTCTCGATCCCCGTCATGGCGAAGGCCCGAATCGGCCACTTCGCTGAAGCGCAAATCCTGCAGAGCCTCGGCGTCGACTACATCGATGAGTCCGAAGTTCTCACGCCTGCCGACTACGAAAACCACATCGACAAGTGGGACTTCAACGTGCCCTTCGTGTGTGGTGCCACCAACCTCGGAGAAGCACTTCGTCGCATCACCGAAGGCGCAGCCATGATTCGCTCCAAGGGTGAAGCTGGTACCGGCGATGTTTCCAACGCAACGGGCCACATGCGAGCCATTCGCAAGCAGATCGGTCAACTCGCAGCCCTCGCGCCCGACGAACTGTACGTCGCCGCTAAGGAACTGCAGGCGCCCTACGAACTCGTCAAGGAAGTTGCCGAGACCGGCAAACTCCCCGTCGTGATGTTCACCGCCGGCGGCATCGCAACGCCCGCAGACGCGGCCATGATGATGCAACTCGGTGCTGAAGGCGTGTTCGTTGGTTCCGGCATTTTCAAGTCCGGCAACCCCGCACAACGCGCGAACGCGATCGTGAAGGCCACCACCAACTTCGACAACCCAGATGTTGTTGCCGAGGTTTCGCGTGGCCTCGGCGAAGCGATGGTCGGCATCAACGTTGACGAAATCCCAGAACCACACCGACTCGAAACTCGCGGTTGGTGAGTACGGCCAGATTTGGCGTCCTAGCGCTCCAAGGAGATTTTCGCGAACATGCGGCCTCCTTGGAGCGTTTAGGCGTTCAAGCACATAAAGTGCGCACACTCGAAGAACTAGACGCCTGTGATGCGCTCGTCATTCCTGGCGGCGAATCAACAGCCATGCTGCTCTTGGCCGAAAGTCAGGGCATCCTTGAGCCGTTGCGCACCAAGATCGCTTCGGGCCTTCCGGTTCTGGGCACGTGCGCAGGGATGGTGTTGCTGGCGCGCGAAGTGCTCGACGGTAAAGCCGGTCAGCAGACACTCGGCGGACTCGACATCGTGGTTCGCCGCAACGCGTTCGGCGGTCAAATTCATTCTTTCGAGACGGATCTTGACTTCGCTGGTCTCGACACTCCAGTTCATGCTGTATTCATCCGTGCGCCCTGGGTAGAAGAGTTGGGTCCCGACGTCGAGGTGCTTGCTTCGGTTCCAACTGAAGCGCAAGGCGATAGAATTGTCGCGGTGCGACAGGGGTCCGTTTGGGCAACGTCCTTTCATCCCGAAGTCAACGGCGACGATCGCATCCATAAACTTTTTGTCGACCATGTTTTGTCGGCTACGGCCAACTGAAAGGACCCGTCATGTCAGGTCACTCTAAATGGGCAACAACCAAGCACAAGAAAGCCGCTAATGATGCCAAGCGCGGCAAGTTGTTCGCCAAACTCATCAAGAACATCGAAGTTGCGGCCCGCACCGGTGGACCTGACCCTGACGGCAACCCCACGCTCTACGACGCAATCCAGAAAGCCAAAAAGCAGTCGGTTCCCAACGACAACATCGACCGCGCAGTCAAGCGTGGTGGTGGCGCAGACGGCAGCGGCGTCGACTACACCACGATCATGTACGAAGGATACGGACCAAACGGCGTCGCTTTCCTGATCGAATGTCTCACCGACAACAAGAACCGTGCTGCCATGGAAGTCCGCACCGCCATGACGCGTAACGGTGGCACCATGGCCGATCCGGGCTCGGTCTCTTACATGTTTAACCGCAAAGGCGTCATCGTCGTGCCGCAGACGCAGGCCACTGGCGACACCAACGAAGACGACATCCTGATGGCGGTCCTGGAAGCGGGCGCCGAAGAAGTGAACGACCAAGGTGCCGTTTTTGAAGTGATCTGCGAACCAGGCGACCTCGTTGCGGTCCGTACGGCATTGCAAGAAGCCGGACTCGATTACGACTCGGCTGATTCGTCCTTCGTGCCGACCGTTTCAGTCGACGTCGACGTCGATGGGGCGACGAAAGTGATCAAGTTGATTGATGCACTCGAAGACTCCGACGATGTACAAAACGTCTGGGCCAATTTCGATGCTTCCGACGAGGTCATGGCGGCGCTCTGACCTCCCACACTCTGGCGCGATCTCACCATAAGATCGCGTCATGAATGTGCGCGCGATGACGCTCGATGGCGTCGCTTGGGATGTTCGGCGAATGCCGCCCGAGTTGCGTGCGTCGCGGGCCAAAGACGATGTCTCGGTGAGTCAAAAGAACCAACACATTGGGTTCGAAGCGCTTTTCATGATTTCGCTGACAGGTATCGTGCTGGCCGCATCACCGGCGATCGTGCAATCGGATCGCTGGTGGCTAGTTTTCCTCGTGCCGATCTTGGTGGGCTTGGTGTGGTTCTTGTACATCGCGAAATGGCAGGTGCTTCTCGTGCGAGAAGGCACGATCGTGCACCGTGCCAGTGTGCGAGGTCGCGGGCCAGCCGCCCACGTGGTCACCGAATTCGTTGACGAAATCCAACGCAGCAAGGATTCATCCCTCAACGGCTGAATGCACGACAGGGTAAGCACCTAGTGCGGCGTGCCTGAGGAACCCGAATCGAAAACTGATTTATTGTTCGAACATGAGTTCTGTTCGCGTGTTGGGAGTCGACCCCGGCCTGACACGATGTGGTGTTGGCGTCGTTGAAGGTCGGATTGGCTCGCCGATCACCATGCGGACGGTTGGAGTCATCCGCACGCCCGCAGATCTTGAGCTTTCACGGCGTCTGTTGATGATTGAACAAAACCTCGAAGCTATCGTGCTCGAACACCGCCCATCCGTGCTCGCCATTGAACGCGTATTCAGTCAACAGAACCTCAAATCTGTGATGGGAACTGCCCAAGCCAGCGGGGTAGCGATGCTTGTGGCTGCGCGACACGGTCTCGATGTTCACATGCATACGCCCACAGAAGTCAAAGCCTCGATTACTGGCAGTGGTCGGGCCGACAAGGCCCAAGTGACCCATATGGTCACGCGCATTCTCAAGCTTTCCGAAGCTCCCAAGCCTGCCGACGCAGCCGATGCGCTCGCCATAGCAATTTGCCAGGTGTGGCGTGGCGCTTCGCAGAACCGACTTACCGCTGCCGGAGGCCGAGCATGATTTCACAACTCACTGGAACGGTCGTGTCACTCGGGCTCAACACGATCGTGATCGACGTTAACGGTGTCGGCATGCAGGTTCACTGTGCACCAAACACCACAGGAGCACTCACGCTCGGCTCGCGTGCCACCATCGTCACGTCGCTTGTGGTTCGTGAAGACTCGCTCACCCTGTTTGGGTTCGCCAACCCCGAAGAACGCGACATGTGGCTTCTTCTGCAGACCGTTAGCGGCATCGGGCCTAAGGTAGCGCTTGCGTTCGTTGCCGTGTTGTCCCCAGACGAGGCGAGTCGGGCATTAGCCGAAGGCGATCTCGCGACCTTGACGAAAGTCCCTGGAATCGGCAAGAAGGGCGCAGAAAGGCTCGTCGTGGAACTTAAAGACAAAGTCGCGGCAGCGCCAATCGTCGCAGGTCCAGCACGCGAAGCCTGGCGGCCGCAAGTGCGCGAGGCACTCATTGGCTTGGGCTGGTCAGCAAAAGAAGCCGACAAGGCCGTCGAGACAGTCGCAGGCACGTTGCCTAGTGATCACGACGGCGACGTCGCAACGATCTTGCGCAAGACGCTTCAAACCATGGTCAAGGGGCGCTGATGTACGAAGAGCAAGAGTTCACGTCTGTGGAAGCAAGCACCGAAGACAGCGTCTTTGAACAAGCGATGCGACCTAAATCGCTCGACGAACTCATCGGTCAAGATCGCGTACGTGAACAGTTGTCCCTCGTGCTCGAAGCAGCGGTGGCTCGCGGAAGTGCGCCCGACCATGTCCTGCTGTCTGGCCCGCCAGGTTTAGGTAAGACAACGCTGGCAATGATCATTGCGCACCACCTGCAAAGCCCACTTCGCATCACGAGTGGTCCGGCAATTCAACACGCGGGAGACTTGGCAGCGATACTCTCGGGAATCAACGAAGGCGATGTCCTTTTCATCGACGAGATTCACCGCATGTCGCGCCCTGCGGAAGAACTGCTTTACATGGCGATGGAAGACTTCCGTGTCGATGTCGTTGTGGGCAAAGGCCCGGGAGCAACAGCTATCCCACTCGAGATCCCACCCTTCACGGTTGTTGGCGCCACGACACGGGCAGGCTTGCTACCCAGCCCACTTCGGGATCGTTTCGGCTTTACCGCACAACTCGATTTCTATGCCCCAGAAGACCTCGACCAGATCGTGCAGCGTTCAGCGCGGCTACTCGAACTGGATATCGACGCCGAGGCGTCGATCGAGATCGGGTCTCGTTCGCGTGGCACGCCACGTATCGCCAATCGGCTCTTGCGCCGTGTGCGCGACTGGGCGCAAGTGCGTTCCGAAGGGATCGTTGACCTGAACGTTGCGCGCGCTGCCCTTGACCTTTACGAAGTGGACTCGCTGGGGCTCGATCGACTTGATAGGGCCGTCATCGAGGCGCTGTGCAAGACGTTCGGGGGAGGGCCAGTCGGTTTGTCGACGCTGGCTGTCGCCGTCTCAGAAGAAGCAGAAACAGTCGAGGAAGTTGCCGAGCCGTTTCTTGTGCGAATGGGGTTCCTTGCTCGAAGTCCACGTGGACGAGTCGCGACGCGTGCAGCATGGGAGCACCTGGGCCTCAACCCGCCCGCTTCGGCTGAGCAACTGGCGTTTGAGGCCGACGGGTAGCATCGCTGGGACAACTATTCCCGATTTCACCGAAGGCGCAGTATGGAACTGATTGCATATTTTCTCCTCATCGCGGTTGCGTTCTATCTGTTGGTTCTGCGCCCCGTCTCGCGCCAAAAGCGTGAGTTCGATGCGCTCAAGAAGTTGCAAGCGGACTTGGAGCCAGGTGTTCGCGTCATGATCACCAGTGGGATTTACGGCACGGTTCGATCAATCAGCGACGACACGATCATGCTGGAAATCGCGCCGAACACACAGGTTTGTGTCGCAAAGGGAGCAATCGCCCAAATCGAAGGCGCTGGCTCTGGAACAGAGAAGGAGAACTGAGATGTCTCAACGCGGCGTACGAATTGCGGCATGGGCTGCAATTATTGCCTTGCTAGCTACCTCGGGCATGGGCGCGGTTCTCGTCTTGTTCTGAGCCAAAGAACTAAGATGAATCGTGGGAGGCCAACGTGGCAAACGAAGCAGATGAACAAGGCAACGGATCGAAAAGCCAAGATCCGTCGCGTTCGTCTGCCGGCGTGCTCAGCAGGCTCGCACGAATAGGCGCGAAAACCCCGGCTTCAGGCGCCAACGCGGCGATTCAGCAGTTGTTGGTGATCTTCCATCGCACGCACCCTAAAGCGGACACGAGCGATATCGTGCGTGCTTACGATGTTGCCGAGCGAATGCATGAAGGGCAAACGCGCAAGAGCGGCGATCCTTACATCACCCACCCGTTGGCCGTAGCAACCATCTTGGCCGAGTTGGGCATGACCAGCCCCACGCTGTGCGCGGCGTTACTGCACGACACGGTCGAAGACACGCACTACACGCTCGAAGAGTTACGTAAAGACTTTGGTGACGAAGTATCGCAACTGGTCGATGGCGTCACCAAACTCGACAAAGTCACCTACGGGGAGACGGCGCAATCCGAAACGATCCGCAAGATGATCGTCGCGATGAGCAAAGACATCCGGGTGTTGGTCATCAAGTTGGCAGACCGCCTCCACAACATGCGGACGTTGCGGTTTTTGCGGCCAGAGAAGCAAGCACGCATCGCCCGTGAAACCCTCGACATTTTTGCTCCCTTGGCACACCGCTTGGGCATGAACACGATCAAGTGGGAACTGGAAGATTTGTCGTTCTCGGCGATGCATCCAAAAATGTATGACGAGATTGTCCGACTTGTCGCCGAGCGCGCACCTTCGCGAGAAGCATTCCTCGAACGCGTCATCAAGGAAGTCAATAACGATCTGGGGCACGCAAAGATCAAAGCCAAAGTTTCTGGCCGCCCCAAACACTATTACTCGATCTATCAAAAGATGCTTGTTCGAGGACGAGAGTTTTCAGACATTTTCGATCTCGTTGGCGTGCGCATCCTCGTCGATAACGTGGCAGACTGTTACACGGTTCTCGGTGTCTTGCATGCGCGATGGAACCCGATTCCGGGCCGATTCAAGGATTATATTTCGGTACCGAAGTTCAACATGTACCAGTCGCTGCACACCACAGTGATCGGTCCGCAAGGCCAACCCGTCGAATTGCAGATTCGCACTTATGACATGCACCGCAAGGCCGAGTACGGTGTCGCTGCGCACTGGAAATACAAAGACGATGCGGGCAAGACCGGCAAGCTCAGCCAGAACGATGACATGTCGTGGTTGCGCGAACTGATGGACTGGCAGTCTGAAACCGAAGACTCTGTCGATTTTCTCGACTCACTCCGATACGAGATGCACCAGACGGGCGTCTACGCGTACACGCCACGAGGTGACGTCATTCAGCTTCCGGCGAAAGCCACACCGGTCGATTTTGCCTATGCGGTTCACACCGAAGTTGGGCACACCTGCATCGGTTCGCGTGTGAACGGCCGGCTCGTCGCGCTTGATTCGGAGTTGAAGACGGGCGATGTTGTCGAAATTTTCACGTCGAAGTCGCCTGCTGCTGGTCCGAGTTTTGACTGGCTTGAGTTCGTCAAGAGCCCGCGTGCACGCAACAAGATTCGCCAATGGTTCACGAAGGAACGTCGTGAAGAGGCAGTTGAACTCGGCAAGGAAATGATTGCCAAACAAATGCGGCGCGACAGCGTTCCGCATCGCTTGTTACGCCAAGCCAATCTCGATGTCGTCGCACACGATCTGGGCAAAAGCGATGTCACTGCCCTGTACGCGGCCGTTGGCGAAAACCAGATCGGGGCCCAAAACGTCGTCGAGCGCATTCTCCATTTGGTCGGCGGACGCGAAGGCGCAGAGGAAGATTTGGCAGAAGCGCTAATGCTCCCTGCGGCGGCGGACGTGCGCAAGCGCGATCGCGGAAATGCGCCCGTCACCGTCAGCAACGTCGACGGCGACATGATGGTCAAATTGGCGCGCTGCTGCACCCCGGTGCCAGGAGACAAGATTCGGGGGTTCGTAACTCGAGGAACGGGTATTTCGGTCCACCGCGTCGATTGCCCCAATTTGCAGAGCCTATCAGCCCAGAAAGAACGACTCGTCGACGTTGAGTGGTCGAGCGTAGCCAAATCGACCTTCCTCGTGGCAATTCAAGTCGAGGCGCTTGATCGACCACGCTTGCTTAGCGACATTACGCGCGTCCTGTCGGACCAGCACGTCAACATTTTGTCGGCATCGGTGGTGACCGGCAGCGACCGAGTGGCGAAGAGTTCCTTTACGTTCGAAATGGCCGACGCTAAACATCTCGGCGACGTCTTGCAGTCCGTGCGTAGCGTCGAAGGCGTTTTCGATATCTACCGCGTCACGCAGTAGTTACTGAATGACGAATCATCAAAAACGCCGCCCAACGTGAGTTGAGGCGGCGTTCTTGCTTTGGCTGAAATTTCAAGAGAAATCAGAAGCCGTAGCCCGAGCCATCTCGAGGAACGACTTACGCGATTCTAGATTTTCTTGCAGCGACGCGACCTTCTTGGCATCGCCCTTGTCTTGAGCGGTGGCAATGTCGGCTTCAAGATCAGTGATGGCTTTTTCAAGTTTGGTGATCATGTCGTCGGCACGGGCTGACTTCTCAGGATCGGTGCGGCTCCACTCGTTCTGTTCAGCGTCGCGAATTGCCTTCTCAACGGCACGGATTCGGCCTTCGAGTTCCTTGATATCGCTGCGTGGAACTTTTCCGGCCGCTTCCCAACGGTCAGCAATCGACTGCCATGATTTGCGAGCGTTCTCGAGATTCTTGATAGGCAAAAGCGCTTCGGCCTCAATCAAGATTTCACGCTTCACTTCGGCGTTCTTGCTGAACTCGGCGTCTTGCTCGAGATTGGCTGCTTCGCGGGCTGCGAAGAAGACATCTTGGGCTGCGCGGAACTGCTTCCACAGTTTGTCTTCAACTGCGCGCGGTGCGGAACCGGCCTTGCGCCACTTCTGCATCAAATCGCGGTAGGCGTTTGAGGTTTCTGGCCAATCGGTCGAGCTGGCGAGAGCCTCTGCTTCAGCGATGAGACCTTCTTTGATCTTTTGCGCCTGATCGCGAACAGCGGACTGTTCCGCGAAATGCGCCTTGCGGTGACGCGTGTAAGTAGTGCGAGCCGCTGAGAAACGATGCCACAAGGCGTCGTCTGCCGATTTCGACAAGCGGGGAAGCGCCTTCCATTCGTCGAGCAAGGCACGCAAACGATCAGCGCCGTTGCGCCAGTCGGTACTAGCAGCAATCGCTTCGGCTGTTTCGATGATCGTGACCTTGGCGGCTTCGCTCGCGGCTTGACGTTCTTCGCGTTCTGCCTTGTTGCGTTCGCGAAGTCCAGAAATGGTTGGAGCGATCGCCGCGATACGTTCGCGGATCGAAGCGAGGTTGCCAATGAAATGTGGTTCGACGAGTTGTGCCTCAATCGTGTTGACTGCCTTTTGGGCGTCATCGGGTGAGACCGCACCAGACTTGATTCGGGTTTCAAGCAAGGTCACTTCGACCTCAAGGCCCTCGTAGCGACGCACATAATGCGCGAAGCCCTCAGCGGTGTCACCGGCTACCCACTGTGCAATGAATAGTTCGGTGTCGCCGTCCTTGACGTAAATGTTTCCTTCATCATCGAAACGTCCCCACTCGTGGGCGT
This sequence comes from uncultured Aeromicrobium sp., assembly GCA_937873005.1. Taxonomy (GTDB): domain Bacteria; phylum Actinomycetota; class Actinomycetes; order Propionibacteriales; family Nocardioidaceae; genus Aeromicrobium. The sequence continues at coordinate 11,278 of CALMUY010000129.1, read as the reverse complement.
TGTCGATTGGAGCGTTCGCGGCCGATTCGGTCATGGCGGCAAGTCTAGGAGGTTCGCGCGCTCCTGTCTCGCTCGCGTACCCTGATAGGCGTGCTGATCACTTCTTTTCCTGCTGGCCCCTTACAAGCAAACTGCTATTTCGTGGCTGCGTCGCCGGGCTCGCCGTGCGCGATTATCGATCCGGGTATGGATTCACTCGATGGGGTGAAGGCCGTTGTCGAGAAGCACAATTTGACGGTCGGTGCAGTCATGGTGACGCACGGCCATTTCGATCACATGTGGCAAGCAGCTGATGTTGCCCGCGAGTTCGATGCACCGTTGTGGATTCATCCGGCCGATCGGCACCTGCTGACCGACCCGCTCGCGGCCATTTCCGGACCTTCCGCAGCCATGTTGCGTCAACAGTTCGGTCTTGACGATATGCCTGAGTTCACAGAACCTGCCGACGTCAGGGACGCTGTTGACGGGGCTACGATCGAAGTCGGATCGTTGACCTTCACTGTCGACCACACGCCAGGCCATACTCCCGGCACGGTGGCCTATCGCATCGACTACGACGGACCAGAACCGGTTTCACAACTCATGTTCTCGGGAGATTTCTTGTTCTATGGTTCGATTGGCCGGACTGACTTGACCGGCGGAGACCACAGCGAGATGTTAGAAAGCCTGCGTACCAAAGTTCTGACGTTGCCCGACGACATCGTCGTGTTGCCTGGTCACGGACAGCAAACGTCAATCGGTCGTGAAAAGGTCACCAACCCTTATTTGACGGAGTTGAGCTGATGAGCAAGCTTTCGGGTTTCCCTGAGTATCTGCCGGCCGAACGCCATGTGGAACTGGCGCTTCTAGATCACTTGCGTTCCACATTCGAATTGCACGGATTCGCCAACATTGAGACTCGTGCGGTCGAAACGATGGATACGTTGACGCGCAAAGGCGATATCAACAAAGAGGTGTACGTCATCAAGCGGGTGCACGCTGAAGCCGGCGAAGACTCCGGCATGGGCTTGCATTTCGACTTGACCGTGCCGTTTGCCCGCTACGTGGTCGAGAACGCCGGACAATTGGCGTTCCCCTTCCGTCGATACCAAATCCAGAAAGTCTGGCGCGGCGAACGCCCACAACAGGGGCGTTTTCGCGAGTTCGTCCAAGCCGACATCGACATCGTGGGCGACGGAGCATTGCCGTTCCATGCTGACGTTGAAGTCGCTCGTGTGATGGCTGAAGCTCTGGCTGGTGCGCCCTTGGGGGATATCGAGTTCGTCCTTCAAGTAAGCAACCGCAAGGTGCTTGAAGGTTTCTATCTGGGTCTGGGCATCAGCGATCCCACAGCGGTCATGCAGATCGTTGACAAACTCGACAAACTCTCGGCAGAGAAAATTCACGAACTACTCGCCGAAGCTGGACTCAGCCCAGTGCAGGCGCAGTCGTGTCTTGCTTTGGCCGAGATTTGCACGACCGATTCAAGCTTTGTCGATCAGGTGCGCGCACTCGGTGTCGAACACGAAATGCTTGACGAAGGCCTAAGCGAACTGGCTGCGGTCGTTAACGGCTGTGCCGGAATCGCCGGCGTGACGGTCACGGCCGATCTGCGCATCGCACGCGGACTCGACTACTACACCGGCACCGTGTTTGAGACACGTATGGTGGGTTACGAGTCACTTGGCTCGGTCTGTTCAGGCGGTCGCTACGACCAACTCGCCACTAGCGGCAAACGCACCTATCCAGGAGTCGGAATTTCGCTTGGGGTTTCGCGCCTTCTCGCGCCATTGTTCGCAGCAGGGTTGACCACCGACCGTGCGGTGCCGTCCGTCGTCTACATCGCAGTTGATGACGAAGTGTCCCGTGCGAACAGCACCGCTATCGCACAAAAGTTGCGCTCGCGAGGTGTGCCGTGCGAGGTGGCAGCGCAAGCGAGTAAATTTGGTAAACAAATCCGAGCAGCCGAACGACGCGGTATCCCGTATGTCTGGTTCCCGGCGAGCAACGAAGTGAAAGACATCCGCAGCGGTGACCAGGTTGAGGCTGACCCTGATTCCTGGCTTCCTGCTGAAAACGACTTGCGTCCGCAAGTCATTGTGAAGGAGACAGACGCGTGATCCGCAGCCACGATGCCGGAACATTGACCATCGACAACCTCGGCGAGACTGTTGTGCTCGCCGGTTGGGTGGCGCGCCGTCGCGACCATGGTGGTGTCGCGTTTATAGATTTGCGCGAAGCGACCGGCGTGGTTCAAGTTGTCGTGCGTGAAGACGTCGCCCACCAATTGCGCTCGGAATACTGTCTCAAGGTGACGGGCACGGTTGAACGCCGTCCCGAAGGTAACGAGAACGCGTCCATCGGCACTGGCCAGATCGAAGTGATCGCCACCGACGTCGAAATTTTGAACTCCGCCGAACCGTTGCCGTTCCCGATCGACGATCACATTGAGGTCGGCGAAGAGGTTCGACTCAAGCACCGCTATCTGGACTTGCGACGAAGCGGTCCGGCTGGTGCGATTCGTTTGCGTTCGAAGGTGAATGCAGCGGCTCGCTCCGTTTTGGAAAACCATGATTTTGTGGAGATCGAAACGCCCACGTTGACTCGCTCAACACCAGAAGGTGCGCGCGACTTCGTGGTACCGGCTCGACTCAAGCCTGGCAGTTGGTACGCCTTGCCGCAAAGCCCACAATTGTTCAAACAGTTGCTGATGGTGGGTGGCATGGAACGCTACTACCAAATTGCGCGTTGCTACCGAGACGAAGATTTCCGTGCGGACCGTCAGCCCGAGTTCACGCAACTCGATATCGAGATGAGCTTCGTAGAGCAAGACGACGTGATCGCCTTGGCCGAAGAAATCTTGACGAGCCTGTGGGCGTTGATCGGCCACGACATCGCCGGTCCGATCCAACGGATGACTTACGCGGACGCGATGCGCCGCTACGGTTCCGACAAGCCAGACTTGCGCGTTACGACCGAACTCATCGAATGCACTGAGTTCTTCAAGGACACGCCGTTCCGCGTGTTCCAGGCGCCGTACGTGGGCGCCGTGGTTATGGCAGGGGGAGCGAACCAAGCTCGCCGCCAACTCGATGCTTGGCAAGAGTGGGCCAAACAGCGCGGCGCCAAGGGGCTCGCGTATGTGCTCGTCGGTGAAGACGGCGAACTCGGCGGTCCCGTGGCCAAGAACCTGAGCGACGCAGAACGTGCTGGTCTGGTCGCACACGTGGGCGCGCAGCCGGGTGACTGCATCTTCTTTGGCGCGGGCCCGGTCAAGGCCACTCGGGCCTTGTTGGGTGCGGCTCGCCTCGAAATCGCTCGGAAGCTCGACGCGATCGATGAATCGGCCTGGAGTTTCGTGTGGATCGTCGATGCGCCGCTGTTTGAGCCAACATCCGATGCTGAAGACGCAGGAGACGTTGCTGTTGGCTCGGGTGCCTGGACGGCTGTACACCACGCGTTCACATCGCCGAAGGACCTCGAAACGTTCGACACAGATCCGGGTAACGCTTTGGCTTGGGCATACGACATTGTCTGTAACGGCAACGAGATTGGTGGTGGATCGATCCGTATTCACCAGCAAGACGTGCAAAAGCGCGTCTTCGACATCATGGGCATCGGTGCCGAGGAAGCACAAGAGAAGTTCGGCTTCCTGCTTGACGCTTTCAAGTTCGGTGCTCCACCGCACGGCGGAATCGCCTTCGGCTGGGACCGCATCTGCTCGCTGTTGTCGGGCGTCGATTCGATCCGCGACGTGATCGCGTTCCCGAAGTCCGGCGGCGGCTACGATCCGTTGACTGCGGCTCCGGCTCCGATCACGGCACAGCAGCGCAAAGAAGCTGGAATCGACGCCAAACCCGATGCGGAAAAGCAAAACACATCAGCAACCTGATCGCTCTAATTGGTTCGGGCGAGTCGTAGTCGGAATGTGATTGCGAGCGTTTTCATGCGCCACCTGAGGCGCGAACAGCAGGCGAACCAGCCGCACCGCATGCCAAGGCTCAACAAGACACAGTCGTACTCACGGGTGTACTACCGGACGAAGACGCGACGGCAGAAGGGTCGGAGATGGGCCGCCCGCTCATGTTCGCTGATATTGAGGAAATTGCCGAGATTGTGGCGATTAGTGTTGCGGCGAGTGAACACGCAGGGTTGGCATCAATGGACGTTGCCGACTTGAACACCGCGATCTCGGATGCCGGTTTCGAAACTCAGGTGGTTTGGTCAGTCCTTAGAGACTGACGCGCACCAAGCGCGGTTTCCCGCAGGCCGTTACACAAGTCAACGTTCGACTTGGTGAGGTCCTTCGAAATAGAACTTGATACCGGCTGCAAGGCGGAAAACTCGATCGTCGAGTGTCGTTACCCGCTCCGACAGCGTCGAAACATCTTTGTTGAGGTTTGTAACGCGTTGGTCGAGTTCGGTGACCTTGCTGTCGAGTCGGGTGACTTTCTGATCAAGACTTGTGACCTTTTGGTCGAGACCGGTGACTTTCTGGTCGAGTTCGGTCACTTTCTGGTCGAGACCGGTCACCTTCTGGTCGAGTCCATTGACTTTCGCGTCGATGACTCCAAGGTCACTTTTGACTTCGTTTCGGAAAAATCCCAACTCTCGTCGAAGCAAGGCGAACATGCCGGCGAACATGCCAGCCATTGTGCTGATGATCGCCATGAGCGAGACCAGAGTTTCGATATCCATTCCCCACACATCCCCAGTATGACCGATCTTTTTCGAACTATCTATGAACGCTAGCCGGAGGGCCTCATGCATAAAGAGCGTCGCAGGCAGGCCTGTGGAACTAGTGCCAGGGCCCGCCTGCTTGTGGAGAAAACTATCAGAGCCCGGCTTTTTTTACGCCATACTCTGCTTGCCCGCGGGTGAACTTATCGCCATGCTCAGAAGACAACTGGTCGATCAGACCTGAGCGAGAGAACGGCATGAGGTCAAGATAGTTCTTCGCTGCTTTCGCTGCCTGCTCGTTCCAATCGACTTTGATGTTGTCGACAGCGAAGGTTGCGTCCTCAACCGAGAAACCGTCGCCATGCTCAGAAGATAACTGGTCGATCAGACCTGCGCGAGAGAACGGCATTAGGGAAATGTAGTTTTCTGCAGCGCGCACAGCGTTCTTTTGGCCAGCCGTCATCGACGGTTCTTTGTCTGCTTGAGGCTTCGCAGATTCCTGCTTTTTGCCGGTCTCGCCCGTCTGGCTCGAACCCGCAGACGTGTCTTCCGTTTCGGCTTGGGAAAGATCGCCGCATGCAGAAAGCGCACCAGCCATGAAAAGCGTGATGACCCCCGAGATGAGCCACCTCCGCTTCATGGCGGTGCGCGGGCGTGTGGTCAGTGATTGTGTGTTGAAGTCGGGGGAAGATGAATCTTGGCCCGAGCTTCCAAATAGATTCGTCATGGCACAGACGCTAGATAACGGCACTGACAAATTTCGAATGCGCGTTCAGGGACGTTGCCGTATCAATCCGCCAACTGACGTGCTGGGTTCACAATGTGTGCACATTGTTGTCGACTCCGAACACGAGGCAAATTCTGCCGACTACGCTGGAGCCATGACCGACGGACTCTTTGACTTGCCAGAACAGGCAGGCACATTGGGGTCTGGCGGCGGTACGCTCGCGGGAAATGACCACGCCTCGGCGCCGCTCGCGGTCCGAATGCGTCCGTGGACACTCGATGAACTTGTCGGGCAGCAGCATTTGCTCGGCGCAGGGGCACCGCTACGCCGGATGATCGAAGGTGATGCGCCGGCGACCGTGCTGTTATGGGGGCCGCCAGGGACTGGCAAGACTACGCTCGCCTCTCTCATCAGTAAACAAACGAACCGTCGCTTCGTTGAAGTTTCTGCCGTTTCAGCTGGCGTGAAGGAAGTGCGCGAAGTCATCGCAGGAGCGCGCCGCGCGCTTGCGAACACCGGCAAAGAGACTGTCTTGTTCGTCGACGAGGTTCATCGTTTCAACAAGGCTCAGCAAGACGCGCTACTGCCCGGTGTGGAAAACCGGTGGGTTAGTTTGATCGCCGCCACGACCGAGAACCCGCATTTCAGTGTCATCTCTCCGCTGCTGAGCCGTTCGCTCCTGCTCACGCTTCAACCGCTGACAGATGACGATATTCGCGTCCTCGTGGAGCGAGCAGTTTCCAGTGACCGCGGACTTACCGGAGCAGTGACGCTCGCGCCTGACGCGCTCGAGCATCTCGTGCGGCTCGCAGGGGGAGACGCCCGTCGTGCTCTTACCTATCTCGAGGCGGCAGCGGGCGCTACACAGAGCCAAGGGCGCAGCGAAATCACCGTTGAAGACGCTGCGGTTGCTGTCGACACGGCCGCAGTCCGCTACGACCGCGACGGCGACCAGCACTACGACGTCACATCAGCGTTGATCAAGTCCATCCGGGGTTCTGATGTCGATGCTGCGTTGCACTATCTCGCCCGAATGATCGAGGCGGGAGAAGACGCACGTTTTATCGCTCGGCGGTTGATGATTCTGGCTAGTGAAGACATTGGTATGGCAGATCCAACGGCGCTTCAGGTCGCCACGACCGCCACGCAAGCGGTCGCGATGATTGGCTTTCCGGAAGCGCGCATCATCTTGTCTCAGGCTGTCATTGCTTTGGCGACTGCACCCAAATCCAATGCCGCATATAAAGCAATCGATGCGGCCATTGCGGACGTTCGCAGTGGGCTCGCCGGCCCTGTCCCGCCGGCTTTGCGCGACGCGCACTATGCGGGAGCAAAACAACTTGGACACGGGCACGACTACGCATATCCGCATGATGATGTCAATGGAATCGTGGCCCAACAGTATGCGCCAGACCAGATCGACAGACGTGACTACTATCAGCCGGGCAGTCACGGGCACGAAGCGATGATCGCTGAACGGCTCGGTCGTATCCGGAAGATTCTTCGGGACAGGTAATCTCGTCTCATGCGCCCCGACATACTTATTCTCGCTGCGACCGCTATTTTGGCTGTCGTTGCGCTGATTGCGGCAGTCGTCTCGGTGCGAAATGTGCGAGAAGTTCGTCGGGCACTCACGAAGCAAGCCAGCACGACCGAACCAGTAGCGAATCTGGTTTCCACGGTGACGGAGCCGGTAGCAAGCGAGCCGGAATTGCTCACTCCGGTGAGCGACGTCGATGCTGCCGAAGACGAAGCGAGCGTGCTCGTCAACACGGTCGCACCCACCGGTTCTGCCACCAACGAATTGGTGCCTCACCATGGTCAAGTCGCTCGAGTTGTTGATGGCGAGGTTGTCGTCACGCCGACTCGTTCTCAAGTAGCGAACGCCATCATGGGCCAACCGCGAGTCCGGTTCGCTATCTGGATGACGGGAATTACACATGCTTTGCGGCCCGAGAGCCGAGATCGCATTGTGGGAATGATGCGGCGCGACTATCGCGAACGTCGTCGATTCCGCGAGCATGCCGCTCGACACGCGATCAGAACAGCGCACAGTCCAAGTACCCGAGCCGATGAATGGACGGGCTCATGAGTAGCAGTAAAATTGTGTGGTTCGTCGCGGGTACGGCTGCCGGTGTTTACGCAAGCGTCAAAGCCAAACGGGCTGCCTATCGATTGTCGATGCCAGGACTGATTGATCAGGCATCGGCGTTGGGCGTTGGCGTGCGTGCTTTCACCGCAGAAATGCGTGACGGTATGTACGAGAAAGAAACAGAAATACGTCACGCGCTTGTTGCCGATCAACAAGCGTGGGAGTTGTCCGAGGACGTTACCGAAGATCAATCCTGGAAAAAGGAACTTAACTGATGGAAACTGCTGAGATCCGGCGCCGCTTTCTTAAGCACTTCGAAGACGCCGGCCACACGGTTGTGCCGTCCGCGCCGCTGCTTCTTGACGACCCGAACTTGTTGTTCGTCAACGCAGGAATGGTTCCATTCAAGCCGTACTTCCTTGGTCAAGAAACGCCACCGTTCGATCGTGCCACGAGTGTGCAAAAGTGCGTGCGCACCCTCGATATTGAAGAGGTCGGCAAGACCACCCGGCATGGCACGTTCTTCCAAATGAACGGCAACTTCAGTTTCGGTGACTATTTCAAAGAAGGCGCCATCGAACACGCATGGACCCTCATCACGAAGTCGGTTGCCGAAGGCGGATTGGGCTTCGCTGAGAAGGACGTCTGGGTCACGGTTCTTGACGGTGACGACGAGTCGCGTGCCCTGTGGCGATCGATCGCGGGGCTTCCCGATGAGCGCATTCAAACGCGCGGATTGCTAGACAACTACTGGCATATGGGCGTCGCGGGACCTGGTGGTCCTTGTTCAGAGATCTACATCGACCGAGGCGCGCAATACGGACCTGACGGCGGTCCCGTCGTTGATGAGGACAGATTCCTCGAAATCTGGAATCTCGTCTTCATGCAAGAAGAAATCACCAACGTTCAAGCCAAAGACCAATTCGATGTGCTCGCGCCTTTGCCGAAGAAAAACATCGACACGGGCATGGGGCTAGAACGAGTCGCGTACTTGCTGCAAGGCAAGCAAAACATGTACGAGATTGATGAGGTTTTCCCGGTCATCGAGAAGGCGTCCGAGTTGAGCGGTCGCCGCTATGGGGCCGATCCGATCGACGACGTCCGTTTCCGCGTTATCGCCGACCATGTGCGCAGCGGGCTCATGCTGATGGGCGACGGCGTCACCCCGGGTAACGAAGCTCGTGGGTACGTTTTGCGGCGTCTCCTTCGTCGCGCAGTCCGCTCGATGCGATTGCTCGGCTACCACGATGGTGCCTTACCTGAGTTGCTTCCTGTGTCGCTTGGTCGGATGAAGGGTTCATATCCGGAACTTGAAGCCGATTTCGCGCGTATCGAGCAAGTTGCCTACACCGAAGAAGACGCCTTCTTGCGCACGCTCGGCAAAGGTACGCAGATTTTCGAATCGGCTGCGATCGAGACGAAGAGTACGGGCAAGAGCGTGTTGTCGGGCGCGGAAGCGTTTACTCTGCACGACACCTACGGTTTCCCGATCGATTTGACGCTCGAAATGGCTTCCGAACAGGGGCTAACCGTCGATAAAGACGGTTTCACGGAACTGATGGCCGAACAGCGTGCACGCGCCAAAGCAGATGCGAAATCCAAGAAGGGCGCTCACGCTGACACGCACGTCTACCGTGAAGCACTCGATAGTTTCGGGCCAACCGAGTGGCTGGCCTATGAAGGAATCGAAGCCGAAGGCGTCGTGCAAGCGTTGCTCAAGGAAGGTGAGTCGACACCTGTTCTCACCGCGGGGTCGATTGGCGAAGTCGTCTTGAGCCGTACTCCGTTCTATGCCGAATCCGGTGGCCAGAACGCGGACGCCGGCACGCTTGTATTTGATGGTGGAACCGCGGAAGTCCTCGATGTTCAGCGCCCTGTTCGCGGCTTGGTTGTGCATCAGGTGCGCATCCTGAGCGGCGAATTGACGCTCAACGCGAATGTGCATGCTCAAGTAGACCCGGATTGGCGTCTCGGTGCGCGTCAAGCACACTCGGGCACTCACGTCGTACATGCCGCGTTGCGCGAGGTGCTTGGCCCCACGGCACTGCAGTCGGGTTCATACAACCGTCCCGGCTATTTGCGTCTCGACTTCGGCTGGAAGAGTGCGCTCGATCCTGAGCAACTCCACTTGGTGGAAGAGGCCTCCAACCGAGCACTGCGAGCCGACCTCAAGGTGACTGCGCAAACGATGTCGCTACCTGAAGCACGCGAGTTCGGTGCCTTGGCGTTGTTCGGTGAAACCTATGGCGATGACGTACGAGTCGTTGAAATCGGTGGCCCTTGGTCACGCGAATTGTGCGGTGGCACGCACGTTGACCGTTCATCTCAGATCGGCACGGTTGTTGTGACGTCGGACTCTTCGGTGGGCGCGGGAAACCGTCGTATCGAAGCGCTCGTGGGTATCGAAGGTTTCCAATACCTAGCGCGCGAACGCGATGTTGTGCGTCAACTGACCGATGTGTTCAAGTCGTCACCACAGGAAGTCCCAGCACGTGTTGAAGACTTGATGGCTCGACTCAAAGCCACTGAAAAGGAACTCGATAAGTTCAAAGCGGGGCAGTTGCTCGCTCAAGCTGGCTCCATCGCCGAGGGCGCCGCACAGATCGGCGACATTGCGCTCGTGGCGCACAAGGCGGAGGGCGTGGGTGGCGGTGACGTGCGTACGTTGGCACTCGATATTCGTGGACGCTTGCAAGGCAGGCCCGCAGTGGTCGCGGTCATTGGTACAGCAGACGACAAGGCCGCCGCTGTGATCGCGCTTTCGCCTGAAGCAATCGACCGTGGACTGTCCGCCAACGACCTGATGAAGGTTGTCGGCAGCCATATTGACGGACGTGGTGGCGGTAAGGCTGACGTGGCGCAAGGTGGCGGCACGAACGTAGCCGGCGTGGCTGCCGCACTCGAGGCGCTCAAGGGTGCTGTGTGAGAATCGGCCGCAGGCTCGGGATTGATGTCGGCGATGCCCGTATCGGCGTCGCCTCGTGCGACCCACACGGCATGATCGCTACGCCCGTCGAAACTATTTCGGCCGGTGACACAGCGATCGGTCGACTCGTGGAACTCGCCACGGAGTACGAAGTGATTGAATGCGTGGTCGGTCTGCCACTGGGGTTGTCAGGTAAAGAAGGACCGGCGTCGGTAAAAGTTCGCGACTTTGCAAACGAATTAGCAGCGGCTGTTTTGCCGATTTCGGTACGGTTAGTTGACGAACGAATGTCAACGATCACGGCTCAAGGGCAACTGCATGCCAGCGGCAAGAACACCAAGAAGTCACGAGCTGTCATTGATCAAGCGGCGGCAGTCGTCATTTTGCAAACAGCGATCGACGCGGAAAAGCTCCGCGGTGAGGCGCCCGGAGAACTCGTAAAGGTAGTCATCGATGGAATCGAATGAGACTGGATCTGAGCCACAGCGCAGGCCCGGCCGGCGCGCGAAACCCGATCCCATGGCCTCCGCAGAACCGCAGCCTCAACCGCAACTCGACACCTCGGGTGCGGGGGAACCACCACGCGGGGGCGGCTCGGTCATGACCGCTGAACAGCCGCCTATGCCACCGGAACCAAAGAAGTCGAAAGCTAAGTCGATCGTAGCGATCGTGGCGATTCTGGCAATTTTGGGTGGCTTGGGTTTTGTCGGTTTGAAGGCTTACCGGGCATTTGTCGGGCCCGAAGATTACGAGGGCATCGGTACCGGGCAAGTTCTCATTGAAGTAAAGCCAGGGGACAACGGCGGTTCGATTGCTCAGACCCTCAAAGATAACGGCGTTACCGCCAGTTTCGATGCGTTCTACCAATTGAGTT
>CALMUY010000128.1 GCA_937873005.1 uncultured Aeromicrobium sp. | reverse complement strand
ACCGTTCGTATCCGAGCCGGTCTGCCGCTTGCGCAAGACTCACGCTCGCGGCGAGTGCGTCTGAGGTGGTCTGGTTGGTGCGGACGGGAACAAGATCAAGGACCGAAAGCTTCACATTCAAGGTCAACGCGCCCGGCGCCCCGCTTCTTCCCCCTTTCCTCCCAATTCCCACGAGACCGTCGGGTTTTGGGTTCAACAACACCAACTTGGTACGCGCGAACCCAAAAACCTGGGCTAAGTGTGAACGACGTGGTTGGCGAGGCTAACCCGAACAAGCACTCACCAACGAGGACGGCTAGTGGATCGAGCATCATGCGCACGCCCTGCAGCCACTAAAGCCGGTGGCTCAGGTGGCACGAATACGCCGCCTCGCTTGGGGCTTGGGGACGACTGGGGGCCAGAGCCAAACTCCGACGACAAAGAAGCATTCGACGCATACTGGGCAGCGCGTCGCGAAGCTTTGCCTGTGGATTTCCACGGCGATCGAATCGACCCACACGAGGTGAAATTCGTTGAACGATTCCTCAACGCAGGACACACACTATCGTGGATCCCGCGCGACCGAGATTCTCGCAAATCCACCCACGATTTCATGTGGCTTAACCACGGCCCGTATGAGATTGAACTGAAAAGCACCAAAGCGAAGTACTCGACGATTCGAGGCCAGATCATGGGTGCGGTCAAAAGGGCGAAAGTGAACCACAATGTCACAAAGTCCCGATTCATCATAGACCTCGGAGACCAGCCTCTCACGGCAGAACTTCGTGAGGAACTAACTCACTACAACCTGGATCGCAGTCTTTACAAGATCAAAGCGCTTTGGGTGATGACACAAGGCGAGCTGGAGCAAATCAACTTGAGAAAGAAGTAGTGGGACATTGCGCCCCCGCGGTGCGGGGGGATGTCCCACTGTCTCCAGTATACCTCTTTTTGGGAACAGGCCCAAGCTCCCGACGAGACTCACGTAAAGTGCCCGCAAAACTGTTGAAGTGCCACTTCTCCTTGTGGACTTGGGTGATGTCACTGGAACCCGCCGAAGTCGAACAAGCGTTGCTCGCGCTTGATCAGTCTGACCGCGCAGCTGTGATTCGGCGGGCTCTGCAATCCCTCGAGGCCGACGAACTCGATGTCTCCCAAGTCAATGTAGAAAAGCCTAGCGTGAAGAATCAATGCGCCGAATCGCTCTCGGAGCCGAATGAAACTACCGCTTGGTACAAGCCGTGCTAATTAGTCGGGACGACGATGTGGGCGGCGATGACTTCCGCGATGTCGACCGCTGCTTGATGAGCTGCCGGCACCACACCGGGCAAACTCAAGAACCCGTGTACAGCCTGCGCGTATTCGCGATACTCCACGTGCACCCCAGCCTTGCGTAGCGTCTCGCGGTAAATGATGCCGTTATCGAGCAGTGGGTCTCTATCGGCCGTCACGATCAACGCTGGCGGCAAATCCTCATGCGATTCGGCCCGCAACGGCGACGCGATCCAGCTCGTATCCCCATAGGAGTCCGCCATGTAGACGTGAGCGAACGTGTCCATCGCCTCAGATGTGAGTACGGGTTCGTTCGGCATGCGCAACTCGGAACTGAACTTCTGGTACATGTCCACGCTCGGATACAGCAACGCCTGCAAACGAATGTTCGGCACGTTACGGGCACGCGATCCAGCAGCACGTGCATCACGAGCACGCAAGGCTGCGATCGCAGCAAGATTTCCGCCAGCGCTGTCCCCCATCACTGCCAACCGTTCAGGGTCAATATTGAGCCGTGCTGACTTCGCAACGATCCATGCGAGCGCTTCCCACGAGTCTTCGACGGCGGCTGGCCACGGGTGTTCCGGCGCCAAGCGGTAGCTCGGCGAAATGACCGTCGCCCCCGTAAGCGATGCGATCTGCCCAGACAACCACCCTGACTGTTCGGGGCTACCCTGCACCCAGCCGCCGCCGTGAAAGTTCACGACGACCGGACGCACGCCGCCGACAGCCGTCGGGCGATACACGAGCGTGCGCAACGAACGCCCCTCGAGCGGAATCTGAATCTCTTCGACCGTAACTTTGCGATCGGGCCGGCCAAACAGAACTTGACCTGCCCGACTCATCACGAGCTCTTGACGTTTGCGTCGATGCTCGGCGAAATCGGTTACTTCAGAAACAGGTGCCGACATACGTGCTTGAAGCGCCGCGATCGCGCGCGTCTTGATTGGCAGACCACTCATCTTGGGAACCTTTCGTTGCGCCGGTCGCGATGCGTTCACGTCAATTGTCCTAGCCAGAGGCCTTCAACGCCCACTCACGAATCGTATTGATCCGGAACGTGAGCTGTTCGGTAGTGGCCGACGCGGCCGGCGGCCCGCCGCACGTGGACCGCAATCGGGTGTGTGTGACGCCGTGCGGAGTGCCCGTTCGGTGATGCCACGCGGCGACCAGTGCGTTGAGTTCACGCCGCAGTTCGGCACGACGAGCGAACTCGGTTTCTTCGCGCGTCGCTTTGCTCGCCTTCGCGGACGCTTTTGCGTTCTTCTTCCCTCTAGCCGCACGCAACAAGTCGGCAACCTGATCGGGTTCCAGAAGGCCCGGAATTCCTAGGAAATCCAGTTCGTCAGCATCATCGGCGATGTGGTCGTAGCCGAACTCGCCTCCGTCGTAAACGACACGATCGAACGACGCTTCACTACCGAGCGCGGCAAAATCAAACTGAGAGTCTGGCGTATCGCGTTCGGC
>CALMUY010000127.1 GCA_937873005.1 uncultured Aeromicrobium sp. | reverse complement strand
GCACCCGTCGAAAACTGACAACAAGAACACGTGAGGAAGTCAGCGAAATGAACCCGAAGAAACTCGTCGTCGTCGGTGCCGGGATGGTCGCCCAGCGTTTGGTCGAAGCTCTCGTCGAACGCGATGCCACCGCTACCTGGACGATCGAAGTCTTCGGGGAAGAACCACACCGGCCGTATGACCGCGTCGCACTGACCTCCTACTTCGGCATGACGTCAGCCGAGGAGCTCTACCTCGGCTCGGCAGACCTATGGGAATCCGCCGGAGTCTCGCTACGGACCCGATCGCCTATCACAGCGATCAACCACGAGGCCCGCACCGTGGAATGCGCCGGCGAACACATTGATTACGACGCGCTAGTCATCGCGACTGGCTCCCGGGCATTCGTTCCGCCCGTCGCTGGTAGCGACCTGCCTGGTTCATTCGTGTACCGCACGATCGACGATGTCGTCGACATTCGCGAATGGGTGCAAATTCGAGCAGAAGAGCTCGGTCGTCCATTGCGTGGCGCCGTCATCGGCGGCGGTCTCCTCGGTCTCGAAGCCGCAGGCGCCTTACACGAGCTCAACGTCGACACCACCGTGGTGGAATTCGCCGAACGCCTCATGCCGCTCCAAGTTGATGCGGGCGGCGGTGAAGCACTCAAGCGACTCATCGAGAAGCTCGGTGTCACGGTTGTTACGTCAACAGCCACCTCCGAAATCCACGCCAACGACTACGGGGTTGTTTCGGGAATGAGCTTCAATGACGGCTCACAAAGCGACATCGACATTGTCGTCTTCGCCACGGGTGTCCGTCCTCGCGACGAACTCGCAGCGAGCGCAGGCATAGACACCCACCCCCGAGGCGGAATCCTCACCGACGACCAGTGCCGCACCAACCACGATGATGTGTATGCCATCGGCGAAGTCGCCTGCATCAAAGATCGCGTGTGGGGGCTCGTTGGCCCGGGTTACACGATGGCCGAAGTTGTCGCCGACCAACTTCTCGACGGCAACGCCACCTTCACCGACGGCGACGAATCCACCAAACTCAAGTTGCTCGGCGTCGACGTGGCAAGTTTTGGCGACGCATTCGGCACGACAGAAGGAAGCCTTGAAGTGGTCTTCGCCGACCCGATCGCCGGAATCTACAAGAAACTCGTCATGAGCGACGACGCCTCGACCCTCCTCGGCGGAATCCTAGTTGGCGACGCGTCCGCCTACGCTTCTCTCCGCCCGATGGTTGGCATGGAACTTGGCAGCGACCCGTCGGCTTGGTTGGCGCCCGCAGGGGACGAAGCGCCCGTGCTCGGCACACTTCCTGACGAAGCGACCGTATGCTCGTGCAACAACGTCACCGCAGGCGCCATTCGCACAGCGATTTGTGAGGAATCGTGCACTGACCTCGGTACACTCAAAGCCTGCACGAACGCCGGCACCGCCTGCGGCTCGTGCACCCCACTGGTCAAGTCGATCCTCGAAACCGAATTGAAGGCGGCCGGCATCACGGTCGATACGTCACTCTGCGAGCACTTCAGCCACACGCGCGCCGACCTCTACGAGATCATCCACATCACGGGACTGACGACATTCAGTGAAATCATCGCCAAACATGGCACCGGTCGCGGTTGCGACATCTGCCGACCGGTCGTTGCTTCGATCTTGTCGAGCCTCGGGCACGGGCACGTACTCGAGGGTGAGAACGCGGCCCTCCAGGACACCAACGATCACTTCATGGCCAACATGCAGAAGGACGGAACCTACTCGGTGGTGCCGCGCGTGCCTGGTGGCGAAATCACCCCCGAAGGACTCATCTTGATTGGCGAGGTGGCCCGCGACTTCGATCTGTACACCAAGATCACCGGCGGTCAACGTATCGACATGTTCGGTGCCACGATCGACCAACTGCCACAGATCTGGAAGCGGCTGACCGACGCCGGATTCGAGTCCGGCCACGCATACGGCAAGTCGCTGCGGACCGTGAAATCGTGCGTGGGCAGCACATGGTGTCGCTTTGGCGTCCAAGATTCGGTCGGCATGGCTGTTGAACTCGAGCTTCGTTATCGCGGTCTACGCGGCCCACACAAGTTCAAGTTGGGCGTGTCGGGTTGCGCCCGTGAATGCGCCGAAGCTCGCAGCAAGGACGTTGGCGTCATCGCCACCGAAAAAGGTTGGAACATGTACGTCGGTGGCAACGGCGGCTTCACTCCCCGTCACGCCGTCCTGTTTGCCGAAGACCTCAGTTACGAGGATCTCATTCGTGCGATCGACCGGTTCCTGCTGTACTACATCCGCACGGCTGATCGCCTGCAGCGCACGGCACCGTGGCTTGAGGCAATCGACGGTGGCATTGAGCACGTTCGCGACGTCGTTCTTAACGACTCACTTGCCATTGGCGACGAACTTGACGCCATGATGGCGCGTCACGTCGAGCAGTACTCCGACGAATGGGCCGACACCCTCAACGACCCCGAGAAACTCAAGCAGTTCAGCTCTTTCGTCAACGCGCCCGGAACATCCGACCCAGATCTTTACTACGAAACCGAACGAGGACAACGGCGTCCAGCATCGGCTCCACCCCAAGGCCCGGTAACCATCGCCGGACCAGTCATCCCAAGGAGAGAATCATGAGCACCTGGACACCGATCTGCCACACCAACTCACTCAGCACCGAACGCGGTGCAGCCGCCCTCGTTGCGAACGACAATGGCCATCACCAGGTTGCCTTGTTCAAGCTCGCCTGCGGCGAACTGTATGCCGTCGGACACCGCGATCCGTTTAGTGGCGCAAACGTCATGGCGCGCGGCATCGTTGGCAATCGCGGCGACGTGCCCACCATCACCTCCCCTGTCTACAAGCAAGTGTTCGACTTGCGCACGGGCGAGGCCCTCGATCACCCCGGCGTGAAACTCGAATCTTGGGATTCACGTGATATTGACGGCGTTATCCACGTGCGCGCGATCGGCGCATGAGTCAGGCCAGTCAAGAACTAACTGGGGTGCGGATCTGGGTCACGGCACAACGGCGTGCCGAGGACCTGGCTCTGCCCCTCACCCGGCGGGGCGCAAGCGTAGAACTCACGCCGATTGTTGGTTTCAACCCGCTCTTCGACGAGTCACATCTCGTCACGGTGACTCGCGCCATGATTGAGGATCCACCGGATTTCCTCATCGTGACCACTGGAATCGGTTGGCGTAACTGGCTTGACATGGCCGATGCCGCTGGGCTTGCCGAGTCGCTCGTCGAGGCACTGCACAGCACCCGAATCGTGGTACGCGGGGCGAAAGCGCACGGCACTGTTCGGGCCGCTGGACTCTTGCCCAGCTTGGTCACGAACTCCGAAACGCTGACTGAACTTGTCGCGCTGGTATCGAGTGGTGGTGTCGCAGGAAAACGGATCGTCATTCAGCACCACGGAGCACACGACGCGGCAGCGAGCGAACACCTGCGCGATGCTGGCGCCATCGTTACGGATCTCTCGGCCTACTCCTGCGATCCGCTTCCCGAAAGCGAGAACCTCGAACGCGCGATGAGCGAAATGGCTCATGGCCGCTTTGATGCCGTCGTTTTTACCTCGGCATTCGCATCGCAGACTTGGCTGCAATCGGTCATCGAACGCGGCGACCTCACCAACGCTCGCATCGCCGAACTGCAAGGACGCCTGCATTTGGCTGCTATCGGACCTGTCACAGCTCAGCCACTCGTCGATGCCGGCTTCGCACCGCTAATCCCGGACCGTAGTCGACTCGGATCACTCATCAAAGCGCTCACCGAACAACTCAGCCGTCAACCACCCTCGACGACTACAACGGCCGGCGAACTGCACGTGCATGCGAGCGCAGCAACCCTCGATCGCGACATCGTTCCTACCACCCCGGCCGGCCTCGAAGTGCTGCGACTCCTCGCATCAAAGCCTGGACACGTGTTTTCTCGTCACGAAGTACTCGACGTACTCCCCAACAACTCAACGGACCCACACGCCGCAGAGGTCACTATTGCTCGCATGCGACGCGCAATGGGAGACGCCTGCCCTGTCCGAACTGTGACAAAACGCGGATACCAACTCGCCATCATCGAACCCTAGGAGCAGACATGGAACCGAATCTAGTTTTGTGCAGCCACGGCACTGCCGATCAGCGCGGCCAAGAAGTTATTCGACGGTTTGCAAGTGCCCTGCAGAACAAGCTGCCGAGTGCCCGCGTGATTCGCGCGGTTGTCGATGTCGAAGCACATCAACTCAACGACGTGTTGGGGCAGAACCCAGGGCCGAGCGTCGTTGTCCCGTTGTTGTTGTCCTCTGGGTACCACGTCAATCACGACATCGCCACGATCGCAGCGCGGCGCCCTGATGTCACGGTCGCCAAACCGCTCGGGCCGAACATTGCACTCGCGCGGCAGGCAGCGAATCAACTTCACGATCGCGGATTGACGCCGAACGATCACGTCGTGTTTGCAGCCTCTGGGTCTTCGCAAGCGCGTGCGATGCACGATGTCTCGCAGGCTGCCCTCTACCTCTCGAACGTACTCGGCGAAAGCGTGCACATCGGGCATCTCGGTGGCCACGGGCGCGAACTTCACGATGTGGTGCGCAACCTTCAAGCGCTGGAATCAGGAAACGTCTTTGTTTCCACCTACCTGCTGGCGCCTGGCTACTTCTACGATCAGGTTCTGCGCTGTGAAACTGACTTCGTGACCGACCCACTCTTGACCGCATCGGCACCCGCGGGGCTGCTCGATCTTGTCTTGGCTCGATATCGGGCCTGCTTCTCGGCGGGTCAAGAGGCCGCCTGAACCAGATCACCGATACCGTAACGGCATGTCTCGTAAGTTCTTCATTCGCAGGAACCTGGCCAAACTTATGCTCAAAGCATTCGGCTGGACGACCGCAGGCGATCCGCCACCGAGCGGGATTTTGGTGGGCGCTCCACACACATCAAATTGGGATTGGCCAGCCACGCTTGCGCTCACGTGGACATCGAACATCCAGCCAAGGCTCATGGTGAAGCAAGAGCTTTTCATTCCGCCTTTCTCATGGATTTTGAAAGCAACGGGAGCTGTAGCGCTCGATCGAAAGAACCCTCGCGAGACGGTACGGCAACTGGTTGAAGAAGCAAAGAGTTCTGACGGCACGTTCCATTTGGCGCTCGCGGCCGAAGGCACACGCAGTAAGGGAACCTACTGGAAATCAGGTTTTCGACGGCTCGCGATCGAAACTGGCATGCCGATCTCACTGGCCTATGTCGACAAGACCACCCGCACGACTGGCTGGGGTCCGACGTTCTATCCGAGCGATGACGTCAAAGCCGACATGGATATCGTGCGCTCGTTTTACGCCGACAAGGTAGGCATCAATCCCGAACTCACGACGCCACCACTTTTGCGTGAGGAAGTCGAACTAGAGTCCGGAAACGAACAGCCGAGCGCATGACTCCCGAGCACTCGTCCAATCTCAGTTCACAGTTGCGACCTGGCCTGCATGTTTCTCAATGCAGCCACTGTTCTTTTCACAACAAGCTTCACATCGAACGAATTGCCCAACGCACCGTTCGTCTACACAGTCACCGACATGTTTGGTTGAGTCTCCGCACTGATCACAGGTGCCGATGACGGCAGTGTCGTTACTGAAGTCCATTTGCATGCGGCCATCGAACACGTAGAGCGAGCCTTCCCAGAGGCCGCTATCTCCGAAAGCTTCTCCGTAACGCACGATCCCGCCGTCAATTTGATACACCTCGTTGAAGCCACGCTTCTTGAGTAATGGCGTCAGTACTTCGCAACGGATCCCGCCCGTGCAGTAGGTGACGAGTGGCTTGTCTTTGAGGTCGTCGTAGATACCTGAGTCGATGAGGTCGAGGAACTCTCGAGTCGTGTTTACTTTAGGCCGGATCGCTCCCTTGAACCGACCGATCTCCGATTCAAGGTAGTTTCGACCGTCAAAGAAGACAACGTCTTTCGATTCGACGAGTTCGTGCAATTCTTGTGGGTTCAGGTGCGTTCCGCCGCCAACGATTCCGTTGGCGTCTACTTCGATCTCATCTGGAGCGTCGAAGGCAACAAGTTCTGGCCGTACTTTGATGCTAAGTCGCGGGAAGAGTGCTGTCGAACCGTCGGCGAGCGCTTCGCCTTCGCTCCATTTGATTTCGGTGCGCTTGAAGGGCGTGTACGCCTTAAGTGCTCGAACATACTTCTTGAGTTCGATGACGTCTCCACCGAGCGTGCCGTTGATTCCGTGTTTGGACACGATGATGCGGCCCCGCAAACCGAGGCTCTGGCATAAGGCCAGTTGCCAATGTTTTACCGCTTCTGGGTCGGCCAACGGTGCGAATGCGTAATAAAGGATTACTTTGGGAGTTGCCACCCAAGAATCATATGTGGGCGGCGTGGTCATGCGGTTCACGTGGCGACGACCTTCAGCGGTTCGCCCACGCTATAGATTCGGTGCTTGCTTCGTCACATATCGGGGAAAACACGACGGCTGATGGCCTGAACGTCACGATCCAAATGATCAAAACGATCATCCATTCGATCGAACTTCACATCCACCACCGCGAACTTCGCGTTCATTTCGCCACGAAGCCCCGCGATCTGCGCATCGACTCGATCGAATTGCGCATCAACTCGATCGAACTGGGCGTCGACTCGATCGAACCCGGCCTTCATCGACCGAACGACATAGCCCGACGTTGTTGCGAAAACCGCAAACAACACCGTGGAAAACACCCCAATGAGCGTCCACACTTGCGGCTCCGTCAACTCGATCACCCTCCCAGTATTGCCCGACCGACTAGACAACGCCAGAAACTCGCCCCCAGCACAGGCGCCATCCACAGCCATCGCGCAAGCTGAGCGTGCGGCGACGCACCCCGCGAACCGCGTTTGTGGCGGCCTTGCATCATGGAGTCATGTCACCACGCCGCCTGTTCCGGATCGTTGCTGTCGCTGAAGCCATCACCTGGGCCATGTTGCTCACCGGAATGTTCCTTAAGTACGTCACCGAAACCACCGAGTTGGGTGTGCGGATTGGCGGCATGATTCACGGCGTCGTGTTCATTGCCTACTGTCTCGTAACAGTGTTGGTGGGCATCGACGCGAAGTGGAGCGTTAAGCGCATCGTGCTTGGCCTCGCCTCAGCAATCCCGCCGTTCTTCACCGTGTGGTTCGACTTGGCAATGGAAAAACGCGGTGCCCTCGCCAACATTTGGCGACTGGCAGCCGCGCCTCCACAGAACCTGTTTGAGCGCCTCAGCGCTTGGCTTATTACCAAACCACTTCAAGGCCTCGGCGCCGGAGCAGTGGCCGTCGCAGCACTCACCGGGGTGGCGCTGCTGCTCGGTCCACCCGTGGGCTAAATCCGCTCAGGTAAACCACCGGCTGATCGGATCAATCGCAAAGTAAACAACAAACAATGCGCCGACGAGCCACATGAGCAGGTGGATTTCTTTGATCTTGCCGATCACGACATGCAACACGACGTAGGCGAGGAAGCCTGCGCCAATACCTGCAGCCACCGAGTAGGTGAACGGCATGATCACGATCGTCAGGAACGCCGGGATAGCGATCTCGGGTGCTTTCCAATCGATGTCAACGATCTGGGTCATCATCAAGAAGCCCACGAGCACGAGTGCCGCAACCGCCGCTTCCTTCGGAACGATTCCCACAATCGGGGTGATGAAAGTGATCGCGAGGAAGCAAATTCCGGTGACGACACTCGCCAAACCTGTACGAGCACCGTCCGCAACACCAGCAGTCGATTCGGCATAGGACGTGTTGCTCGAGATGCCTGCCATACCGCCCGCGGCTGCAGCGATCGAGTCAACGATCAAGATCTTTTGCGAACCCTCTGGAGCGCCGCCTTCTTCGGTGTTGAGTCCAGCTTCGGCTCCTACGGCCGTCATGGTGCCCATCGTGTCGAAGAAGTCCGCCAACAACAATGTGAAGACGAGCAAGCTGGCTGCAACAACGCCCACTCGTTCGAACGAGCCGAACAGGTTGAAGTTCCCGACGAGCGAGAAATCCGGGACGGCGAAAAGCGCCTCGGGCAACTCTGGGACCGTCAAGTTCCAGCCCTTGGGGTTAGGTCCGTCTGCCGTGAATGAAGGGCCAGTCTTGGTGATGGCTTCAACGATGATTGCCAGAATGGTGGTCGCAGTGATGCCGATCAGGATCGCGCCAGGCACCTTGCGCGCGTGCAAGCTAATCATCAACAAGAGACCAATACAGAACACGAATACGGGCCAGCCGCTGAGGCTGCCGCCAATACCCATGCCGATTGGTGGGGCCGCATTGCCAGTCGCACGAACGAAACCTGCGTCGACCAACGCGATGATGGTTAAGAACAGACCGATACCAACCGCGATGGCTGTCTTGAGTTGGGCAGGCACTGCGTCAAACACGGCCTTACGGAAGCCGGTTAGCACCAACACCAAGATGATCAAGCCTTCCAGCACGATGAGTCCCATCGCGTCGGCCCAGGTCATCTGGCTCGCGACCGAGTATGCCAGGAACGCGTTCAACCCAAGTCCCGTGGCGATCGCGAGCGGGAAGTTCGCCACGACACCCATCAGGATCGTCAAGAGTCCGGCGACGAGAGCCGTGGTCGCGGCGATCATGGCCGCGCCTGACATGGGTTCAGAACCCCCGCCGAGGAAGTTCCCGTCAGCGTCTGCGACTCCGCCGAGGATCAGGGGGTTGAGGACGACGATGTAGGCCATCGTGAAGAACGTGACGAGCCCGCCACGAACCTCTTGAGCAACAGTCGATCCGCGCTCACTAATTTTGAAATAACTATCCAGTGCTGAAGACATAGTTGGATCATTCCAGAAATCGATCACCATGTCGCGGAAGCTAAGTAAGCGTCGAAGTTCTCCTCTCATCCGGTGCATATCGCGATCTTTAGTGTCACAGTAGGTTCATGGCCGAACTGCATGAGTTGGACGCACATGAACTTTCCGCAGCGATCAGCGCTGAAGATGTCTCCTGCGTCGAAGTGGCCCAGCATTTTCTTGACCGCATCAGCGCTGACACCCACGGTGCCTTCATCACCGTGACGGCCGAGCGTGCCCTTGCTCAAGCAGCAGTAGTCGACGCCACTGCCATCACCGAGCGACCCACCTTCGCTGGCGTCCCGTTCGCAGTCAAAGACCTCACGCCCACGGCCGGAATTCGCACCACCATGGGATCAGTGCTCTTGGCAGAGAACGTTCCCGTGCGTGACGCGTGGGCCGTCGAACTGATGGAGCAGGCGGGCTTCATCAGCCTCGGCAAGACCAACACTCCCGAGTTCGGGCTCAGTTCCTACACCGACAACGACATCATTGGCCCGGCCCGAACTCCGGCCGACCCCAGCCGTAATGCCGGTGGTTCGAGCGGCGGTGCAGCCGCCGCAGTTGGGGCCGAACTCGTACCCCTCGCTCTAGGGTCTGACGGCGGCGGGTCGATACGCATCCCTGCCAGGTGTTGCGGCGTTGTCG
>CALMUY010000126.1 GCA_937873005.1 uncultured Aeromicrobium sp. | reverse complement strand
AGCTGCTTTGGTTGGGCCGTCGAGTGCAACCGCGCGGAGCCCTGCCGGCCGGTGATAGCCCGCGTACATCGAGGCTGCAACCGCCAAAAGCACTTGTGCGGTGCAGATATTTGAGGTCGCCTTCTCGCGTCGAATGTGCTGCTCGCGAGTTTGCAGCGCAAGGCGCAGAGCCGGCGCGCCCGCCGAGTCAACCGAAACGCCAACCAGTCGACCTGGCAAATGACGCTCCAAGCCTTCGCGAACAGACATGAAGCCAGCGTGTGGCCCACCGAAGAACATCGGCACACCAAAACGTTGGCTCGAGCCGACCACAACGTCGGCACCCAGCGATCCCGGTGACTTCACGATCACTAACGCCAGCGGATCAGATACGACTGTCGCCAAGCCACCGAGCGTGTGCGTCTTTTCGATCAATGGCGCGACATCGACCAATTCGCCCGCAGCCGTCTGTTGCGCAATGATCGCACCCGCAATCGGGCCCTCAATCGCGTCGAAGCCCCCGGCCAACAAGTCGGCCTCAATAACGTCGAGGTTGGTAGCCGTGGCGCGCGTTCGAATAACCGAAAGCGTTTGCGGCAGAAGCCGAGAGTCGATCACGATCGGCAATTCAGTCTTGCCGCGCACCGCACGACGCATCAGTGTCATCGCTTCGGCAGCTGCGGTCCCTTCATCAAGCAAGGATGAGTTCGCCGTTGGCAAGCCCGTCAAATCAGACACCATGGTCTGGAAGTTCAGCAACGCTTCGAGTCGACCTTGCGAGATTTCAGGCTGGTAGGGGGTGTAAGCGGTGTACCAAGACGGATCTTCGAGCACGTTGCGTCGAATGACGCCGGGAGTCAGCGTCGGGTGATATCCCAGGCCAATCATGGAAACGCCGGGGTTATTCCGATCAGCAAGACCACGTAACTGCTCAAGCACTGCGTGCTCTGCTTGCGCAGCCGGCAAATCCAAGGCGACATCGTCGCGTATCCCCGCGGGCACGGCGGCAGCCATCAGCGCGTCGAGGGAGGAATAGCCCAAACTGGCCAACATGGCGTCTTGGTCGGATTCGCGTGGGCCAATATGACGATCGAGAAACGTGGAAAGTTCGTAGGACATGCAATCTCTGCTTTCAGGGGTGGACGACAAAGCGCACCTCCCCCTCTGTCAAGACTCAGCAGAGCCGCTTCAGAGGTGCCTCGTGCCTACAGTCCTGGTGCCTGAGAGGTTCCGGGGAGGAATTGCCCCTTCGGCGTCATATCCGGAAGGTATGAACTCTCCCGTAAGCGTCGACAGCAGAACTAGCGTACCAGCGTTGAGCGATGTAATCGCTCGCGGCGGACGGGACGAGGACTCAGTTGGCCTTACGCGCGCGGCGCTCGGCCAACTCATCGGCGACTGCGGCAATCGGTTCGGCGCGTTCGCTGGGAAGTTCGAGGAGCGTGCCTTCAATTTCTTTCCAGACGCCGCCTATAGCAATACCGAATACGCCTTGGCCGCCTTGAAGTAAATCGATGACTTCAGATGCGGACCGGCATTCGTAAACGCTGGCCCCATCACTCATGAGCGTTACTTGAGTCAGATCGTCGGTTCCGCGTTCGCGCAGATGATCGATTGCGGTACGAATTTGCTGAAGCGAAACGCCAGCTTCGAGTAGGCGCTTGATGATTTTCAGCAGAAGAACATCTTTGAAGGAATAAAGCCGCGAGGTGCCCGAGCCCGTCGCGGTGCGAACTGTTGGCTCAACGAGTCCTGTACGAGTCCAGTAGTCGAGTTGGCGATAGGTGATTCCAGCAGCCGCGCAGGCGGTGGGACCACGGAAACCCGCGTCTTCAGGCAGGGGCGAGACATCGTCGCTGAAAAGCAGACCTTGATCTCCGGCTTGCGCAAGTGCCTCTGCCGTCTCATCACGGGGTTCAATCATGATGGGCCCTCCTGTTGGGCAAGTTGTCGTCACTAATAGAAAACCACATTCGAGGGGCTTTCGCGTACCCTCAAGTTTGACCTGAGGGTACGGGTTTGTTGGTGAAGCTGGAAATTTCGGCGTGTCGAAAAGCCTCAAGTGAAACATGAAGGCTGTTCTTAGGCAAAATCACCAGGTTCTATATTGTCTAGGAATTCCCGGAATTGTGCTACTTCTTCGTCTTCTTCGTGGGTTTGCTCAAAGCCCGTAGCGTCAAGCACCTCTTCATCGCACCACACGTCAACGCTCGCGCGCAACGCTAGAGCAATTGCGTCAGATGGCCGAGCATCAACGACAACTCCCGACTCAAAATGCAATTCGGCAAAGAAAACTCCGTCCTCGACGCGCACGATGGAAACACGTTCCAATTGCTCACCA
Source organism: uncultured Aeromicrobium sp. (assembly GCA_937873005.1). Taxonomy (GTDB): domain Bacteria; phylum Actinomycetota; class Actinomycetes; order Propionibacteriales; family Nocardioidaceae; genus Aeromicrobium. Next base: position 7,124 of record CALMUY010000126.1, on the reverse strand, counting down.
ACGGCTTCAAGAACCGAAATCATCAACTCGTGCGTTAACGGCCGGACAGTCGGCGTGCCCTGATGTGCAAATGCGATCGCCGAGGCTTCGATTGCCCCGACCCAGATCGGGACCAAGCGATCTCCGTCTACTTCCCTCAGTAAAACGAGCGGCTGATTCGAGGGAGCTTCGACTCGGACGCCCATAATCTCCATGCGGCGCATGTTTCAGCCCCGCAGACCAGACCGCACCAAGACGGTGTGGAGCCGAACTGAAAGCGCGCCTAACTCAGCAAGCACCTCGGCACCTTCCGAGTTTTGCCTGGCCGCATGCGGAACAACTTGGTCGATCAGGCCGATCTCACGATCGGCAGCAGTTCGAAAACCACGCAGATGACGCGGTTCGAGACCGAGCCGAGCCAAATCCCCTGCCAATGAGGCAACAACGAGTGCATCAGCATCAAAGAACTTCTGCTGTGGACGAACCCGAATGAGACCGAACTCCTCAAGCTGCGAAAGGAGGTCATCGTCGATGTTCGCCGCGTCAATCAACTCTTCTCGCGTCATCCGGGTGGCGCCCGAACCCTCGCGCATCGTGGATTCGGATGGCAAACCATCTGCCGCCAAAGCGACCGCGGGCACTCGTAGGGTCGCGCCTTGGTCAGTCTCAGGAACGACACCGCAATCCATTTCGTCAAGCACTTGACGAATATGACTTAACGGCCAAAATCGTTCTTTTTGCATCCGCAAGACAAAGCGCAGGCGCTCGACGTCACCGTAGGTGAACTTGCGATATCCAGACTGCGTGCGCTCAGGTTCGATAAGGCCCTGTTCGTTGTAGTAACGAATCTGGCTCAGCGAAACTTCGGGGAACTCTTCTTTAAGCTCGGCGAGCACTTGACCGATTCCCAAACGAGCGGAACGTGGGTCGATTGCGCTCATGTGGCCGATCCCGAGCCTTGCTGCACGGAGCCGGCGAAGTAGACCAAGCGGTACTTTCCGAAGCGCACCTCGTCGCCCCCAGTCAGCAAGACATCAGTATCAATTCGATCGCGATTGACGTACGTGCCGTTCAAACTTCCCAAATCAGTGACTCGGTAGCCGTCCGCAGACCGGGTGAAGGTTGCGTGGCGCCGCGAAACCGAGATGTCATCAAGAAAAATTTCGCTCGAGGGATGGCGACCAACTGACACGGTGTCTTGATCAAGCAGGAACCGCGCACCGGCCTCGGGCCCACGCTGCACCAGCAGCATGGCGCTTCCAACGTTCAAATGCTCAATAACTGACAGATCGGTGCTCGACAACTCTTCAGTATCAGCATCAATCGCTGGAATGAAGTTGGTCTCTTCCGATTGGTCCGAGGTCGACATCGCGAACAACTCCTCAGGTCTAAAGTTCGAGTTTACCTTGAGTCAAACCTAGCACCGGTCGCGCAAGTCGCGCACCGAGTTATGCCGACTTAGCTCATCATGACCAGCCGACTAGTTGGCCTCAGTTCTGAACGATCTTGGCGTACGCTGCAGAATCAAGCAATCCATCGGTTGCGCTGTCTCCTGCGAGACGGATCTTCACAATCCAGCCCTCGCCATACGGATCCGAATTGATGACTTCGGGAGCGCCGTCGAGTGAATCGTTCACCGCAATAACCGAACCGTCTACCGGACAGAAGATATCCGAGACTGATTTTGTGGATTCAAGTTCGCCAATCACGCTTCCAGCCGAAACCTCATCACCCACGGCAGGCAAGTCAACGTAGACGATGTCGCCCAACTGCTCTTGCGCGAAGTCAGTGATTCCGACGACTGCGATATCGTCTTCAACGCGAATCCACTCGTGCTCTTCGCTGTACATCAGGTCTTCAGGAATCACTACATCTCCTAGGTGTCTTAAGTATCGTCACTTCGCAGGACGAGCGTACTGGCCTTCGAGTTCGTCCGCCAATGCGGTTATAGAAATCGATTCTCGCTTGTTGACTTCAACTGTGCCACCTCGAGCGCTGACACGGTCGGCCAACCCGCCGCGAAAAGTCACAGCTTTCTCGAGCGTATGCGGATCACCAATCACTTCAATGACATAGGGCGGCTGCAAAATTCGGCCGGCAACACGAACCCCCTCCTCGTCATCGGCGAACCAGGTATGCGCAACGACACGCGCGACGCCGTTGATGACGATCGCTTCAGCACCTGCGTCACGCATTTCCTGAACAGCATCCAAAAGTACGGACGCCGTGATTGCTTGCGCTGGCGCCGTAATGGTGATTTGTACGCCTGGCCCAACCGCTCCAGCCGAACCCGCGAGAATCGCCAGCGCATCCGCACGTTGTCTGGCTGCCTTCTCAGCCTTAGCCGTGTTCGAGGTGTCGGCTTTCAACTCGTCTCGCGTGGCCGTAAGTTCCTCTATTTGTTCGGCAAGACGTTGATTTGATGCGTCAATGGACTTCAACATCTCCGCGAGTTCGGCGCCACGCAGAGTGTCGAAATCTTGCGAACTGTCGTCTTGGCCGACTTGAACCGTGATGGCGAAGGCCAAGATGCCAACCAAAAGGCCTGCTATCACCGAAAGCGTTCGCTTGTCGAGTTCGCGTCGCGGGCGCTTCGCACCGACCTCGGTCTCCTTTGCGCTGGGCGCAGCCTGCGAACTCTCGGCACTCGTTGTTGCACCCGAAGGCTCATCAGTCTGAAGTTCGCTAGATATGCTCCCCGGCTCAGCCGCCTCATCGCCTGCCGTGTCCTGCATCTCTGCGGGCATTTCCTCAGGCATGCAAATACCTCCGTCGGATTGCGGCTGCGTTAGCGAAGATTCGAATACCGAGGACAACTATGACACCAGTTGACAATTGCGCGCCGACACCTAGTTGGTCGCCAAGGTAAACCATGAACGCTGCAATGAGGACGTTGGAGAGAAACGAAATCACAAAGACGCGATCGTCAAAACGCTCTTCACTCAAGGCACGCAACGCCCCCACGACCGCATCAAGAGCCGCGATGATGGCAATGGGAACGTACGGCTGCAGCCCCAAGGGGATTGCCGGTTGGAATATGAGTCCGAGAACGATTCCGATAACCAAACCAACGATGGGGATCATGACCCACCTCTCTTTTGCGGGCTAGCGTGCCTAATTTTAAGTCTCTTTGCAGGAGCCGCCGGCAATTGAAGGCTGTCTTGGCGGTCAATTGTCCATCGGATACCGGACATCTGGGATCGATTCTCCAAGTATCGCCCGGTTGGGCTGACTCTGAACTGTCGTTCGAGCGTCGATTGGGAACCGATCGCCTGAATCACGATTGGTTCGGGGATCGAGTTGAAGTTCACCGTAATGCCCTCGCCTGCTGCGCGGATTGCTGAGGTCGCAGTCAATCTGTTGCCGCCAACATCAATGGCTTCGGCCCCCGACATCCACAAGCCGTTAACAACCAACTGCACATCAAGGTCGGAGATGACACCATCCCCAGTATTGTCGGGCGCCGACCTCAACTCGATGACGATCCCATCGCCCTCGACTACGACGGCACCAGCATTCAATTCGTCACGCTCTGTTGCTTTGGTCGGGGAAATCGCCCCATTTGAAAGGGACCGGACCTCATCTTGAAGAGTCTCCAACCGAGATTGCCGGGAGACCAAGATTTCCTGGCGGGCTTCGATGCTGTCGATGAGGGCTTGACGTTCGAGTTCGGTCGCCGGTCGGTCGTTACGCGACTGCACCGTGACAACCGTGATGGAAAAACCCAAAAGGAGTATGGCCAGAAAGGTGAACGTACGTGAGGCCGTCGAGGTTTCGCGTTCCCGGTCCACGTCGTAATAGGCGTTGTCCATCGCCGAGTCGGCCAATTGTTCGAGCAACGATTCTGCTTCGCGGCCAGGGCCCGCATAGACGGCCGACTGCCTCGGCTTCAATGGAGGTTGCGTCATCTACGACCAACCTTCGGCATCGTCTTGATCACGTGGCGAAGTTGCACGAAATAGAGGATGCCGGCCCACCAATACAAGGCCACACCCCACACTGTGAATGCCCAGCCAAAGACACGAGCCAGATTCGCCAAGGCCGTGTATCCATCGCCAAGCAACAACAACGGGAACGCGTATAGCAAAACTGCAGTGGCAGCTTTACCCAAAAAATGAACCGGCAGCGAACTGAAACCGCGCGTGCGCAAAATAGGCACGAGCGCCACCACGATGACGTCGCGGGAGACAAGTAGGACTGCGAGCCACCACGGAATCACGTCGCGGAGTGTCAAACCGACGACCGCAGCCAAAATGAATAGCCGATCAGCAATGGGGTCAAGCAACGCCCCCAATGCGGTCACTTGCCCCGTGCTACGCGCAATCTTCCCGTCAAGGTAATCAGTTATCCCCGAAATGATCGGGACCGCAATCGCAGGTTCGTGGTGCTGCGGCCCCAACCCGAGCCACAAGAAGAGAGGCACCATGCCAATGCGAGCGAAACTCAACATATTGGGAACAGTCAGAATGCGATTGCGCGTGTTGTTTCGTGCTGCTGGTGCGCTGTGAGCCTGTTTGCGCTCGTTCTGCTCTTGGGCCGGTGGCGGACTCGTCCTTGCTGGCTGACGCGCGCTCGTGGACGCACCAAGTTCGTCGAGCGCCGTGTTTGCGTCTACCGGAGTCGTGGATTCGGCGAGGTCGTCTGACGAACGCGCGTCACGCCTTCGCCTATTGCCTACTTTTCTGTCCGGTTCCACACCGATGATCTTAGCCAAGTCGACGCAACATTCAGGGTGTCTCTTGATTCTGTTTCAACAACTGACAGACTGGGACGTAGACACAACACAATAATTCGGGATTTCTTACCTAATCCCGCCAACGCATTGGAGGAAGCGTGGCTGACTACACACTGCCAGACCTGCCCTATGACTACGGCGCACTAGATCCGCACATCTCGGGCAAAATCATGGAGCTTCACCACAGCAAGCACCATCAGGCTTATGTTGCCGGCGTGAATCTCGCGTTGGAAAAGCTTGAAGAAGCACGCGCCACCGAAAACTTCGCCACAATCAACATGCTCGAAAAGAACCTCGCGTTCAACCTCGGCGGCCACATCAACCACTCGATCTTCTGGAAGAACCTCTCGCCAGAAGGCGGAGACAAGCCCACCGGTGAACTTGCGGCAGCAATCGACGAAGCCTTCGGCTCCTTCGACTTGTTCCGCGCCCAGTTCGAAGCAACCGCTTTGGGAATTCAAGGCTCCGGTTGGGCGATTCTGGCTTGGGACACGTTGGGGCAGAAACTCCTCACGGTGCAGTTGTATGACCAACAGGCCAATATCCCAGCAACGCTCATCCCCATCCTCCAGTTGGATATGTGGGAGCACGCGTTCTACCTTGACTACCTCAACGTCAAGGGCGACTATGCCAAGGCTTTCTGGAACATCGCAAACTGGGCTGATGCTCAATTGCGTTTCGCTGCAGCGACTTCAGGCGGTCAGATCATCTTCTGAACTCACCAGTGAGATCAACACACGAGTGGTGGCGGCCTAGTTCAGGTTGCCACCACTCGTCTTTTTAGTTCCACAATGCCCAGGCGACGCCTGCAGCACCGTTGTCCCCCAATGGCGGCACAGCCGTGTTCACTCCGGATGCACTTTCAAGAGTTGTTTTTCTTGTTCAGCGCCTTCAAGTACTCGTTGTATTTTTCCAACTCTGCGTCGTTGTCACGGTCGGCGGTACGGTCTTTGCGTCGCGCCTCGCGCATATCAGATTTCACCCACTGCGCGAAAATCGCCATCACCACAATGAGCATGGGGATTTCACCCATCGCCCACGAGACGCTTGCTCCAAAATGCTGGTCAGCCAAGAGATCTTGCGCGTACAGTCGCTCCAACAAAGTAAAGTAGTCCTCCCCCACAATGCGGAACGATGACATGAGCGCAACCGAGAAAAAAGCGTGAAATGGCAACGCAATCATCAACACGAGCATGCGCATGATCGGCGGCAATTGCCGTGGCGACGGGTCGACCCCAACGACAACGTAATAAAACAAGAACCCTGACAGCAAGAAGTGGAATTCCATGAACGCGTGTCCGAGATGATTCATCATCAAGTACGTGAAAACGTCCGTGAAGTAGACCGCGAATAGGCTCCCGATGAAGATCGAACCGGCAACCGCCGGATGTGTATAGAACTTTGAGACTCCCGAATGCAGAAAATCGTTGAGTAACTTCCGCGGGGAGATTTCACCTGGCACGCGTGGCCCCGGCAAGGTGCGCAAAGCAAGTGTCATGGGGGCACCCAAAACCAAGAAGATCGGAGCGATCATCGCCAACATCATGTGGGAGATCATGTGCAAGGAGAACATCACCGAGGAATAGGCACCCAGTCCGCCAATGGTTGCCCAAGCGATGATGAGCAAGCCAAAGAACCACGACAACGTGCGACCCCACGACCAAGAGTCGCCGCGCTTGCGTAGTTTGAGAACTCCATAGCCGTAAAAAACAGAACCGAGCCCAACAACGAGCAACCCGAAGCCGTTTGGTTCCCAGCCCCACAGAACGCGTGCCCACGTGGGCTCTGGCGGCATAGGTCCGCTCAGCAGAACTTCTGCCAAGCCGACGTACACCTCGTCTCCCCCCGGTAGGGGCGTGCGCGACAGGACTGCCGCGATCGCCACGGTCGTGACCATCACGAACACTTCAAGCAGCGCAAGCCTGACGAACCTTTGCCCTTTGCTCACGATGAGTTTGCGCTGGGCATAACCGAAAAGTCCGAGGACAATGAATGCACTCGCCTTGAGCGCCAACATGAAGCCGTATTGGGTAAAGAGATAGTCAACTTGCGTGATTCGCACGAGACCGCTGACCACACCAGACACGGCGATAAGGACGAAACTCCACGTCGCCAGTGCCGAGTATCGAGACAGACCCGCGTCGAGGCGTTTGCTACCGCGAAGTCCGACCCACGTGAGTCCGATCAGACCGCCAACCCACAATATGGCCGACACGAGGTGCAGGAGCAAACTCGAAATCGCCAACATGTGCGGCCCCGATGAGGCCGAATGACCGGTGAGAGCTACCGGCGCAATTGCGCCTACCGATAGGCCAAAGGCGATTGCTGCGTGTATCGGGTTGAGACTCCAACGCGTCCACAGCGCCACCACGAGTACAAGTCCGATTTGAATAGCGAGTGCTTTGCCTTG
>CALMUY010000125.1 GCA_937873005.1 uncultured Aeromicrobium sp. | reverse complement strand
GATCTGGAAACAGTATCCCTGGGAGACCACAGCATCGAGATCAATCGTTTCTAGTGTTTCTCGTTGAAATGCGCGGAATCCGGCCGTTGTGTCTTTGACCTTGAGACCCAACAGCGTGCGCGCGTACAAAGACGCGCCGCGTGACAACCATTCGCGTCGTTTCGGCCAGTTCACGACGCTGCCGCCCGGAACCCAGCGTGAACCCAGGGTGAGGGCTGCGCCAGTCGCGGCTGAATCGAGCAATTTGCCGAGGTCTTCGGGACGGTGTGAACCGTCAGCGTCCATTTCAACGAGAACGTCGTACCCGCGTTCGATCCCCCAGGCGAAACCCGCGCGGTAGGCGGCGCCCAAACCCTGTTTGCCTTCACGATGAAGAACAAAGATTCGTTCATCGCCAGCGGCAAGTTCATCAGCGATCTGACCAGTTCCGTCGGGCGAGTTGTCGTCGGCAACGAGAATGTTGACCCCTGGCTGATTCTCAAGGATCGCCTTGGTGATCCAAGTAATGTTCTCGGATTCATTGTAGGTGGGGATAATCACCAGGGTTTTCACGAAGATTCCTTCCGCCTTTTGACGATGCCAACCACTAATCCTGACAGAGCGAGAGCACCGATTAGCCACGATACGTGTCCGCCCACGCGTGTCGCCCACGTTTCGCTATCAGCGAGCGAAATTTCCTCAACCCCGTGTGCGGCCGTTCGCACGGGCAGTTGCTCGATAATGTCCCCATCAGGATTGATGAAGCCGGAAACTCCGTTCGTGGAGGCGACGACAACCCAACGGCCCGTCTCGATGGCGCGAATACGCGAAATGTCCCACTGCTGTTCGGGCTGCACTCCCCTGCCGAAATCTGCAAAGGTTGCGTTGCTTGTCTTAACGGCAATGAACGAAGCACCAGCCTTGACCGAATCGCGCAGGGCAGCGTCGTGTGCGATGTCCCAACAGATCGTTGTTCCAACAATGGTGTTCGCGGCGCGAAGCGCGCCGGGGTGAGTGCCGGCAATCATGTCTCGCGGAATCTCCCGATCAAAACGCGGAACGAGGTTTCCTAGAAAATGACGGAACGGCACAAACTCGCCATACGGAACGACAAAGCGCTTGACATACATGTCATCGCTGGGGCCTGACTCCGGATCTACCAGAACGCTCGCGTTGAGTGCTGAGTCGCTCGTGGGTCCGTCGAGTATTGCGCCAACGAGGATGGGCGCACCGACACTCTGGGCCGCTTGCGATACGAGGTCTCGGGCATATGGATCTGTCCGAATGTCCATATCGGAGGCGTTCTCCGGCCAAATGACGAGATCTACGTCCCTAGTGATTCGTTGCGTCTCGTCGACGTGCAGTCGCAAAATGTCACCATATGCCCACGTGCCAAAAGGACCCGGCGTGTTGCCCTGAACAGCGGCCACCCGCAGAGTTTCAGGCGTTCCTCTCGTATGTGCGAGGCCACTGGGCGCGGCCAAGGCAAGCAAAGTCACGACTACCACTGGAACGAGTGGCCGCCAGGATCTTGTCTCCGCTACGACCACGAACGCTGCTGCCACGCTTGCCATGAGCCATGTTGTGGCAGTCAATCCCACCCAAGCCACGACGCCATCGGCCGGCGTATCGAGAACCGTGTGCGAGAGCCGTAACCAAGGAAAACCCTTAAAAGGGGCACTGCTGCGAAGTAGGTCTGCGCCAGTCCACAACGAGGCGGCCCACATTGGCCACCATGCGAGTCCCATGACGAGGCGCAGTGCGACACCGAGGAAAGCATGTAGTGCCACCAGAGCCGCCCATAAAGCCACCCAGGCGGCGGGACTGACTGCATTGAGCCACCACATGCCAACGCCATAGAAAGTGGCTGCGAACGCTCCACTGACTGCAGCGCTCGCGACACCGGATGCTTGAACGGTTGCTTGGCGCAACGCGAAAAACAAGACCACTAGTGCCAGCAGGAAAACACCCGGAACTCGGGCCGGTGCAAAATTGAGGCTCGCAACCGCACCGGCACTTGCGGCCACCCCGCACCACACGAGAGACTTCACAAAGAGCGCAACTCTCTCGTGGTCGTGTTCAGCCGTCGGGCGCCATCGGTGGTGCAAACGACGATGTCTTCGATGCGTGCGCCAAACCGGCCTGGCAGATAGATTCCCGGCTCGATCGAGAACGCCATAGCGGGTTCCAATACACGATTGTTGCCGGCAACGATGTACGGCTCTTCATGAGTTTCTAGGCCAATGCCATGTCCCGTGCGGTGGATGAATAACTCACCAAACCCGGCGGCTTCAATCACATCGCGACCTACAGCATCGAGTTCGGCAGCAGTCAGACCAGGCCGAGCAGCCTCGCATTGTGCCTTTTGCGCTGCTAGTAAGACGGCATACAACTCGAGAAATTGTGGATCCGGATTTGTGCCAACGACATATGTCCGGGTGGAGTCGGAACAATAACCAGCCGCGTTGGTTCCGCCGATATCGACGACAACCGGATCACCGGGCTCGATCACTCTGTCGGAAACTTCATGGTGTGGTGAGGCGCCGTTCGGGCCCGAAGCTACGATCACAAAATCGACACGTTCGTGCCCTTCGGCCAAGATGGCTGCGGCGATGTCAGCTCCCACTTCGCGTTCGGTGCGGCCGGCGCGAAGCCACTCGCCCATCCGTTCATGTACCCGATCAATCGCTTCACCTGCGTGCGTGAGGGCCTCGATTTCGGGTTCGGATTTGTACATGCGCAAGCTGCTGATGAGTGCCCCGCCTGCTTGCAGTTGAACACTGGGCAGTGCTTCCGTGAGCGCAAATACGCGTGCCGCCCACATGTGGTCGTCGACGGCCACGCGCTGGGCAGTGGACAATTTCGAGGCGAGGATCGAATACGGATCGTCGGTTTCAGACCACGCAACAATAGGGAGGTTGATGCCAGCGGCAGTAGCTGCTGCAACTTCCAGCTCGGGGACGATCAAGAAAGGGTCTGCTTTGGCAGGCACGACGAGCGCGGTTAACCGTTCGAGTGGTATCGCGTCGTAGTTCGTGAAATAGCGAAGGTCTGCACTCGGCGTGACAATGAGCGCGTCGATCTCGTTGCGGATGAGAGATTCTTGCGCGCGAGCGATTCGATGGGACACACGTCGAGCCTACTGGCAGTAGTCGCTCTAGGATCGAACAAAGCCCCTAGACGAAGGTGAGTGGCGAAGTGGGATCTCGACTCATGGCCCTTGATACAGCCACGTTGTATTACCGGGCGTTCCATGCGTTACCGACATCTCTGACGTCTCCGGACGGCGTGCCGGTCAATGCGGTGCGCGGCACGCTCGACATGATTGCCGCTCTCGTGAATGAGTTTGAGCCCGATGTTGTGGTTGCGGCGTGGGACGAACAATGGCGACCGAGTTGGCGCACCGCGCTCGTTCCGCAATACAAGGCCCACCGCGTGTCGGCTGGAACGGAGAACGGTGAAGACGTTCCGGCCGAGTTGGCACCCCAAATTCCGCTTGTTCGCGAGGCTCTTGAGTGCTTGGGCATCAATGTGATCGGTGTTGACGATCACGAGGCGGACGACGTGTTGGGTGCGCTAGTTCGGTCGTGGAAGGGCGAGAGTCTCGTAATCAGTGGAGACCGTGATTTGTTCCAACTTGCCGACGACGAACGGCAGTGCGCGGTCGTCTACATCGGGGCCGGTATCAAAAAGCGTGAAGTCGTGACTGACACGTGGTTGGCCGACAAGTACGGGCTAGCTCCGGGCCAGTATGGCGACTTCGCGGCGCTTCGCGGAGACGCCTCGGATGGATTGCCAGGAGTGCCTGGGATTGGCGATAAGACGGCCGCGAAATTGCTGAGTCAGTTCGACACAATCGACGGGATCTTGCGGGAGGCGGAGCAAGGTCACGAGGCGCTCACGGCCCGGACGAGGGCCAACTTGTTGGAAGCAAGAGACTACGTGCTCGCGGTTCGAAGCGTTATCGCGGTCGGCGAGAAGATAGACGTCGTTGCACCAGAACAGCAAGCCGCGAGCAATGCGCAGGCGTTTCATGACCTCGCGGAGCGCTGGAACCTAGGTAAGCCAGGCGAACGAGTGCTCGCGGCGATGGTGGCTCTAGCCGATCGCGGTTGACTGTTCGATAACTCCGCGGCGCAATCCATCAAGTGCTTTTCGTGCAGTTGAACGCAATTCGGCCGATTCTGTGGCGCTTGCAATTTGCGCGACGAGGTCGATGAGTTGTTTGATTGCGCGCACGAAATCGCCGGCTGCGATATCTGCTTGGCTCAGCGTCACGTCGAGCGAAGCCCCCTCACACCATACGAATACGGCACTAGCGAAGGTGAAATCGGGGCGTCGTCCATAGCCCACCTTGTGACGCCGCTCGAGTTGATCAATCTCGCCCCAGGCATCAAGCATCTGTTGAGCCACCTCGTGCGTTTTCCCATTGGGCATACGCGGTGGTGGAGGCTCATCGCTCATGCGCGATTCAAATGTCATTCCGCTCGCGACAGCGGCCAATTCCGATGGCTTGAGCGCGTCCCAAAGGCGCCGGTCAAGGCATTCGGCAACCAGCAGGTCCAGATCGCCATAAATGCGTTGAAGCCGCATGCCCTTGTCGGTGACTTCGTCGCCGGCGAGGTATCCGAGTTCATCGAGCACGGCGCAAACACGATCGAACTGCCGGGCGATGCTGTTCGTGCGTTCGGCAATCCGTCGACGGTTATGGACCGTATCGCTTTCGAGTTTGTACCACCGTTCAAACCAGCGAGCATGCGTTTCGCGGTCGGGACACTCATGGCAGGGATGCTCGCCGAGCTGTTTGCGAATGAGTGAAATCCGTGGGTCGGGAGCGAGTTCGCGTGGGCCACGGTTTGGTTCGTTGTGATGAGGTAAGTCGCGGCCCTTGAAGATGAGTGCCGAAGCGAGATCACGGCGAGCTGCAGCCACTCGCGGATTGAAGTGTTTAGGAATTTTCATCGAACCCAAAGCAACCACCGGGCGTGGGAAGTCAACGATCGAAAGTCTCCGCACGTGACGGCCCTCTGTCAACACCATGGGGCGCGGACCGGCCGGATCGTTGGGCGGACCGGGATCGAGGATGAGCGCTAGCCCGGCGTACTTGCCCGCAGGGACGCGAATGATCTCTCCGCGACGAACGGCGCGCAGCGACTCGATCGCCTCGTCCTTCAATGCAGACCTGCGAAACTTAGCGCCCTGGGATTCAACCTGACTCAGTTCCCGTCGTAGGGCCGCATACTCGGAGAAATCTCCGAGATGACAGGTGGCAGCCTCGCTATAGCCCGCTAAAGCCTCGTCTGCTTGCGCTACCTTACGGGCGATCCCCACGACGGAACGATCGGCTTGAAATTGAGCAAAAGACTGTTCCAACAGTCGGCGGGTGGTATCGCGTCCCAATTGTGGAATCAGATTCACCGCCATGTTGTAAGACGGTTTGAACGACGATGTGAGTGGGTAGGTTCGGGTTGAAGCCAGCCCTGCTAGTTTCGCGGGCTCTAGCCCCGCCTGCCACAGGACGACACCGTGTCCTTCGATATCAATCCCGCGCCGGCCAGCGCGCCCGGTCAACTGGGTGTACTCCCCCGGGCTCAAAGTCACGTGTGTCTCGCCATTCCATTTCGTCAATTTCTCGATGACCACGGAACGGGCCGGCATGTTGATGCCGAGCGCGAGTGTCTCGGTGGCGAAAACGATCTTGACGAGACCGTCGCAAAACAGGTCTTCAACGATTTCTTTGAACGTGGGGAGCATGCCGGCATGGTGGGCAGCGATCCCCCGACCTAGGGCCGCCCGGAAGCTTTCAAATCCCAGTACGTCCAAATCGGCAGGCGGCAAGTGAGCACATGCTTCATCCACACGTGCGAGGATTTCATCTCGTTCTGTTGGTGTGGTGAGCCGCAGGTTCGCATGGAGGCATTGTTCAACAGCAGTGGCGCATCCGTTTCGACTGAAAATGAAACAGATCGCCGGCAACAATCCCGCCGACTCCAACTGAGTCACCATATCGACGCGATCTGGTGTTCGATGGCGACTGCGCGGTCGTTTGCCGCCCTTGCCTCGTGTGTGCGAACGATTCTTGTCAAAAGCGCGCCTCCACTGCGCATCGTCACGAGCCATCCGTTCGAGATTGCGGTTGACTCTCGACTCCCCCGGCGCGTCAGTTTCGAACAAGGGATACAGGTTCCTACCAACGAGAACGTGCTGCTGTAGCGGAACCGGACGGCGCTCTTCAAGGACAACAACAGTGTCGCCGCGCACCGTCGTGAGCCACTCGCCAAACTCTTCAACATTGGAGACCGTTGCCGAAAGCGAGACGATCGACACGGACTCGGGCAACCCGATGATGACCTCTTCCCATACTGCACCGCGGAACCGGTCGGCAAGGTAGTGCACTTCATCCATCACGACGTGACTGAGGCCAGTCAGCGTTGCAGAGCCCGCGTAAATCATGTTCCGCAAGACCTCGGTGGTCATCACCACGATCGGGGCTTCAGAGTTCACAGAGTTGTCGCCCGTGAGAAGACCGACGTTCTCGGCCCCGTGCACCGCGACGAGATCAGAGAACTTTTGATTCGACAGTGCCTTAATGGGCGTGGTGTAGAAGCACTTCCGGCCTGTCGCCAGCGCAATGAAGACGGCAAACTCGCCAACTACGGTCTTGCCCGCCCCTGTTGGGGCCGCAACGAGCACACCGTGGCCCTGCTCAAGCGCTTGACATCCGCGCACCTGAAAATCGTCTAGTTCAAAGGAAAGGATGTCTTTGAACGCGCTGAGCATGGGAAATTTTTGGTCGTTACGAAACTGGGCATAGCGTTCAGCAGGTGACGACATGACCCCAGCCTAGTTGCTGATTCGGGCCCGACTCGGCAAGCGCCTTCAGACGGCAGTTGGGTCGTCAATATCCGATGCAGATTCGTCATCCCAGTCTGGGACCTTGGCGGCACGGCGTTTGTCGCCGAAAACGGCAAGGCGTTCGGCGATGAGATGCAAGAACGACATGGGAATGCCCAAGAACAAGAACGTGATGGGGTCCAAGGTGGGCGTGGCGACGGCCGAGAAAACAAACAGACCAACGATGATCCATGGCCGCGCCTGGACAAGTTGCTTTCCACTGATGACGCCTAGGCGATTGAGGATCACCACCACGACCGGCCATTGCGCGCCGATACCGAAGAGGATCATCATGCGCAGCGCAAAGGTGAGATAGTCGGCGCCACTGAGCAGCGACACCCATTCCGATGGGACAAACCCAACAAGCAGGAGTATCGCCTTGGGGAACACCCAATAGCCAAGCCATGCGCCACCGATGAACAACGGCACGCACAGTGCTGTGAGGCCGATGGCGATGCGGCGTTCATGTTTAAACATGGCGGGCAAAATGAATGCCCACAATTGCCACATCCAGATGGGGCTCGAGATGATGATGCCGGTAATGACACTGACTTTGAGTTGGAATTGAAAACCGCCGCCGATGCCGGTCATCACCAGTTGCGTGTTGATGTTTTTGGCTTCGAGATCGGGGCGCACTTTCTCGTAAGGTGCGGTCAGCCAGTCGAGAATGTACGGGTAGAAAATCCACGCGATCACGACACCAACGAAAATGCCCACGATTGACTTGACGAGGCGTGAACGCAATTCACGGATGTGCTCCATGAGCGGCATCTGGCCAGCGCTGGCCGCTGGCGTCTGCTTACTGGGTGCCACGAATGTCAGGCTAGATCTTGGGGCTTTGACGTTCCGTTGGCTTCGTTGTCCGAAACGATCTCGCCGGTTGCTTCGGTTGCTTCGGTGGCTGCGCCTTTGTCTTTGTCTCCGTCAATTTCTTTGACTTCCGACTTGAAAATGCGTAGCGCGCGGCCAGTGCCTCGGGCGAGTTCAGGCAGTTTACGGCCACCGAAAAGCAACAGCACGATCGCGAGAACGATAAGAATTTCGGGTGCACCGATACCGAATGGCATGTCGACTCCTTGGTTGATGTCTATGAAATATCGTACGCGTTGAGCGCCGCGACTGCTTCGGCCCTCACGCGTTCAGCCATGTGGTTTGGTTCAACGACCCGGATATGTGGACCGCCCAACATGATGAGACGCGTGAGCCATTCCTCATCAATTGCGTGTACCGTGACGCGCCGGGTTCCGCCTGTGTCTTCTGAAATGACAGTCGTTTGGCACGGCTCGACGATCCACCGTGCTTGCTTGTCGACGTCGAGAGTCGCGATCGAGCCGTTCTGCCCGAAATTGAAAATCTCCAGGTCGCCATCGTCCGGTTCGTGGGTAATGGGCGTGTCCAGCACCTCGGCCTGTAACACGCGATCGAGCCGGAAGATGCGTTGATTTTCGGCTTGGTGACAATACGCGGTCAAGTAGACGTGTCCGCGTTCGACGGTCAGGTTTGAGGGATCGATCGTGCGCTCCGAAGCGGCGTCAGAATGATCGGTCGCATACGTGATGCGCAATTGGCGACCGGTGGCGAGGGCAGCGTTCACTGCATCGTTGACGTCCGCGCGTGGCCCAGAAACGTGAATGTCTATGCCCGAGTCGTTTGCCGAACTCAGGGCGCTGTGGATCTTCGCTGATACGCGATCGATGAGTTCCTGGTATTCGCTGCCGGCCAATTGCGAAAGGACCCCGAGCGCTGCCATGAGTGAGGCTCCTTCGAGCACCGTCAAGCGCAGCGGGCGGCCCAGGAAGTCCGCATTGCTGATGTGTGCGAAGCCGTTGTCGAAGGCGTCCCAATCGAGGTCAATCATTTCTTCATGGCGGGCCCGCGTGCCTGTCATGGTGAGCAAGAGAATTTCTTCAGAAATGAGCTTCTTGGGCACATCGAACTCGGCGGCTAGTTCGGCAACCGGGATATAGGAATGTGCTTGTAGATACGGGATGAGCGCGAGTAGACGTTCAAGTTGGCGGGTCGAAGAACTCATGCGACACCTGCAATCGTCTTGAGCTTACTGATAACGAGTTCCTTCAAATCGGCTGGTTCTTGAACCAGTGCGGCAGAACCAAAGGAACAGACTTCCGCTGCGAAATCTTCGAGATCTGAAAACGGGACGGTCGCGATGTCACCTGACGGGGTCGACTCGATGGCGCGTGCCTTTTGACGCAGAGTCTGACACCGGTTGGGCGCAAGACGCAGAACTGCTTCGCGGTCGCCGACAGTTGTGAACATTTTCGTCGCGATGTCGCGCAAACTCGCGTTCTCGGGGATCTCGTAGCCGTCCGGCTTTCCGGTCGCTTTTGGTTTCCCGACTATTCGCGAAAGCCGAAACAAGCGTGGCTCATCCCGGACGAGATCAAATCCGCCAACATACCAACGGTCGCGCCAATTCAGTAGCCCCCACGGCTGCAAGGTGCGTGACGTGTGGGCGCCTTGAGAATCGGCATAATCGAAGGTCACGACGCGTCGCATTTGGATGGATTCAACGAACGCCTCGATAGCGTCGCTGCCACCGGTCGACACTTCGGCAGTCAGCAGTGGAATCGATTCAGTCTCGACGTCAACGCCAATGGTTTGCAGTTTGCGAAGAGTCGTTGTGACGGCGTCCCCCATGGCAGAGCCTTGCCACACTTTGGCCGCCACGGCGACAATCGCCCCTTCTTCGGGCTGCATGTCGAGTTCGGGCAATTGGATGTCGGCGAGGTTGACTCGATACCCGTCGACGTCTTCGTTTTCGGAGTTGCGGCCGACTTCGATAGGAACACCCAAGGAGCGCAGATCGTCCTTGTCGCGTTCGAACTTTCGCTCAAAGGCACTTTGGTCCAGTGTTTGATACTCCTCGAGAATCTCCTTCAACGTGGAGCGCGAGAGGTATGTCCGGGTGGACATGAGCGCAAACAAAAGATTGAGGAGACGTTCGTTCTTCCGTTTAGACATGAGGAGTCATCCTCACGAAGCGTCAAGAATGTCGACAATAAAGATGAGCGCACCCTCAGGGAGTCCTTGCGCTTTGGCGTCCTTGCCGTAGGCGTCATCAGCCGTACACGCGATGATGACGCGGCTGCCGATCGTCTGGCCGACGAGTTCGTCAACCCAGCACGGGAGGAGCGCTCCGGCACGCACCTGGAACTGACGCGGGCCGGTTGTCCAGGATTCGTCGAAAATCTCACCGTCGGGGTACTTCTGGCCGACGTAGTGAGCAGAAACCGTTTGGCCGGCCTTTACCTTTGCGCCCTTGCCCTTAATGACGACGGCGCTCTGGGTCTTTGCGAGCTTCTTGTCGCTGGTTTTGGTGGCCTTGAAACCGGTTGGCTGGCCTTCGTCGTTGTAGGTGACGGAAGGTAGGTTCGCTGGGGCTTTCTTGGGTTCGCCGGATGCTTCGGTCGGAACCTTGGCAAGGATGTCGAAGAGGAACACCATGGTGTCGGTCTCTTTCAGTCCGAGCGACTCGGCCGAACTCACGAGTTTTGCGCCGTCGGCCGGAGCCAACGCCACCAATACGCGGGAGCCAACTTTTTGCCCAACAAGGCCCTTGTAGAAGCCTGCGAGCGTGGTTTCCTCGGTGAGCGTGATGGATGTCTTCTGGTCGGTTTTGAAGGTGTTATCGAACTGTTTCGCGGTACGGCCGTTCATCGCGAGGTACACGAAACTGATCGTGTCGCCCTTCTTGAGCTTCTCGCCGTCACCTTCGGTGATGACTCGCGACACCGTCTTTTCGACGGAGAAGTCTTTGCTGAATGTCACGGTGGGGGCGTCATCTTTGGAGACTTTGACTTTCGCGAGCGGGCCGGTGTCTCCACAAGCCGAAAGAACGAGGGCAAATACAGCCACGATGGCTGTGATGGCGATGCGACGCACTGTGGATTCCTAGCGTGAGAAGTCAAGTTTGTACTTAAGGTTAGCGATCCCAACCCAAGAAGCGCTGGCACTTACTACATGTTGGGGCAACTAGCTTGCTTTACATACTTTCTAAGAGTCGATCAACGCGTTCATCAACGGCGCGAAACGGGTCCTTGCACGAGACCGTGCGTTGCGTGTTGTCGTTGAGTTTGAGGTGCACCCAGTCGACAGTGAAATCACGATGCTGCTCTTGCGCTTTAGCTACGAAGTCGCCGCGAAGTTTGGCACGGGTCGTCTGCGGTGGCACGCTCTTTGCTTGGAAGATATCGAGATCACTCACGACGCGAGAAACTGCGCCTTGCTTTTCGAGCAGGTAGAACAGTCCGCGATCACGTCGAATGTCGTGATAGGCCAGATCGAGTTGCGCGATGCGAGGATCGGACCACGTGAGTTGACGCATGGTGCGGTAGCGATCAAGGAGCTTGTATTTGATCACCCAGTCAATTTCGCGTTCTACTAGCGAATGGTCTTCAGAGTCGATCGCCTTAAGCACGCGTTCCCAAAGGTCAAGAATCTGGTCGGTCACGGGGTTGTGATAGCCGTATCGATCAACGAAGTCACTCACGCGCATGAGGTATTCAGCTTGGATGTCGAGGGCGGAAAGTTCGCGGCCGTTCGCCAGTCGGACAAGTTTGTGGCCGGAAATGTCTTGGGAAATCTCCCGAATTGCACGGATCGGGTTCTCCAACGTCATGTCTCGCATTGGGAAGCCCGCTTCGATCATGCGCAACACGAGGTCGGCCGAACCCACTTTCAAGAGAGTGGTCGTCTCGGACATGTTCGAATCGCCCACGATGACGTGCAAGCGCCGGTACTTTTCGGCGTCGGCATGCGGTTCATCTCGCGTATTGATGATGGGGCGAGACCTCGTGGTTGCGCTCGAGACGCCTTCCCAAATGTGATCGGCACGTTGGCTGAGCGAAAAATTCGCCCCGCGGCCTGTGTGGTGGATCTTTCCGGCACCGCAAATGAGTTGGCGGGTCACGAGGAACGGAATGAAGAGGTCGGTGAGATGCGAAAGTTGATCGTCTCGAGCGATCAGGAAGTTCTCATGACAACCGTAGGAGTTGCCCACCGAGTCGGTGTTGTTCTTGAAAAGGTAAATCTCGCCATCAACGCCGTCGGCTTTGAGACGATCTTGAGCCTCAACCATGAGACCTTCAAGGATGCGTTCGCCGGCTCGATCCTGGGCGACCAGTTCTGTGAGATCATCGCATTCAGCAGTCGCGTATTCGGGATGGCTACCGACATCGAGATAAAGCCGGGCGCCGTTGCTGAGGAAAACATTGCTGCTCCTCCCCCACGCCACGACTCGGCGAAAAAGGTATCGGGCGACTTCATCGGGTGAAAGGCGTCGCCGACCACGGAACGTACACGTGACTCCGTATTCGTTCTCGATCCCGAAGATGCGCCTCTCCATAGATTCACCCTAGAGCTAAATCAGTCACAGGAGGGCACTGTGGCGTGCGGAAAAATTCGGGTCACCGGAAAAATGCGGACACAGCCGCCCCATTACGCCAACGCAGCCGCAACGTCGGCGGCGGAAATGCGCCGGAATTTCCGGGGTTGCGTGCGATTGCGATCGAGCACAGCAACTTCCAGATCCGCCGCCGAAATGGTGCGTTTGGGTTCAATATCCGCGCCCAAGGAAGTTGCCGCGATGCGGATGGCTGACGCCAAATCGAGGCCCGCCGTATAGGCATTCGTGAGTTCGGGTTCAGTTTTGTCACTCGAACCGCCCATAACTCCACACGTCTCAACGTCAGCCACCGAACCGTCGTAGGTGAGCCGATAGATCTGATCATCAGCGGGATCCTCGCCGAGCTCGGCCACAAACAGTTCCACTTCGAACGGCTTTTCGCCACCGCTTGAGAAGATTGAGCCGAGCGTTTGGGCGTAAGCGTTCGCCAGACCACGTCCCGTGACGTCTTTGCGATCGTAGGAGTAACCGCGCATATCAGCTAGGCGTACGCCAGCGATCCGTAGGTTCTCAAACTCGTTGTAGCGGCCCACCGCAGCGAAACCGATCCGATCGTAGATCTCGCTGATCTTGTGCAAACCTCGTGAGGGATTCTCGGCGACGAACAAAACACCATCGGCGTACTTGACGACCGCGACACTCCGGCCGCGGGCGATACCTTTACGGGCATAGTCGGCCCGATCTTTCATGAGTTGTTCGGGCGAGACGTAGAAAGGTGCAGTCATCGTGTGCTCCGGTTACGTGAGTGGTGCGGCAGGGCCATTGGGTTGGCTCATGCGAGCAGCGACAACCACATTGGCGATGGACTCGGTTTCTGCCGGCGTATACGCGCGGTATCCCTCAGACGTAATGACGGAGACGAGCGGGAAGATTCGGCGGGCAAGATCAGGCCCGCCGGTTGCCGTGTCGTCGTCTGCGGCGTCGTAGAGAGCCTGAATAACTGCGGTAACGGCTTCGGCTTCCGTCATGTCGTGCCGATACAACTTCTTGAGCGAGCCGCGAGCAAATGTGGAACCCGAACCGACCGAATGGAAGCTGCGTTCTTCGTTTTTATTGCCGGTGACATCGAATGCAAAAATACGGCCGACGCCGCTACTGGGGTCGAACGCAGCGAAAAGCGGCACGACCGCGAGGCCTTGCATGGCCATGCCCAGATTCGCGCGAATGAGGGCGGCGAGTCGGTTTGCTTTGCCATCGGTAGAAAGAACCGTGCGTTCTATTTTTTCGTAGTGTTCCAATTCCACTTGAAACAGTCGGGTGATTTCGACGGCGATGCCCGCCGTGCCCGCAATGCCAACACATGAAAACTCATCGGCCGGAAATACCTTTTGAATATCTCGCTGGGCTATGACGTTACCCATCGTGGCGCGCCGGTCGCCCGCCATAACAACGCCCCCATCGAACGTGGCAGCGACAATCGTGGTGCCGTGAGTCGTCTCGATAGCAGCGCCTTCGGGGACCTTTGCGCTCGGTAGCAGTGTGGGATCGTGCGTCGCAAGGAAATCGACGAACGACGAAGAACCCACTGAGAGGAATGCACCGTCGAGTCTCATTGGCCACCCTTTTGTACGAAGCCGCGAACAAACTCCTCGGCGTTTTCTTCGAGAACTGCATCGATGTCGTCAAGGATCGCGTCAACATCGTCATCGAGTTGATCCTTGCGGCTCGTATCGACGGTTTCGGTCTCGATTTCTTCGTCGATGGCCTCACTTTTGCGCGGTTGTTTGCGTTGCTGTTCGGACATGCACTCACATTAGCCCGAAAACTACGCAGTCGTGAGTGCTGCAACAAAGGATTCAATAGTGTCGTTGTCGTCGAAAAGTCTTCCGACATGCTCGCGGGTGCCACGATGTGGGTCGCTGGTAGGAATTCGCAGGAGCGAATCGCGTCCGGGGACATCGAAGATGATCGAATCCCACGAAGCAGCGGCAACCCCATGACCGAACTTGTTCATGCACATTCCGCGGAAATAGGCGCGAGTGTCCGTTGGCGGGTGCGTCACGGCGTCTTCGATGGCCTCGCGTGTGACGAGCGATTCGACGCGGCCGGTCTGTGTGAGCTTGTTGAAGACACCTCGTTCGCTACGAATGTCGTGATATTGCAAATCAATCATCTGCAGCGTGGGGTCATGCCATGCGAGGGAATCGCGATCGCGGTAGCGATTCAGCAAGTGCAGTTTCGTGACCCAATCGATTTGACCAAAACACGATTCGGGATCACTTCCCAAGCAGGTGAGAAGGTGTTCCCAACGATCGAGTGCGAACTCCGTTTGGGAATCGGCTTCGGTATCGGCCGCAGCGACCATGGCCTTCATTGACTCAAACAACTGCCATTGAATATCAAGCGCAGTCATGTGACGGCCGTCGTCGAGTTCAACCAGTTGGCGCAGCGTCGGATCGTGCGAGATCGCGTGAACGGCCCGCACCGGATCACGCAAAACGAGTGGTGCCGGTGCCGATAGAGTTTCAATCGCGTGCAACATCAGCGACGTGGTTGCGTGTTTCATGAAGATCGACGTTTCGCACATGTTCGCATCGCCAATGATGACGTGCAATCGGCGGAACAGTGTGGCGTCGGCGTGTGGCTCATCGCGCGTGTTGATAATCGGGCGGCGCACGGTCGTTTCTAGGGCAACTTCCGTCTCGATGTAGTCGGCGCGCTGACTGATCTGAAACGCCGCCTCGCTCCCATCAGCGAGCCGCCCCACACGGCCTGCCCCACACACAATCTGGCGACTGACGAAAAACGGGGTGAGTTGCGCGACGAGGTCGCGAAACGGTATGTCGCGCTGCACGAGGTAGTTTTCGTGGGCGCCGTACGACGCGCCTTTGTTATCCACGTTGTTCTTGTAAAGCACGATGTCGCCAGCGGTAGGTGTGCCTGCGTCGAGGTGGCTCGCATGGTTGGCAGCCCGCGCCATGAGCAGTTCGCCGGCCTTTTCCCAGCGAACCACGTCCAGAGGCGAAGTCACTTCGGGGCTTGAGTACTCCGGATGGGCATGATCCACATAGAGTCGAGCGCCATTCGTCAGTATCACATTGGCCATCGACGTTTCTTCGTTAGTGAGCATTCCAGGCTCTGCCGTCTGGCGACCGATCGAGAAGCCGCGGGCATCGCACAGCGGAGTCTCCTCTTCAAAATCCCACCGTGCCCGGCGCGCAAGATGTTGGGCGCTTGCATATGCGTTAACTACGCGCGACGACGCCAACACGGGGTTGGCGTCAGGTTGTCCCGTCACCACAATCCCGTATTCGATTTCGCTGCCTTGAATCCGATGAACGGTCACGGCCTCAGATTACGCGGTCGCGCATTGAGTTGTGCGTAGCAAGAGTTGAGCGTCTATAAGTAATGACCGGTATTGGCGACGGTATCGATGGAACGACCGGGCTCATTGCCTTCCTTGCCGGAGATGAGGGTGCGAATGAAGACGATGCGTTCGCCCTTCTTGCCGGAAATTCGGGCCCAATCGTCTGGGTTCGTCGTGTTGGGAAGGTCTTCGTTCTCTTTGAACTCGTCGGCGCATGCAGCCAAAAGATGCTGCATCCTGATGCCGCGCTCCCCTGACTCGAGCAATTCCTTGATAGCTTTCTTTTTCGCTCGATCGACAATGTTCTGAATCATCGCGCCGGAATTGAAGTCTTTGAAATACAGAATCTCCTTGTCACCGCCGGCATAGGTCACTTCGAGGAACTGGTTCTCTTCGGACTCGGCGTACATGCGCTCTACCGTGCGTTGAATCATCTCCTGTACACACACGACGCGGTCGTCGTCCCAGACGGCAAGATCATCGGCATGGAGTGGGAGTTCGGTGGTGAGGTATTTGGCGAAAATGTCACGGGCCGCTTGGGCGTCGGGCCGCTCAATCTTGATCTTGACGTCGAGCCGTCCTGGCCGCAAAATCGCTGGGTCAATCATGTCTTCACGATTTGATGCGCCAATGACGAGGACATTCTCGAGACTTTCAACGCCATCGATTTCGCTCAGCAACTGAGGCACGATCGTGTTTTCAACATCAGAGGACACACCAGAACCTCGGGTGCGGAAAAGGGAATCCATTTCGTCAAAGAAAACAATGACGGGAGTTCCCTCATTCGCCTTCTCACGGGCACGCTGGAACACCAAACGAATATGGCGTTCGGTCTCCCCTACGTACTTGTTCAACAGTTCGGGGCCCTTGATGTTTAAGAAGTACGACCGCCCCTCCTCCCCCGTCCGTTCGCTGACTTTCTTGGCGAGCGAGGAAGCAACTGCTTTGGCAATCATCGTTTTGCCACAACCAGGCGGGCCATACAGCAGCACACCCTTGGGTGGCTTCAATTGGTGGTCAACAAAAACGTCAGGGTGTAAGTAGGGTAATTCGACCGCGTCACGAATGATCTCGATCTGATCGCCGAGACCACCGATGGACGAATAGTCCAAATCTGGAACTTCTTCAAGGACAAGTTCTTCGACTTCGGCCTTCGGGATCCGTTCGAAAGCCACGAGCGCACGTGGGTCAAAGAGCAGTGAGTCTCCCGACCGGAGTTTCACGTCGGTGAGGCTTTCGGCCAGATGTACGACGCGTTCTTCATCGGCGTGCCCCATGACGAGCCCACGCTTCCCGCCTTCAAGCACTTCTTTGAGCGTGACGATCTCGCCGACCATGTCGAATCCGAGAGACACGACCACGTTCATAGCTTCGTTCAGAAGAACTTCTTGGCCGCGCTGAAGAGACACCAACGGTACGGCAGGGCTTACGCGCACTCGAAGTTTGCGTCCACTGGTAAACACGTCGACAGTTTCGTCATCGTTGTGGTGCAAGAACACGCCGAACCCCGTCGGCGGCTGGGCAAGACGATCGACTTCGTCTTTGAGTTTGACGATCTGTTCTCGTGCTTGCCGAACGGTAATTGTCAGCCGTTCATTGTGATTGTTGGCCGAAGCCAGCCGTGCTTCGAGTTCGCTCACCAGCACATCAGGCGCACCGCGACTCTCAAGAGCTTTTCGCAAGCGGGCAATTTCGCCACGCAAAAGAGCGAGCTCTTGCTGATGGGCCTGATCATTGTGCGGATCGGTCACGAGAAAACCTCCCTGGGCTGTACTCGTGACCCTACCTGCAAAAAGTGGACACGCAAGGCAAAGCGGTGTAGCCAATTGTGGTCATTCTTCGGTGGACACCTGCTCAGGCGCGTGATCGACTTACGCCAATTCCGTTGGATCCAGATCGGCCGGACGTGGACCCACATAGTCCGGCCCATAGGCGCCAGGCGCAGGCCGGCGAGTACGCGGCATCGACTGTTGTCCGGGGGCAAGTTTGCGTGCCGTAACGAGGAAGGCCGTGTGCGCATTCATCGAGTGTTTTGGCCGCACTGCCAAGCCCTCGAGATGCCATTCGCGAACAAGCGATTCCCAGGCGGACGGTTCCGTGAACGTGCCATCGGCACGCAAGGTCTCCACGAATTTCGACAATTGAGTCGTGGTGGCGACATAGGCGCAGACGATTCCGCCGGGGACGAGCGCACGAGCGGCTAACGGTATGCAATTCCATGGGTCCACCATGTCGAGAATGAGGCGATCGACCTCAATGTCAGCTGGAGCGTCTTTCACATCACCGACACGCAAATCCCAATTTTCGGGCAAAACACCGTTTGCTTGAACGACGTTCGCCTGAGCTTTTTCGGCGAACTCTTCGCGGATTTCGTACGAGATGACGCGGCCATGATCGCCCACGGCGCGCAGCAAATAGCTGCTGAGACTGCCAGAACCGGCTCCGGCTTCAAGAACACGCGCACCGGGGAAAATATCTGCCATCACGAGGATCTGTGCGGTGTCCTTGGGATAAATGATTGCCGCGCCACGCGGCATCGAGACGACGTACTCACAAAGCAGGGGGCGAAATACTTGATACGGGAAGTCCAACGATGTGGAAATCACGATCCCTTCGGGCTGACCGATGATGTCGTCGTGACGAATCTGTCCCTTTTTTGTAGAGAATTCGGTGCCTTCAGCCAATTGGATGTTGTGGCGACGTCCTTTAGGGTCAGTCAGGCGCACCCAATCGCCAACTCGGAATGGTCCAGTCTCAACGTTCATGTGTTCTCCGTGTAGGCGCGATCGACGTCTTCGCTGAGCAGACTACCGAGCGCGGTTCCGGCTTCATCGACGAGTGCATACACCGGGGCCGGATTCTCATTCAAAGCGCGCAATAGTTCCATTCCGGTC
Source organism: uncultured Aeromicrobium sp. (assembly GCA_937873005.1). Taxonomy (GTDB): domain Bacteria; phylum Actinomycetota; class Actinomycetes; order Propionibacteriales; family Nocardioidaceae; genus Aeromicrobium. Next base: position 6,253 of record CALMUY010000125.1, on the reverse strand, counting down.
AAGTCAACGCGAATCCGAACGGCATCAGGTGGAGGAGGTACGTCGCGAAGCAATTCTCGAGCGCTCAACGCGGCTACGCGCGCGATTCGAGTGTCGTAGCGCATCGAAATGCCTGAGGCGTGCCACATGTACGCCGCGAGAACCCACAAGACAATCAATCGAACGTAGTCGTAGGGGTCGTGAAAGTTGAGAAAGATCGGAGTTCCGATGGCTAACACCACCGCAGTCGCACGACCGCAATAGCCGGCAAAGCGGATGCCTGAGAGCTCAGATCCACCGAGCGCCCACCCCAGTGCGCGAACGATGCGTCCGCCATCGAGAGGCGGGCTTGGCAACAAGTTGAAGAACGCGAGAAAGACGTTGATGATGCCGGTCGACCACAAAACCGTGCCCGCAATGCCGCCGAAGAACTGATGCGTCATAAGGAAACTCACGCCCAATAGGCCGGAAATGACCGGTCCGATGACGGCTACGAGGAACTCTTGACCAGGGTTGCGCGAACGATCCTCGATGACGGTGTGGCCGCCCATGAAGTGAAGTTCAACTGTGGGCACGCGGAATCCGAATGCTTTAGCAACAACGACGTGCCCCAACTCGTGAAGCAGAATCGACGCATACAAGACGAGGACGAATATCGCGGCGACGAGCGTGCCGTTTCCGTGAGCAAGTTCACCGAACTGGGGTCCGAACAGTACGACAAGCGCAATGGCCATCACGAAGAGTGAAGGGCTCAGTACGATTTCGGTTCCGGCGAAAGTGAGGAGCCGTTGGCGAGGTAGTTGGCGATTGCGCACTATTCCAATTTAGTGACTGGGCCATGGCGATGCGCGTTTGCACCGCCAAACGTCAGACCTGACAGATACGGTGTGGACATGAGCGACGATGTTTCCGCAAGTGAATCCGCACGCACTGTGCGGGTGCGTAAGACCCTTTCGCCGAGCCGTGCCGAAGACTTTGTTTCCTGCCCGTTGAAATACCGCTATCGCACGATCGATCGCCTTCCGGAACCGCCGAGCGTGACAGCGACGCGCGGCACACTCGTCCATGCAGTGTTGGAGCGACTTTTCGACAACGAGCCAGCCCAACGCACCCTAGCCGCCGCTCAAGACATGCTCCCGGGTGAATGGCGGGCTCTTCTAGATAGCGACTCGTCCTTAGCGAGTCTGTTTGCCGATGGTGCTGAAGAGCGACTGTGGCTCGAATCGGCCAAATCGCTCTTGGATTCGTACTTCGCGATGGAAGACCCGCAACGCTTGGAACCCGCCAAGCGCGAGTGGCGCGCCGAATGGCCACTCGATTCCGGCCTCACATTTGTTGGCGTACTTGACCGGATGGAAGTTGCGCCTGATGGCCGCGTACGCATTGTTGATTACAAGACGGGGAAAGCGCCCGCTGAACGATTTCAGGATCGGGCAATGAACCAAATGAGGTTCTATGCCTATCTCGTGTGGCAAGTGACAGGCGTCGTACCGACGTTGTTGCAATTGCTCTATTTGGGCGACCGCAAGACGCTGAACTACGAGCCAACCGAACCCGAATTGCTGAATACGAAGGCGCGTTTCGAAGCGATATGGGAAGCGATCGAGAACTCGCTGGTCAGTGGTGTTTTTGAGCACAAACCTGGTCCGCTATGTCGGTTCTGTTCGTTCCAAGATGCCTGCCCCCAATATGGTGCCGAGGTTTTGCCGATACCCACGATTCAGTTTGTCTAGGTGGCTTTCGTATAGGTGACCGTGCGCTCAGTCCTAGCGCTGGAATAGACCCTTGAGGTGTTCGAAGGAGATGTCACGCAGCGACGGCACGATGTGTCGTCGATCGGCTGGAGCCACGTTCACCACGTTCGGAACAGCAACCACGAGACAGCCCGCCGCATTTGCGGAGGTCGTTCCTGTCGGAGAGTCTTCGATCGCGAGGCATTTTTCGGCTGGTGCACCGAGCGCGGCGGCCGCTCGTAAATACGGTTCGGGGTGCGGTTTTCCGTATTCAACCATGTCGCCCGTCACGATCGCCGCGAAATCAAGCGCGTCGATCACTGGTTGTGCGATCGAACGGTACGACATGGTCACGAGCGCCTGAGGAACGCCGTGTTCAGCGATGGCGTGAAAAAGTTCGAACGCACCAGGACGCCACGGAATCTCGGTCTCGAGGAAAGTCGTCACGCCTGCGCCGAGTTCGCCAATGATCTCGGCGTCACTGAGGCCAATCTCAATGCGAGTTCGCATGTATGCAGCAGCGTCGCGCAGGTCCATGCCGACCATGTTGAGCGCGTCCTGTTCGGTCCACTCGACGCCGTGAGCCGCGGCCATGGCTGTTTCTCCAGCGAACCAAGCGGGCTCAGTGTCGACTAGGGTGCCATCAAGGTCCCACAAGACGGCGGCAGGTAGTGCGGTCAATGAGTCCGAGGACTGATGAGAGTCAAGGCTAGACATGAGGGTGACGAGGGAACTTTCGGCAGGCAGTTGATGTTGCGCACCCAGTCTAGGCTGCACCGCCATGGCTTAGACGGTACCGCCACGGGCTTTGCGCCGCTGGCGTAGACTGAGCAAACCGTTCGGATACTCCCCGAGGCCGAGGCGAGCCCGCCGTAGGCTGGAAGATCCCAGCAAGTTCGTGTTCCAAGCTGAGGATTTCCACCTGTGACTGTTTCGTTTGTTGCTCATCATCGCCCCGACGCCACCGCTCAACTTGAGGCCATCATGGCCCAGCGAATTCTCCTCCTCGACGGCGCCATGGGCACCGCAATTCAGCGAGACCGACCCGACGAGGCCGGCTACCGTGGGGAACGCTTTGCCAACTGGGCGTGCGATGTCATCGGAAACAACGATCTACTTTCACTGACTCAGCCGGACGTCATTGCAGGAATCCACCGGGAGTACCTTGCAGCGGGTGCAGACGTCATTGAGACGAACACATTCAACGCCAATGCCGTGTCGATGGCTGACTACGAGATGGAAGAACTCGTCTATGAACTGAACTATCAGTCGGCGCAACTCGCTCGGGCTGCCGCTGACGAGTTCAGCACCGCAGACAAACCGCGTTTTGTTGCTGGTGCGATTGGCCCAACCACGCGCACCACGTCGATTTCACCTGACGTCAACGATCCGGCCGCGCGGAACATCACCTACGACGATCTTGTCGCCGCCTACAGCGAAGCTGCGCGCGCACTTCTCGACGGTGGTTCGGATCTGCTCATCATCGAAACGATCTTTGACACGCTCAACGCGAAAGCCGCAGTGTTCGCTGTCGAGACTGTTTTTGAAGAGTACGGTCGCCGCTGGCCAGTGATCATTTCGGGAACGATTACCGACGCTTCGGGACGTACCTTGACCGGCCAAACGGTTGAAGCGTTTTGGAACTCGATCAAGCATTCCGAACCCATTCTCGTCGGCTTGAACTGTGCGCTTGGTGCCAACGAGATGCGCCCCTATATCGCGGAACTCGCGAAAGTCGCAGACACGTATGTTTCGTGTTACCCGAACGCGGGACTGCCCAACGCCTTTGGCGAGTACGATGAAGCGCCCGCGCAGACGGCTGCGATCGTGAAGGAGTTCGCCGAGGCCGGCTGGGTCAACTTGGTGGGTGGTTGCTGTGGCACAACCGCAGATCACATCCGTGTTATCGGCGAAAGCGTCGCAGATGTCGTGCCACGCGTTGTGCCTGAACCCCCCCTCGCAACGCGACTTTCGGGACTCGAACCTTTCACGATCCTCGATGATTCGCTTTTCGTAAACGTCGGTGAGCGCACGAACATCACGGGCTCCGCCAAGTTTCGTGGTCTGATCAAAGCAGGCGATTACACCACGGCGCTCGCGGTTGCCCGCCAGCAGGTGGAAAACGGCGCGCAAATCATCGACATCAACATGGATGAAGGCATGATCGACGGCGTTCAAGCGATGGGTCATTTCTGTCGCTTGATTGCTTCTGAACCCGACATTTGCCGTGTTCCGGTCATGGTCGACTCGTCCAAGTTCGAGGTCATCGAGGTTGGACTCAAGTCCTTGCAAGGGCGATCGATTGTCAACTCGATTTCCCTCAAAGAAGGTAAAGAGAAGTTCGTTCGCGAAGCGAACCTGTGCCGCAAGTACGGCGCTGCTGCGGTCGTCATGGCGTTTGATGAAGACGGCCAAGCCGACAACCTTGAGCGTCGCAAAGAGATCTGCGAACGGGCCTACCGCATCCTCGTTGATGAAGTGAAGTTCGATCCGAGCGACATTATCTTTGACCCCAACATTTTTGCGGTCGCAACCGGTATCGAAGAACACGCCAACTACGGCATCGACTTCATCGAAGCCACACGTTGGATCAAACAAAATTTGCCAGGCGCGCGCGTTTCCGGTGGTGTTTCGAACGTGTCGTTCTCGTTCCGCGGCAACAACGCTGTTCGCGAGGCTATTCACGCAGTGTTCTTGTATCACGCAGTAGCCGCCGGCATGGACATGGGAATTGTGAACGCTGGTGCGCTGGTCCCCTACGACGCGGTAGACGAGCGTCTGCGCGAACGTATCGAGGACGTCATCTTGAACCGTCGTGACGACGCAACTGAACGTCTCATCGAGATTGCTGGCGAGTTCTCGGCCGTTGCCCAAGAGCAAGAGACGGTTGTCGATGCTTGGCGCGAATTGCCGGTGGCTGAACGCGTGACGCACGCACTCGTCAAAGGCATTGATGACTTCGTAGTGGAGGACACTGAAGAGCTCCGTCTCGCGGTGAAAGCACGTGGCGGCAAGCCCATCGAAGTGATCGAAGGTCCACTTATGGATGGTATGGGTGTCGTGGGTGACCTGTTCGGTGATGGACGGATGTTCTTGCCGCAGGTCGTGAAGTCAGCGCGCGTCATGAAGAAATCGGTTGCGCACTTGATCCCGTTCATCGAGGACGAGAAAGAGCCGACGGACGCTGATCGTACTAACGGCACCATCGTGATGGCGACCGTGAAAGGGGACGTGCACGACATCGGCAAGAACATCGTGGGCGTCGTCTTGCAATGCAACAACTACGACGTGATCGATTTGGGTGTGATGGTGCCTGCCCAAAAGATTCTCGATGCGGCACGTGAACATAACGCAGACGCGATTGGCCTGTCTGGACTTATTACGCCTTCTCTCGATGAGATGGAAGGTTTCGCTGGAGAAATGGCTCGTCAAGGGCTCACGATTCCGTTGCTGATTGGCGGTGCCACAACCTCGCGGGCACACACAGCCGTCAAGATAGATCGCAAATATGAAGGCCCCGTCGTGTGGGTGAAAGACGCTTCGCGATCGGTTCCGACGGTCGCAGCGCTGCTGTCTGAAGACAAGCGCGGTGGGTTTCTGGCCGATATTCAAGCCGACTACAACGCCTTGCGCGAATTGCATGCTTCACGCAGTTCGGCGCGGGCGATGCTCAAACTCGATGAGACGCGGGCAGACGCAACGCCCATCGATTGGAGCGACTACATCCCACCCGTCCCGGCGATGTATGCCGATGGCGAGGGTTACATTCGCACGTTGACGAACTATCCCTTGGCCGAACTGCGGGAGTTCATTGACTGGCAACCGTTCTTCAACGCGTGGGAGATGAAGGGGTCCTTCCCTGACATTCTGAACAGCCCGCAACAGGGTGAGACGGCGCGCAAACTTTATGAAGACGCTCAAAACATGCTCGACACCGTGATCGCGGAGAACTGGCTGACGGCAAACGCGGTCTTTGGACTGTTCCCGGCAGCAGGGTTTGGTGACGACACCGTCGTGTACAACGACGAATCACACGAAGCCGAACTGATAACGTTCCACCACCTGCGGCAGCAGACCGAGCATAGGCCGGGCGTTCCACACCGGTCATTGGCCGACTTCATTGCGCCCAAAGCCACTGGACTGCGCGACCACATCGGTGCTTTCGCGGTGACCGCGGGCCTCGGCTCGATGGAGCACATCCAACGTTTCAAAGACGAACTCGACGACTACAGCGCCATCTTGCTCGAAGCGATTGCCGACCGTTTGGCCGAAGCGTTTGCTGAGCGCCTGCACCAGCGCGTGCGCACCGAGTTCTGGGGCTTCAGTTCCGAATCGGACTTGTCGAACGTAGACCTCATCAAAGAGCGTTATCAAGGTATCCGGCCTGCACCGGGATACCCCGCGTGCCCCGACCACACCGAGAAGCGCACGATTTGGGACCTACTTGACGTGGAGTCACGAACAGGTATCGAACTCACCGAACACATGGCCATGTGGCCAGGCGCGTCCGTCAGTGGCTTGTATTTCTCGCACCCACAGTC
>CALMUY010000124.1 GCA_937873005.1 uncultured Aeromicrobium sp. | reverse complement strand
ACCCTAAAGATGAAGTAACCCTCATGTTTGTGTCATGATGGCAAACATGACTTTGACGGATACAGTTCACACCTCTGCCAATTCGGCGCCATTCGGCTCTGAAATGCCCCTCATCACAGACCTCGCCTCGGGCACGAAATACGCGCTCGCCTTCGGCGGCCAGGGGAGTGATTGGCTCGAACCGCTCAGTGAAATCGTGCGGAACTTCGGCCTCGAGCGAGAACTCGTCGACATCGTCACCCGCTCCAACGAACAACTCGCACCACTTCGTGCCGAAACAGCACACATCCCCAGCGACTTTGATGTGCTCACCTGGGTAGACGGACTCGCAGCAGGAGAATCAGCCGAGATTCTCGACGCGCCCACCCCGGTGACGAAAGACCACCTCACGAAGCCGGTCCACTCCGTTCCCGGCATCCTGCTCACCCAACTGCTCGGACTCGCAGCGCTCGAACGTCAAGGCCTCGATATTCGCGTACATCGTCCGGTTGCAGTCATTGGCCACTCGCAAGGATCGATTGCGGCCCAAGCCATCCACGGAATCGACCCAGCAGAACTCCTCACAATCGCGCGCCTGATCGGTCTTGCCGCCCAGCAAGTAGGCGCCCGCAAGGGACTGCTTGGTCGCACCATGATCGCGGTCAGCGGAGTTGATCCGGTGCGCGTAGCCGACATCATTGAACCTTCTGGCGCCCTCGCGCGATTGCGCAACGGCAGACGAGCCACCGTCATCACCGGCACCCAAACCCACATCGCCCACGCTGAACGGCTCCTAGGCGAAACCACGAAGCAGGAAAGCGAACGCCTCAAACGCAAAGAAACAGGCGGAGCAGGATTCAACCCGGTCATCGACGAGGTGAACGCTTCCCTCGCCTTCCACCACCCCGACCTCGCCGAAGCACGCGAACTCGTGCGCGAATGGGCGGCCAAACTTGGCCTCAATGCCGAACACGCTGCCGAGATCGCTCATCGGGCCATCATCGAACCCGTCGACTGGGTTGATTCGGTGCAACAAACAGTCGAAGCCGGAGCAGAATGGGTTCTCGACCTCGGGCCCGCAGACGGTGCAAGCCGTCTGAGCATGGCCGAACTGCGTCCACACGGCATCGGACTTGTCGCCACCACGACGCGTGCTGGCCACCGACAACTCACGAGCGCTGGCGCGAAACCAGAACGCAGCACACCGTGGCTCGCCTATGCACCGAACGCTGTCTTTCTGCCGGACGGCACTCAACGCGTGGAAACCGCCTTCACGCGACTCACCGGAAAGTCGCCCATTTTGCTGGCCGGGATGACGCCGACAACCGTCGATGCGCCGATCGTGGCAGCAGCTGCGAACGCAGGATTCTGGGCAGAACTCGCCGGTGGCGGACAAGTGACCGAACAGATCTTCACCGCACGCATGACCGAGTTGAGAACTCTGCTCGACCCAGGCGCGAGCTTCCAATTCAACGCACTCTTGCTCGACCCGTACTTATGGAAACTGCAGCTTGGCCAGAACAAACTCGTGCAAAAAGCACGCATTGCGGGAGCGCCGATCGACGGAGTGATCGTCACAGCCGGCGTACCCGAAAGCGATGAGGCAATTGCGCTCGCCGAAGAGCTAGAAGAAGCAGGGATCACACATCTCGTGTTCAAACCGGGCACGGTAAAGCAGATCCGACAAGTACTCGAGATCGCCGACAAACTCGATGAAACTCGCCCCGGAACCTCGCTCATCGTGCAAATTGAAGGCGGTAAAGCAGGTGGCCACCACTCCTGGGAAGACCTCGACGAACTGCTGATTGCCAGCTATGCAGAATTACGATCGCGCAGCAATGTGGTCGTGTGTGTAGGAGGCGGCATTGGTACACCTGAGATTGCTGCCGAATACCTCACCGGCCGATGGGCCGAAGCGCACGGATACCCCCACATGCCGCTCGATGGAGTGCTCATCGGCACCGCGGCAATGGCGACACTCGAAGCCACCACCTCGCCACAAGTAAAAGCCCTCCTCGTCGCTACTGAGGGCACAAGCCAATGGCTTGGCGCGGGGCGAGCGAGTGGTGACATGGCTTCTGGTCGCAGCCAACTCGGTGCTGACCTGCACGAGATCGATAATGCGTTCTCACGTACAGGCCGGCTGCTCGACGAAGTCGCCGGTGATTCCGAAGCAGTCACTGCACGCCGAAGCGAGATCATCGACGCGCTCAACGCGACCGCGAAACCATACTTCGGTGAGGTGCGCAGCATGACCTATGCGCAATTACTCGAGCGATACCTCGAACTCAGCGGACAAGGCCTGAACGCACAAGCAACATGGCTCGATGTGTCGTGGCTCGAGCGTTTCCATGCCCTCGTGCAGCGCACCGAAGCGCGCTTGAGTCACGTCGATCGAGGAACCATCGAAACCCGTTTTCCGACCGTTGATTCCGTGCATGACGGGCCCCGTGTGCTCGCCGATCTTCGTGAAATGTTCGCCGATCTTGACGATGTGACACTG
>CALMUY010000123.1 GCA_937873005.1 uncultured Aeromicrobium sp. | reverse complement strand
CGCAGCCTCGCCGCTGCACAGACTGAACACGCGGCGCTTAAGGATCGGCACGACCGGGAACTCCTCGCACTACGCGCGCAGGAGTTGGGGGCCGAACGCGTGCGCCGCGACCCGATACGAGCGAGGTTCCTCCGCCCCGAGCGCGAAGCCCGCAACGCGCACACGCAAGCAGCCGCCGTTCGCAAGGAAGCCGAAGACCTACGCGCGCTCACCCCCGCAGAAGCCGCCGCACTGGTCGAGACGAAGCGGGCAGCGGCAGAACATGCGCAACAGCTTGCAGCCGAACGAGAGCGACGGCTACGCAACTCGCTTGATCGCACGCACGTTGAGCCGAACCGTGACGGTCCAAGCCTCAGTCTGTAGCTGCATTACGCGCTCAATGATGCAGCGGCTTCGGCGATCCAGCGTCGTTGCCCGCGAGTCTCGACTGCTCGCGGGTGAAAGTGCTCTCGCACCCAGGTCACCGCGTCGTCAGGGGCGACACCGCTGAGCACGGCGAGCACCGCCAGTCCCGTTCCTGTGCGCCCGATGCCGCCGCTACAGGCGACCTCTACACGCTCGGACGCTGCGCGCTGGTGCGCCTCGCGCAACGCGGCCACCGCCTCGTCGGTGGAGTCCGGTAGCCGGAAGTCACGCCAGCGTACCCAGCGCGAGGGCCAGCCCTCGATGGTCGGGTCACGACCGAGCAGGTAGACGCCGAACTCCGGTTCGACGCTCCCGAGCGAGTTCTTGCGCAAGCCTCGACCTCGGATGCGCCGACCGTCGGGGAGTTCCACGACGCCCTGGCCCGCCTCCCAGGTGCTCATCTGCTTAGCCCCTGACAAGGAGCGCCCGCAACGCGACGGCCTGGCTCGTAGCGAACAAGGCAATGTCGATCGCCACCGTCACGACCGCAAGCACGATCAGCAGCGTCGCGGCGGTCGCTGAGGCGAACCCGACCGCAAGAGCAGCGAGCACATTGGCGACCATCACGAAACGCAGCGCGGAGCGCAGTGGCAGGCGTGCGAGCATCCACAGGATGCCGCCCGCCCACACCACGACCGCGACACCGGCAGCAGCAATGAGCAGCGCGGGCAGCGCAACGCCCTCAGCAATCTGCCCGGAGAACAGCGCCACAGCAGCACCGAGCACTACACAGTAGGCGGCGTCGAGGCGGAGGCTCCACCGTCCGAACCTCTCACCGTTGATGCGTCGCATGATCGAGCTTCCGGTCATGCCGTCGCGCTGTAGCGTTGGCGGGCGGCTTCGCCGCTGGTGCCGATTGCCTCGCCTACCTCGCGCCAGGACAGGCGTTGCTCGCGTGCAGCGTGCACCGCTTCGGCGAGCTCTTTCTCGGCGGCGTCGCGTCGCCAGGCGGCGAGCTTGACCGCCATCGTGGGCGGGAGGGGTGCGTCCTGGTCGCCGGGCTTCGGGTCGTAGTCTTCAATAGAGCGTCGAGTCATGGTGGTTCACCTCAGATACTTGGTTCGGGCCGGGCGCATGGCGTGAGCGATGGCGATGACACCGTGCCACTCGATCACACCGACTTCCACGAGGGTGCCGGTCTCATCGGGGCCGATGAACATGGTCATCGAGTCGTCTTGCACGAAATGGCGGACAGGGAAACGAAGCGCATGGAGCATCGCCGCATCCGTGACGCCGTGCCGATGGGCACTGTCGAGGATGATGGGTTCCGGCTCCATGTCACAAGTTTACTTGTCGCAAGGGAACTTGCCAAGCGTCACCGAGTCTTCGCCCACACCGTGCCCCGGTGAACCCCGAAGCGGCGCGCCAGCGCGTTCACGCTCATACCCTGCGCGCGGGCTGTTCGCATAGCGTCCACTTCCTTGTCTGTCAGCCGTGTTCGAGGTCGTTTACTTGGTTCCGCCGACGCTCCGATAAACGGGTCGTCGGCACCGTTCTCGGACTCGGCATCCTCGCGGATGCCTTGATTCCACGCGGAAACCAGCCTCTCGACCCGTGGTCGCCTGTTCCCGCAGCGTTCCATTGCGTCCACTCGACACACCCTTACCATGCGACTTCTGAAAGGCGTTTGGCAGCGTGGAGAGCACGCTTCTTCTTGGCAATGCGACCAGAACATGTCTTTGAGGCAAAGGATTCTAGAACTGTGCGGGCTGAGTAGTTTTCGGTCGAGCGGAGTTCGGTGACTGACCTAGTGCGGGTCCTAGTTAAGCGTCATTTAGGCCGATTCGTCCGACCTGGGCCCATGAACTCAGTGCGAGCAGAAAGTTGACAAGCCGGTCGCTACGTACGTACGATGTGTGTACGAGAAGGAGATTCAAATGTCTGAGTCTGCAGTCGACACTCGACTCGCCAAAAATCAAAGAATCAACCTGCGCGCGACGGATCGTCAGGAATCGCTGTTGCGTCGCGCTGCCGAGGCTACCGACCACACGCTCACGGAGTTCATCCTTGGGAGCGCTGTGGAGCATGCGGAGAGGGTCATGGCTGATCGTCGTTGGTTTATTGCAACAGAGGACCAATTCGAGGAGTTCAAACGCCTCCTTGACGCCCCCTTGCCTTCGACGACGAAGTTCGAGAAGTTGTTCGCCCGCCCATCCGTCTTTTCGAGTGAGGCGTGACGAGCTTCACTGCTCCGCGAAAACTCGAGAAGAGCGACGCAAGAGACTCGTTCAAAAGCGGAGCAACTGAGCTTGACGATTGGTTCACACGTTTCGCTTGGGAGAACCAAGCTGCAAACAACGCAACGACATACATTGCACACCATGGTGATCGAGTGGCTGGTTTCTACTCGATCACTATGGCGGCTGTCGCCCGTGAGGAGGCCCCCGCACGAATCGCAGCGCGTCGACCGGCCCAAATCCCGTGCATCCTTCTCGCCAGGCTTGCAGTAGATGAGGAATATAAGGAAGAGGGCCTTGGGTGGGGGCTACTCCGCGACGCGCTCATCCGATCGTTCCACATCAGCGGAAGCATTGGGGCGGCCGCTGTCCTGATCCACTGTCGTGACGAGAAAGCGAAAAGCTTCTATCTCCACCATGGCGATTTTCTTCAGTCGCCAGTAGAAGATATGCACCTCATGATTCCGATGAAGGCGCTCCGTCCGTTCGCTGAGTGAGCATCATCGCCGCCTCCGCGAACTGCTCCAACCACTCGCCGATTGGGCAATAGCGGACGTGCGGGTCGGTCGACAATAGGCTGACCGGGTCCCAGAACCAGGCGGCATCATCTGTCTCGGTCGTAATGCTGGCGACGTGCTTCCGCGCACTAGGGAGGTCTCGCTCGATCAAAGCGCATGCTGCCAGGTTGACGTCGCGTATCGCCGCATTGACGCTGCCCACCGAAGGCTGGAAGGTCTCTAGAGTCGAACGGGCGCGGGCGGGGTCAATGATGATCAAACAGAAGGCGTATGCCATCGCGAAGTGCATTGTCTGCGGTAGTGCCTCATGGAATTTCTGCGCCATGTGCAGGGCTGTGTCGTATTGCCCGGCTTCGAGAAGTCGTGCAAGAGCGGCGATCGACGAGTCTCCCAGTGCACGTTGCTCAAATTCTTCGTCGACCCGGTCGATCAGCTTGGCACGGAGAGCGTTGTTGACCATCTCAGTAGTAACCATACGCTCCTGCAACAGTGGGAGTGGTACACCCGCAGAGTTTGCTGTCTCGCTTGGATCAGCGATGAACATCTGCTCCCATTGGAGGGAAGATGCGCGCCACTCCGGCAAGTAAGTGAGGGTGAATCTCTCGGTGACCCACAGCATGACGTCCTTACCGCCCTTCAACACGACGTCTCTCGGCGCGCGCTCCACCCGCAGGTAGTCCTCGACTCGCCACCCAACGATGTGTCCTATGGCGGCGCTGCGGATCCATTGCTCGGCTAAACCCCCTAGGTCTCGCGCAAGCGCAACAGAAGCGATATGTGGAGGAAGTTCATTCTTGTGGACAACCAGAGATGTGTCTGCTTGCAACAGGGCAACCCAGGGCGCGAGGACATCCGGGATTTCCACTTCGTTTACGTACTCAAGCCTGGATGCGGACCAGAACATAGCGGCATCACGCACGATCACCTTAATAAGGTCGCGCGCGAATCCCGTCCGGACCACGACATCCGCGCTGAGGCCGCGTTCGCCAAGGCGAGCGAGCGCGGTTGTGATTGAGATTGATCGCCACCACGGGTTTGACGTTGGCGGAGTCAGCAGCAAGTCTCGCGCGGTTCGAAGAAGCGCACTGGTCGTCCATGCCTCGCTTGGCTGTTCAAACTGCAATTTGAGCCGCTCGCGACCCGCGTCGAACTTCGCAGCCATCTCGCTTGAGCTCTTTGCAGCGACCCTCCCATCAAGGGCGACGCGACATTCGAAGGTTTGAAGACATAATTGGTGGCCACCAGAGTCACATTGTTCGGCCAACCGCTCGAGCGTAGCCAAGTAACTATCGGACATATATCAGCCACTCCCCACGTGCCCCGAGTCTACTGCCGCATTCAGACTATTCTTACAGCATCACTGGCAGTGCCTTATCCAACGTGGCGTACAGCGTGCCGATAACGTCGTGGCGGTCTTCGATAGTGGGAAACAGCGAGCGAGTGAGCTGCGCGCTGAAGGCTAGGTTCTAGGCGGTCGGTCTACTTCTGTAGTTGGGAGCAGCGGCGGATTTATCTTGACTTCTCCCACACGGTCGCGCGATGCACATCGAACCGCCTAGCAATCGATTTGAAGACGTGGGGTTTGCTGCTGAGTAGGCGACCCCAGAACAGATTGCTGACATTCGCCGACACCTTGGCGAACTCCAATGACCCTTGGGCCGCACAACTGAAGTGCCCAATTTCAACTTTTGTCACCAGCAGATTCGCTGGTATCTGCAGCCGAGGGCCAATAGAAACTATCTGGGGTGGCGCGTGCCCCGAAGATTGCTTGGCCGACTCGCACGACCGTCGAACCTTCTTCGATCGCGAGCTCGTAATCTCCTGACATCCCCATCGACAGTTCGCCAGCGCCGATCAGGTCGGGGTCTTCATCACGGATGTGGTCTCGCAGGGTGCGAAGCCTGGCAAAACACGGACGGACCTCGTCAGAGTCATTGCTGAACAAGGCAAGCGTCATGAACCCTTGAACATCCAACGATGAGTAGGCGCGAAGTTCGCGAAGGAATGCCAGCGCATCTTCAGGTTGCACGCCGTACTTTTGCGGCTCAGCCGAGGTGTTCACTTGCACAAAGACCGGCAGGCTGCGGCCCAACGCCTGAAGTCGGCGATCAAGTGCAGCGGCTACCTTGACGCTATCGAGCGCCTGGAACTCCGAAGCATAGGCGGCGACGTCGCGGGCCTTGTTCGTTTGCAGGTGGCCGATGATCGACCAACGCACGTCTAGGTCGGCCAAAGCGTGATACTTGCGCGTTGCTTCTTGCACTTTGTTTTCGCCGAGTTCGCGTAGGCCAGCTGCAACGGCAATGCAAATCCGGTTCTCTGACACGGTCTTGCTCACCGGAAGTAGCCGAACTGAATCCGGATCGCGATCGACCCGCGCCGCAGCGGCCGCAATGCGCGTCTTCACGGCCGCTGTTTGACGAACGAAGTCCTCGACTGTTGTGGCAGTTGGGAAGTCGGATTCGTTGTGTGCAGGGGACGTCATGGAGTCAAACTAGCAAGCCAACGTTGGCAGGCGTGGCCGATGCGCTGACGTTCAGGCAGAAACGACGCACTCAAGTTGGGGGTGGCGCGCGCGAATCTCTTTCTCCAAGCGGTTATGGAGCGTGAAACTGATCGCAGGGCAATGCGAACAAGCGCCGCTGAACTCAACTTCAACGACATTGCCATTCACGCTCGACAGGGCAGCATCCCCACCATGCGACCGAATGACGTCTCCCACCGGGCCGTCGAGCACGTCTTGGACGACGTGCCGAAGCACCGCGTCGTCGCACGGTTCGATCACCCACTGGTTGGGCGTTGCGAGGGCTTCAATAAGCGCTTCGCGAATGGCTGAGCCGTGCGCCGCCCACGATTGTTCCGGATGGATCCACAGCCAAACGGCAGAATCTTCGACGAGGCCAGCGGTTAGGACGCGATCAGTGAAATACTGCGCCAACGAGGGCGGGAACCGAACGGGCAAACCGGTCGGGAGCGTGCCGGCCGGAACAACCCAACGAATGATCGACGGATGCGAGGCGACGCGTTCGGGATGGATCGCGATCGACGTGACAGTGGCACTCATGTGACAAGCCGCACGATAGTTGCCGCGAAGAAAGCCATCGCCCATGCCACCACGAACATGTAGCCAAACGCGATCGCAGGCCAGCGCCATGACCCCGTCTCGCGACGCAGCACGCCGACTGTCGACATGCATTGCAACGCGAACGCAAAGAACATGAGCAACGCCGCAATCACCGATGGCGAGAAAAGCGGCGCACCCTTATCGGGCCCGCTAAGCACCTTCATATCTCGCAGCGCGGTCAGCGGTTCTTCGGGGTTTTCTGCAGCGGCCACTTGGCCCAGCGTTGCCACGAACACTTCGCGCGCCGCCAACGACGAGACAATACCGATGTTGATCCGCCAGTCAAAGCCAAGCGGAGCGAAAACGGGTTCGACAGCTTTGCCGACACTCGCTGCGTACGAGTTGTCCAAAACGTAGGCACTCATGGCGGTCTCGCTCGTCGTGTCGACTCCGGCGGCTTCCATGTCGGCGAGTGACCGTTGCGGGAAGTTCAGGAGCAGCCACAAAACGATCGTGGTCACCATAATGATCGACGTGACTTTGCGGAGGAACGCTCCAGCCGAAGCCCAGACAGCCGCGATGATTGTCTGGATCTTGGGGATTTGGTACGGAGGTATCTCCATGTAGAAGGGGAGAAGTGCGCCGGAACGTCGAGACAGCCGCGTGGCGATTGCGGCAACCACCATGGCCGAAATTGCGCCAAGAAGATACATGCCAAACAAGATCAGTCCGCGAACGTTGATGGGGCCGAAGCGTTCGTCAGGACCAACCAGCAGGCCGATCAATAGAACATAGACCGGCAATCGGGCCGAACAGGTAATGAGGGGCGCGGCCATCATCGTGGCGAGTCGGTCTTTGGCCGATGGCAGCGATCTCGTCGCCATGATGCCGGGGATTGCGCAGGCGACAGACGACAACAGCGAAACAAAGGCACGCCCTTCAAGCCCTGCTTTGGCCATAACTCGGTCCATCAGGAATGCTGCGCGGGCCATATAGCCGGACCCCTCCAGAATCGCAATCATGACGAATAGCAGGGCAATCTGTGGCAGGAAGACGAGCACCCCGCCCACGCCACCGAGAATCGCCTCAGAAACGAAGGCGCCGAGCCAGCCGATAGTGATTGCGGCATCGGCCTTCGCGCCAAGCCAAGCAAAAAACACTTCGATCTGCTCCTGCATCGGAGCCGCAACAGCGAAAATCGTCTGGAAGAAGACGAACATCACAAGGAAGAACACGATGGTTCCCCACGCCGGGTGGAGCAGGACTGCGTCGATCTTGGCGGTGCGACGATCTGGTTCTGGCGGCCGAAAATTGGCGCTCGACAACACCGAGTCGATCCAGGCCTTGAGTTGGGCGTCGAAAGTGGGCGGCGCGATGACGGGACGCTCCCAGCTATCAAAGTCGGCCAGTGTTGCTTTGATGGCCTGAGTGCCTTGGCGCTCGCCGGAGGTGACGGCGAGAACCCGGATGCCGAGCGAACGACTCAGCGCAATCGGATCAATGTGCCCGCCACGCCGCTTCAAGTCATCAGCGAACGTCAACACGAGGATGGCTGGAATATTGCGTGCGAGCACTGAGGCGAGGAACCCGAGCGAGCGTTGGAGGGTTGTTGAGTCAAGGACGATAATCAGGCCGTCGGGAGTTTCTTCGGCTCCCGAGAGTACGTCCACTACGACGTGCTCGTCAGGGCTGATTGCATCGAGACTGTAGGTGCCAGGCAGGTCTTCTAAAAACACAGTCGAATCGCCCGCCCGCGTCTGACCAAGGTGTTTTGCCACGGTCACGCCGGGGTAATTTCCGGTCTTAACGCTGAGTCCCGACAGCGCATTAAACAAGGTTGACTTGCCCGAATTGGGATTACCGATGAGGGCGAAACGTCGCTTTCCTTCGGTCGCGATGTTTCCCGCGTTGCTTGGTTCGCAGTGCGACATACTTATGAGTCCTCACGAACAATGATGTGACGCGCCTGCTGGGCGCGCAGCGCGACTTCGTAGCCGGCAAGGCGATAGATGCGGGGATCGCCGAGTGGGGCGGCGCGAAGCACCTCGATGTGAGAACCGGGGGTGAACCCCAAATCAAGCAAACGCCGATGAATCGCAGGATCGAGATTCGAGTCGATTCCTTCAACAGTCGTTTCGGCACCCGTAGCGACGCGATCGAGCGTTGCGTTCACATCGGCGCGACTGTTCGCGCGAGTGAAGAAAAGGCTATGCGCTTGAGTGCGGGTAAGTACGGAGATCACATGACTAAGGCTAGCCTTAGCATGGTTCACGATCGGGGGTCACGGAATTTACACGTGACCGACTCGACATCGGAATATTTTGGCCAGAATCCTGCAGAGACGTTACTTTTTGAGCTCGGCTCGCTCGAGGCGGAACCAACGCCAGTAGAACAGTGCACCGATGAGCGCCCCCGTCGAATTGAGAATCATGTCGAACATCGTGTCGAAATAGCCGCGTGAGTGGCGGGTGTTTGTCAATTGGTCAGAAATCCATTCGCCGAGTTCCCAAATCGAGCCCACACCGAGCCACGAGAGCCACAACGCGGTGACGAGTAGCCAGTTGGAATCTGCTTGGAACTTGTGCAGCACCAGTCGAGCCAGCCCCATGATGCCGATAAGTGAAAAGACAAAGTGCGCCGCGTCGTCGTACCAAACGATTTTGTCGTAGAAATTGAGCCCCCAGCCGAGAACGGCCCCGGCGACCAGTGTCGCAAGCACCAGCACGACGAGCGAATCGCGAACGTATCGCCAAGCAAGGAGGCACAAAATGATGCCGCACGCCATCGTCAACTGAGTGAAAAAGTCGGTCCCTTGAATGCCAACCACGGCAGCAGCAATGATCGTGACGATCGTAAAACTCGCAACTGACCAGTGCAGCGGATGCAGTTCGGTCGACGATTGTGCTGGTGTTGCGGGCGATATCGGCGTTGCCTCGCTCGTTTTTTGGTTTTCTGGGGACATGTCCACGGTTCAGCAATCTGTTGGCGATTCAGTGTCAGCACTGAAGGTCGTCAATGATTCTATCGGTTTTGCTAGGAGAGGGCAGCCGATGTTGCCTGATTCGCCTACACCTCAGCCAGTTCTGGCTCCGTTTCGGAGCGTTTGTGCCTCGAGATTGCCGCGACCGTTCCGGTGATGAAACCTAACCCGAATCCGGCGACGATCGAGATCACGATGGTGCCGACCATGAAGCCCGCATAGGCGCCGAGGCTCGAATCGGTCAGCACCGACATCAAGAGTGCTCGGGACACGTTCGCAGCAATGAGTGCAAAGAACGTGGCGGTGAAGGCCACACGGAACGAACGCGCACGGGTGGGATGCGGGTATTTCCGGGCCGAATGCGAAAGGTGAAGGAGCGCAACAACAAACAAGACAGCGACACCAATGACGTCGATGAGCCAGTAGTCGAGTGCTCCGCGACCAAGCGGGATCAAACGCAGAGGCGGGATGAAACTCGTCGTGCCGACTGCGGATGGCAATACTAGGTAGGGGACAGCAGTACGCGCTCCAACCACCACCGCGCCCAACCCGGAAATCGTGACGATTGCCAGTAGGGTACAAAACACCCCTAAGTGTTGTTTGATCACGCGCATGATTGTCATGCTAACGACAAAGTCACCTGAAAGAGGAGCGCGATGGAACTGAAACGGCGTTCATTTTGGTTCTTTCTAGTTCTCGTGGTGCTTGCTGGAGGGCTTGCTGCCTTCATGCGTCGCGATGTGGAGCCTGCTGCACGGAGTTTCCTGACCGATGAGTACGGCCGCGCCATCGTCGCGCACGGGTTCAACACGGCGAACTCAGCTAAGTCATCGGAAGACGGGCTCCCTGAATTTACCGAAGACGACCTCAAGCGTGAACACGCCGACATGGGAACGAACTTCGTGCGCTTTTTGATCTCGTGGCGTGCTGTCGAACCCAAGCCCGGTGTCTACAACACCGCCTATCTCGATGCTGTTGCCCAACGGATTGCTTGGTATGAGTCGCGCGGGTACACCGTGATGTTGGATATGCATCAAGACTTATGGGGGATTGGGATTCAATCGCAGGGGAATCAAGTAGGAAATGGTGCGCCCGAATGGGCAACGCACACTGACGGAAAAGCGATCAACAACCACGACATGTGGGAGTTGTACTACCTCGACCCAGGCGTCATACGCGCATTCGATCACTTCTGGGGCACCACTGGGAAGCACCCCGAACTTGCAGAGCATTACGCCAAGGCTTGGCAGGCAGTAGCCAAGCACTTTGCCGACAACGAAACGGTGGTCGCCTACGACTTGATGAATGAGCCCTATGGCGGTTCAATTCAAGGTCCCGCCTTTGAGGCTGGCGCACTGACTGACCTCTATCAAGAGACGACCAACGCAATTCGGAGCGTGGATCAAAAAACCTGGATTTGTGTTGAACCGCAAGCGATCGGCTACAACTGGGGTGCGCCTTCTGGGCTGGGATTCATAGACGACCCGAGAAATGGCGACCCGCGCATCGCGTTCTGTCCCCACATTTACCCACTGCCGATGGACTTGGGTGGCGGATACGAAGGTGACAACAAGAAACTCGTTGATGCCACGATCGAGGCTTGGCAGAACAACACTCTCCGGACGGCACAACGACTCGGCGACGTGCCCATCATCCTCGGCGAATACGGTTTGGATACCACCAAACCAGGGGCACTGGACTACGTCGAAAAGGTGTTGTCGGTGACCGGGGAGATGGGCGCAGGAGCCGTCTATTGGTCGCGCGATGACGGTTCGTGGGGGCCCTACGAAAGTGATGGTTCCGAACGTAATCTCGTCTCGGTTTATGACCGGATCTACCCGCGAGCCATCGCGGGTACGCCGCACAGTTGGCGTACCGATGGCGACCGGTTAGAGATCACGATGACGCCGAACCCAAAAATTGTGGCGAAAACCGAAATTCAATTACCGCGCATTGGATTCGAGAACGGCGTCAACGTCTCAGGGGGCTCACTCGTGAGTTGGGATCAGAAGCGACGCATCGCCTTGATCGGCGTTGCAGGGAAGTCCAAGACCACCGTCGTCATCTCGCCCAAATAGGCGATTGGTCTAGGAACGGCGCCGGCGCACGATCCACCAACCCAAGCCGGTGACGATGCCAAAGGGGATGAGCCACGGCAACACGAAACCGACTCCGGCAACTGTCGCATTGAGCACTGACACGAGCGAGTTCCAACCGCTAATGAGACCGCCACGGAAGCCGCCGGGATTCACCGCGTTAGCGGGGGCAACTTCGGCGAGCGTGACGTCAATCGTGGCGAGGGCCGTTTGGTCGCCTAACGATTTGCGCTGAGCCTGCAGGCCTTCGAGTTCGGCTTGGCGTTGCGACAGTTGGGTTTCCGCGTCGAGTAGATCGCGAGTGTTTTTGGCGTTCTTCATGATCGACTGCAGGCGCGCCGTCGAGACTTTCAACGATTCAATCCGGGCATCGAGATCACGCACTTGTTGATCGACCTGAACTCGTTGCACGGA
>CALMUY010000122.1 GCA_937873005.1 uncultured Aeromicrobium sp. | reverse complement strand
GGATTCCCGAACTATCCAAGCGGAAAGCTGGCGCAAGGTTACAAGATTAGGCCCAAGTCGGTCGAAGTCTGCGACGGTGTGCGGATCACGCGGACGGCCCTGTATCCGTCTCATAGCGATTCAACGATAGGGCGGCTGTTAAATTACGGATCGTTTGCGGCGTCGGCCACAGCGTTGGGCGTTCCCTCCGCGGTCCGAGCCAGCGCCGCAGTGCGGGCGAACTATTCGCCGGTGACTCTCGCGTTGCCAATGATGACGCAGCATTTATTCCGCAGGACACCGAGTGTTGTTCATGTTTTAGACCTGTGGCCAGACACGTTGACGGCGGCTGGTTTCGCCGGTTCGGGCGGGCTCGGAAGTTTGGCCGCGAAACGGATGCTTGATTTCGTTTGTGGAGTTATGTATCGAGCGGCGAACACGGTTGCCTACATTTCTCCGAGCGTTGGTCCTGCGCTGGAAGAGCGAGGCGTTGATTCGTCGAAGTTGGCCTATGTGCCGATGTGGGCAAACGAATCTATTTTTGGGCAAGACACGAAGCAAATCGATACGCGTCTACCGGACCGCCCGATTGAATTGCTTTACGCAGGCACCTTAGGGCGGGCCCAGGGGTTGGAGTTTCTCATTGAGGCGGCAGCGAACCTTGCTGATCTCCCTTTCGTGTGCAAAATTGCTGGCTCCGGGACCGAAGAACAAAAACTTAAGGATTTGGCAGCCCTGTTAGGTGCGAGAAGCGTGGAGTTTCTTGGTCGAGTCCCGCAAGAAGATGTACCTGAACTAATGGCGACGGCCGACCTTCATTTTATTTCACTGAATAGCGACCCATTAGCCCAAATGACCATGCCAAGTAAGATCCAGTCGATTCTGGCGTCTAGTGGCGCCATCATTGGTGCACTAACTGGAGACGCTGCAGATGTCGTTGAAAAGTCGAATTCAGGTTGGACCTGCCCACCAGGTGATGCGCGGGCCCTGGAACATGTGATTAGAGAGGCGATCGAACTCGGCAGGCCGAACTTGGCAGACCGCAAAGCGGCTGCTAGAGCTTTCTACGAAAGCGAGTTTTCCTTTTCTCGGGGTGTTCAACAGATCGAATCCCTGTTGATGGATGCAGCATTGGCGCGTCGATGAGCATAACGATTCGACGGCTCCGCGCCGAGGACCTTGGCCCTGTTGCGAAATTGCATAGGGAGTCTTTCCCCTCGTTTTTCTTGAGCGAACTCGGCGAACGATTTCTGCGCGAGTTTTACCGCGGTTTCCTGACCCCGGATGCAACTACCGCTGTGGCAGTCGCCGAGGACGGCCGAGTCGTTGGTGCCGTTGTAGGGCACACTCAACCACAGGGATTCTTTAAAAAGCTGTTGTTGCGTCGCTGGTATGCATTTGCATTCGCAAGTCTCTCCTTGGTCTTGAGGCGACCAAGCATCCTTCCTCGGCTCGTGCGGGCAGTCACTTATCGTGGAAACAACGACGGGATAGAACGCAGGGGAGCGCTCCTTAGTTCCATCTGCGTTGACCCGCAGTATTCAGGCGACGGCATCGGGGGCAAGCTCTTGGAGTCGTTTACCTCGCAGTTAGTAGACCGCGGGTGCGAATCGGCTTACCTTTCAACAGATGCAGTCGACAACGATCGAGTCAATGCTTTCTACCGCAATGCGGGTTGGGCGTTGGAAAACTCTTACACGACTCCTGAGGGCCGTAGAATGAACTGCTACGTCTGGCATAAGGGCCAAACCTTGATTAAGGACAGCGACAGATGACTTCACCTATTCCTGATGCGAAAATTGCTGGGCCAGTCTTGGTTACGGGCGGTACTGGCTCGTTTGGTTCCACGATGGTTCGGCGTTTGTTGGAGACCGGTATCAGCGAGATTCGTATTTTGAGTCGTGATGAGGCGAAGCAAGATGCGATGCGTCGGGAACTTGCTGATAGTCGGGTGAAGTTTCATGTGGGGGATGTGCGTGATCCGCGGAGTGTGGAGGATGCGGTGCATGGGGTGCAGCATGTTTTTCATGCTGCGGCGTTGAAGCAGGTGCCAAGTTGTGAGTTTTTTCCGATGCAGGCTGTGCAAACGAATGTGCAGGGTTCTGACAATGTGTTGCGTGCTGCGCAGCAGGCTGGTGTTGAGTCGGTTGTTTGTTTGAGTACGGACAAGGCCGTTTATCCGGTTAATGCGATGGGTGTTTCGAAGGCGATGATGGAGAAGGTCGCTCAAGCTCATGCCCGGAACTGGTCGGATACGGGTACGACGGTGTCGATTACGCGTTACGGGAATGTGATGTATAGCCGTGGTTCGGTTATTCCGGTGTTTGTGCAGCAGTTGCGTGAAGGTAAACCGTTGACGATCACGGACCCGGATATGACGCGTTTTCTTATGTCGTTGGCTGATTCGGTGGATCTGGTGCAGTATGCGTTTGAGAACGCTCGCCCTGGTGATGTGTTTGTGCGTAAAGCACCTGCCTCAACGATTAAGGATCTTGCTCTCGCGGTGGCTTCGTTGTTTGGTAATGAGGATCCGGAAATTCGTGTGATCGGCACCCGTCATGGTGAGAAAGTCTACGAATCGCTGTTGGGTCGCGAGGAACGGCAGAAAGCGGAAGATCGTGGCGACTATTACGCAGTGCCGTTAGATGCGCGGTCGTTGGAGTATGAGCTTTTCTTTGACGAGGGGGAGAAGCAGGTTGAGGATGAGGATTACCACTCACACAACACCGAGCGGCTTGATGTTGCTGGTGTGAAACGTTTGTTGTTGGCGTTGCCGGAGATTCGTAGCGAAATGATTGCGGCTGGTTTCGATCCGGAGTCGGCCCTGTGACACGCGTTTCGATGACCGGTGCTGACGGTTTCTTGGGGTGGCATACCAAGATCGCGTTACGTGAACACGAGAGCCAGGTTGCCTCGTTCAAAGTGGGCGATGCGTTCGATATCGACTCAGCCCGCGCCGCGATGTCTGGTGCGGCGCAGGCGATCCATATTGCGGGCGTGAATCGGGCTAGTGAAACTGAGGTGCGTGACGGGAACATCTCGTTCGCGCAGCAGTTCGCTGACGCTCTAACGACAACTGAACAACCACCTGTACGAGTGGTGTTCGCTAATTCCACGCAAGCCACGAACGGTTCTGTTTACGGCGACGCGAAACTCGAAGCAGCCGACATTCTTGCTCATGCTGCCGCGAAGGTGGGGGCCGAGTTTGTGGACGTGCGTCTGCCGAACATTTTTGGTGAACACGGAAGACCGTTCTACAACGCCGTTACTTCCACGTTTTGTCACCTGCTCGCCAACGGCGGATCACCCACCGTCGATACTGATAAAGAACTCACTTTGTTGCATGCACAAAACGCAGCAGACCTGCTGATAGGAACCGTGCCGGTAGCCGAACAGTCGTCCCTCGAAGCTCGGTCGACCGTGTCGGGACTATTGGCGAAGTTGGTGTCGATTGCTGACACGTATCGCCACGGTGAGATCCCGACCGTGGAAGATTCGTTCTCGCGTGACTTGTTCAACACCTATAAGTCATACCTTGTGGGCGAAGGCATGCCGATTAGCTTGACTCGCCATGCTGACCCACGGGGCTCGTTCTTCGAGATCGTGCGATCACACGGCGGATCAGGCCAGTCATCGTTTTCAACCACAGTTCCGGGAATCAGTCGCGGTGATCATTACCATCGACGTAAACTCGAACGCTTCACAGTGCTGTCTGGCGAAGCCGTGATCTCGATGCGCAAACTCTTCACCGATCAGGGTCTATCGTTTGCCGTCAATGGCGACTCTCCGGTCGCGATTGATATGCCGACGGGTTGGGCACACAACATCACCAACACCGGTGACACTGACTTGTATACCTCGTTTTGGACGAATGAAATCTTTGATCCGAACCGCCCCGACACGATTCCGGAAGCAGTGTGACATGACCAAACTCAAAGTGATGACCGTCGTCGGAACCCGACCCGAGATTATTCGGTTGGCACGAGTCATTCACCGACTCGACAACACTGACGGGATTGAGCACGTCCTCGTCCATACGGGCCAAAATTATGACTATTCGCTGAACCAAGTGTTTTTTGATGACCTCGAACTTCGAGCGCCAGACCACTATTTAGGAGTTGACACGTCAAGTTTGGGTGCTGTGCTCGGCGGAGTGCTCGCCGAGACGGAAAAGGTCATTCAGGCTGAACAACCTGACGCATTCTTAGTTCTGGGTGATACGAATTCGTGTATCGCAACAGTGATGGCCAAGCGAATGCGCATCCCGACCTATCACATGGAAGCCGGTAACAGGTGCTTCGACGAGAACGTTCCCGAAGAAACCAACCGCCGACTCGTTGACCATGTTGCTGATTTCAATCTTGCCTACACCGAACACGCCCGTAGAAACCTCTTAGCAGAAGGCCTGCACCCTCGCCGGGTTTTGGTTACGGGCTCGCCCATGCGTGAAGTTCTCGAGGCTTTCCGCGACCACATCGATCAATCCGACGCTGTTGAACGTTTAGGACTCACCGCGGGCGAGTACTTCCTAGTGAGTGCGCACCGTGAAGAAAACGTCGACTCACCAGAGCGCCTCCAAGAACTCCTCGACTGTCTTGTGGGAGTGAAGAACAAGTTCGGCAAACGAATCGTCGTCTCCACCCACCCGCGCACACGCAAACGGCTCGAAGCCCTCAACACTGATGCCGATCTGAGCGGTATCGACTTTATGGAGCCGTTCGGATTCCACGACTACAACAAACTTCAACTCAAAGCCGCCTGCGTCCTCTCTGATTCAGGCACGATCTCTGAAGAATCCTCAATCCTGGGCTTCCCCGCAATCACGCTACGCGACTCGATCGAACGCCCAGAAGCGCTCGATTCTGGCAACATGCTTATGACCGGACTCAACGTCAACGATGTCGTGCGCGCTGTGGGCATGGCGATCGCCGACGGGCCAGTCGTGTCTTCACATCCAGCGGGCTACGAAATCAACGACACAAGCAACCGCGTTGTGCGCTTCATCGCCTCTACAGCCGGTAGACACGCGCAGTGGGCGGGGATTCGATGACAGCAGGTTCGCGTGTATTGATTGACGCCTCGAATTTGCATTCGGGAGGCGGCGTTCAGGTAGCAGCTTCATTTATCAATGAGCTCTTTTCGTTGGCGGAACCACCTGAATGGCTTGATTCTGCGACGATTCGAGCATCGACGAGAGTGTTTGACAGTCTCGACGATTCAGTTAAGCCGCGTGTCCAAGTTGTCGATACTTTCCCGAGCATGCGGTTCCTTCTTCCGCAAAATAAGCCCTCATTTGATGTTGCATTTAACGTGTTCGGGCCAACCTACCGTCGGCGTGAGGCAAAGGTGGAAATCGCGGGACTAGCTGATCCCATGATTCCAGCGCATTACGCACCGGATGAAGTTCTCCGAGAATTGACCACCGCTGCCAAACTTAGGGCGCGAGCCAAACGAATTCGCATCAAGTCGTACGAGATGATTACGGTGGAAACGGAGCCCTTTGCTCGCGCAATCGCGGCGAGCGGTGTTTCGCGTTCGCTGATTCACGTTGTGCCGAACGCTGCGTCTTCGGTCGTGCTCTCACATGAGACGTCTTTCGGACGAGATACCGATAACACCCCTTTTACGTTCATTTACCCGGCCCGACCCTACTTTCACAAGAATCATCACAGAATAGGTCCACTTCTCGAAGCGCTGAAACAGCGGGGAGTTAAAGCGCAAATTCTGGTGACTCTGACTGAAGATGAAGTCGCCGAGATTCCCGACCTCAATCGCGCGGAGGGCGTTCCGTTGGGCGTGCTGACTCAGCCCCAACTCGCAGAGGCCTCTGCCAAAGCCGATGCTGT
>CALMUY010000121.1 GCA_937873005.1 uncultured Aeromicrobium sp. | reverse complement strand
CCGTTGCCTTCGATCGTGGTGATGCCGCCAGAACCGACCAGACCAGTCAGGCCCTTGTAGAGACGGTCGATGACGCCCTGCTTGTAGGCGTTGACAGCGACCATGTCGACGCCGTTGTACGAGGTGTAAACGCCGATCGAGGATCCGTGACGCGCAGTCTCGGCAACTTCAGCGGCGTGCAAAAGGGCCTTAGTGGGGATGCAGCCCTGATGCAAACAGGTGCCACCCACTTTCGCCTTTTCAATGAGGGCAACAGACTTGCCCAACTGTGCGGCACGGAGGGCGCAGGCGTAACCGCCGCTGCCGGCTCCGAGGATGACGATGTCGAACGAAGTGGTGGCGTCCTGAGTCACGGTTTCCTCCGGGTAGGTGGTCTACGGGCCATCTTGTCACCTGAGTGGTCATCTTGCCCACTGGGGAGGTGTCATCAGGCACACTGTGCAGGTGGGATTCTTCAAGAAACGTAGTTCGGGGGCCAAAACGAGTAGCGCTGATCTGGCTGCGATCCGTGAATTCGTGGCTTCTCGTCAAGGAGTCGAGGCGTATCTAGAGCCCAAAACGTCGGTAACTCAAACCACCGTCGTATTCGTGGCGCGTGACGGCGAACCGATGCGAAAGCCATTCGAGTCGCCCAAAGCGGCAGCTGATTTTGCCCGAAAAAACGGGATTCCCTTGTACGACGCGAACCTCGTCGGCTACCCGCAGCGGATGCGCGACTACAACCTGCGCCAAGTCAACAAGAAATCCACGGCACCCAAAGCGGCACCGAAACCCAAGGCGCCCGTTCCGTCGCGTTGGACGCGCGAGCAACTCTCGGCGATCCGTGAACTCCAGTACATCGCTGAGGCGGAAGTCACAGACGGGAACCTCGACGAGGAGTCCCTCAGCAAACTGATTCGCACCGCGCGCGCGCAAGCACACCCCGATCGCAACGGTGGAGACCGCAGCGCGTGGGACCGCATCGACGCCATCGCGCGGCTCGTCGACCTGCACTAGTTTATTGCAGGCAGTTGCCTTAGCTTGTCTGCGCTAACTCGTCTGCCAGCTCTACCAGCGTGCGAACTCCAGCACCCGTGCCGCCTTTCGGCGTGTAGTGCTGTGCCGTGCCTTCGTTGAACGCCGGCCCAGCAATGTCGAGGTGAGCCCAGCGGGTTTCGCCAACAAACTCGCGCAGGAACGCCGCCGCAAAAAGCGTGCCGCCGTACGGCTTCGGGTTGTGTTGCTTGATGTCGGCGATCGTCGAAGAATCGACTGCCGCTTTCATCTCTTCAACGATTGGCAAACGCCACATGTTCTCTCCGCCGCGCTTCGCCGCAGACAAGACTTGGTTTTCCAACTCTTCGTCGTTGCCCAAGACCGCGGACGTCTGGGTTCCGAGCGCCACCATTGCGGCGCCCGTCAACGTCGCCGCGTCTACGATCAGGTCGGGCTTGAGTTCGGTCGCGAGCGCCAACCCATCAGCCAACACGAGGCGGCCCTCGGCGTCGGTGTTGTGAATCTCGACAGTCGCCCCGTTGCGCATCGTTAAAACATCACCAGGACGCGTGGCAGAACCGCTGGGCATGTTCTCGGCCAAGCACGCGAACGCAGTGACTTTGATGTTGAGACCCAGCCGTGCAATGGCGTTGATCGCCGCGACAACAGCAGCTGCTCCGCCCATATCGCACTTCATCGTCATCATCGAGGCGCCTGGCTTGATCGACAAACCACCGGAATCGAAGGTGATGCCCTTGCCGACAAGCGCAAGATGCGTAGACGCGCCTTTGGGGGAGTAGGTGAGGGTCACGAGGCGAGGAGGTTCGGCTGAACCGCGCCCCACGCCCAAGATCCCACCGCAATTCTCTTTGGCGAGTCGTTTCTCGTCCCAGATCGCAACCTTGACTCCATCGGCGGCAGCGGCTTTGATGGCCGTCGCGAACGCTGGCGGACGCAAGTCGCACGGGGGCGTGTTCACCCAGTCGCGCGCCGTGTTCACTGACTCGGCCACGACGAGTGCGTTGGCGACGGCTTCCTTGGCGGCCGCCTTGCGAGCATCAGG
>CALMUY010000120.1 GCA_937873005.1 uncultured Aeromicrobium sp. | reverse complement strand
TGTCGGGCGCCACGACATGGCTGAACTTGATCACGATGGTTTCGGCCGCCACGGCAGCCGGAATGCCTGGGTTGTGTTGAATTCCGAGCGTCGCAAGTCCCGACCCTGCTTCACTGAGCAAGGCATCGACGTGCCCGTGATAGCACCCTGCGAACTTGACCACGAGATTTCGGCCAGTGAACCCGCGCGCCAATCGGATCGCCGACATGGTCGCTTCGGTCCCCGATGACACCATTCGCACCATCTCTACGGGCGTGCGTGCCACGATTTCCTCGGCCAGCGCCACTTCTGGTTCGGCGGGCGTGCCATACGAGGGGCCCTTCGCGACGGCTGCCGTGACTGCCTCAACCACACGGGGGTGCGCATGGCCCAGGATCATCGGGCCCCACGAGCCGACGAGGTCGAGCAACCGGTTCTGGTCGGCGTCAACGAGCCAGGCACCCTGCGCCGAGGCAATGAACCTCGGCGTTTCGCCGACTGCTCGAAACGCGCGTACGGGCGAGTTCACGCCGCCAGGGGAAACTGCTTTGGCGCGCTGGAAAAGTTCTTCAGATCGTGTCGTGTTCACACGTTCACCCCGTGACTCCGGAGTTTCGGCGAGCATATTCGGCCGCCCAATAGGTCAGGATGATGTCGGCTCCGGCCCGCGAAATGCTGATCAGCGTTTCATCGATAACGGCTTCGCGTGAGACCCAACCGCGTTCGGCCGCAGCCTCCACCATCGCGTATTCGCCCGAGACTTGGTAGGCCGCCACGGGCACCGGGCTCGCAGCCGCGACCTCGGCCAGCACGTCGAGATACGACATCGCCGGCTTGACCATGACAATGTCGGCACCTTCGGCCAGGTCGAGTTCGAGTTCACGTAGCGCTTCGCGCCGATTCCGCGGGTCCTGTTGGTACTGACGGCGATTGCCAGCGAACGAAGAATCAACCGCCTCACGGAACGGCCCATAAAACGCAGAGGCATATTTCGCGGTATACGCCATGATTCCCACGCCTTGATGCCCCGCGTTATCGAGCGCCTCGCGGATTGCAGCAACTTGACCGTCCATCATGCCGCTCGGCCCCACCATGTGGGCACCCGCTTCGGCATGGAGCACAGCCATCCGCGCATACAGTGCGGCCGTCGAATCGTTGTCGACGTTGCCTTCACTGTCAACGAGGCCACAGTGCCCGTGGTCGGTGAACTCATCGAGGCACACATCGCTCATCACCACGAGCCCGTCGCCGACTTCTTCGCGCACGGTTCGGATGGCGCGCGTCAAAATGCCATCTGGATCGAGTGCGGCAGCGCCGGTCGCATCTCGATGCTCGGGAACACCAAACAGCATGATGCCGCCCAGCCCCAATGCGACCGCTTCGGCCGCGACTTCCCTGACGGAATCGAGCGTGTGGTTGACGACGCCGGGCATGCTGCTGATCGGTCGCGGTTCGTTGATGCTTTCGGCTACGAAAACTGGCAAAACGAGACCCGACACCCGCACATGCGATTCGGACACGAGATTGCGCAGGGCACTCGTGGCTCGCAGGCGTCGGGGTCGGGCCTCGTTCATGTCAGGACTTGCGTCGCGAAGACGGCTTGCGTTGTGACGGCTTCTTGACCGGTTCGCCAGCTTCGATCATCGCCACACGACGCTGTTGACCAAATTCAGCCAATGCGTCAGCCAAGACCTCGACCGATGGCTTCTCAGCAATCACGTCGACACGCAGGCCGTGCTCTTCAGCCGTCTGCGCCGTAGCCGGACCGATGCACGCGATCACGGTGGTGGCGTGCGGCTTGCCGGCAATGCCGACAAGGTTGCGCACGGTTGACGACGACGTGAACATCACTGCGTCGAACTTGCCGGTCTTGATCGCTTCGCGCGTTGGTGCCGGCGGTGGGGCGGGCCGAACGGGGGGGGACGCGGTCACGTCGTCCACTTCCCAACCAAGTTCGAGCAGGCCAGCGACCAAAGCCTCGGTGGCGATGTCGGCGCGCGGCAAGAACACACGGTTGAGCGGATCCAGCAGATCGTCGTAGGGCGGCCAATCTTCAAGCAAGCCACGCGTGGACTGCTCACCCGAGGGCATCAAGTCGGGACGGATTCCCCACACTTCAACCGCTGCAGCAGTCTTTTCGCCCACAGCAGCGATCTTCAAGCCGGAGAACGAACGCGCATCCAAGCCGTATTCATCGAACTTTTCCCGAACTGCCTTGACCGCGTTCGCGCTCGTGAACACGACCCACTCGTATCGCCCTTCAACCAAGCCACGAATGGCTTTGTCCATTTGTTGCGGGTTACGTGGTGGTTCAACCGAAATCGTTGGTACTTCTTCAGACACGGCGCCGTACGACCGCAACCGATCCGCGAGTCCCACCGATGGTTCCTTCGTGCGTGGCACGAGCACTCGCCAACCGTAGAGCGGCTTCGTCTCGAACCAGGACAGCGATTCACGCAGCGCGACAACGTTGCCGATCACGGTGATCGCCGGTGGAGTCATGCCCGCCTTCTTCGCGTCCGCCGCGATATCGGCGAGTGTCGAGACGATTGTTTCTTGTTCTGTCGTCGTGCCAAGTCGTGTCATCGAAACCGGAGTTTCGGGGCTACGGCCAGCTTCGATCAATCCGGCAGAAACTTCAGCGATCCGGTTGACGGCCGACAACAACACGAGCGTGTCGTGGTTCGAGTGTTCAGTCCAGTCAACATTGGCGTCGCCAACGCTTACGACCTTGTATTCGCGGTTTTGCTTCGTCGTCAGCGGCACACCTGCATAGGCCGGAACAGCGCCAACCGAGGAGATGCCTGGCACAACCTCGAACGGGATATCAGCCTTGACGCACGCGAGCGCTTCTTCAGGGCCAGTGGCATACGTGAACGGGTCGCCTGTCATCAAACGCACGACGTGCGCACCCGTCTTGGCATGCTTCACGACGAGTTTGGCGCGAGCCGCGTGAGTCAATACTGCCCCGTCTGCGCTGGCGCCACCGTCGATCACTTCAGCACCATTAGTGACGAGTGCAGCTTGCTCGGGCGATTCGATAATCACCACGTCGGCGGTTGCCAAGAGTTCGGCAGCGCGCACGGTCAACAGCCGGGCATCGCCGGGTCCTGCCCCGACGAAACTGACTTTGCCGACCGGCTTTGCAGCCTTCTTGGTTTCTGCTTTTGTGGGTTCTTCTCGCAACTCAGTGGTTGTGGTCACGTCGTTCCTTGTCTTCCTTGTCATGAGGCGTCCTCCTGGCTGGACGACGCCATGATCTGGCTTGCGCCTTCGGCGAGCATCTCGCGTGCGAGCTGTTCACCGAGTTCACGAGCCTGATCGGTCGTACCGGTAATTGAGCGTCTGATTGATGGTGCGCCGGAAGCATCTCCGACGAAAGCACGCAGCCACAATTCGTCGCCGTCGTCGCCCAAAGCGATTTCAGCGAGAGCTCCGACTGGTGCGCTGCACCCTGCTTCCAAAACCGCAAGCAGAGTGCGTTCGGCCGTCACAACGGCTCGGGTGTCCGAGTCGTCGAGTTCGGCCACGAGG
>CALMUY010000119.1 GCA_937873005.1 uncultured Aeromicrobium sp. | reverse complement strand
CGCAAACTCCGCGACGAAGGATCGGGTGCGCAACAGTTGGCGAAACTGCTTTCGTCGAGCGCATACGTGACGGACCTAATCGTGCGCGCGCCAGATTCGGTGGCGATGCTGGGTGAGGAAGATGAGTTTAAGCCACTCGGTGCGGATGCGCTGTCGCAACGCATGTCGAGCGCAGTGAAGAGACACCATTCGTTTAGTTCCACAATCAAAGCGATTCGTCGGGTGCGGCGTCGTGAACTTGCACGAATCTCGATGTCCGACGTGTTGGGTTCGCTGTCGGTCGCTGAAGTGGGGGAGGCGCTGTCGGCACTCACGTCGGCGACCCTCGAGGGGGCCTTGGCGGCCGCGGAATCCGAATGGCGGCGAACTCGAGGCGAGTTGCCGACCCGAATGGCGATTGTGTTGATGGGGCGTCTCGGTGGCCACGAAATGGGTTACAGTTCCGACGCCGACGTCATGTTTGTCCACGACCCCACGCCTGAGATGGGTGACGCGGCTTCGGCCGCCGCGTGCGCACAATGGATGGCACAACATTTGCGAGCATCGTTGGCCGAGGCCGGTCAAGATCCGCCGCTTGAAGTTGACGCAGACTTGCGGCCCGAAGGCAAAAACGGTCCGCTCGTTCGGACGCTGTCGTCGTACGGTTCCTATTACGCCAAATGGTCTGACACGTGGGAAGCACAAGCCTTGTTGCGGGCCGAAGCGGTCGTCGGGAACGCAGAAGTGTGTGCTGCGTTCACCGAGCTCATCAACCCGCTGCGCTATCCGTCCGGTGGTCTTGATGAGATGGAAGTACGCGAGATTCGCCGCATCAAAGCGCGCGTCGAAACCGAGCGTTTGCCACGCGGTGCTGATCCGGCAACCCATTTGAAACTCGGCCGCGGCGGACTAGCCGACGTTGAGTGGAC
Organism: uncultured Aeromicrobium sp.; assembly: GCA_937873005.1. Classification (GTDB taxonomy): domain Bacteria; phylum Actinomycetota; class Actinomycetes; order Propionibacteriales; family Nocardioidaceae; genus Aeromicrobium. The sequence continues at coordinate 354 of CALMUY010000119.1, read as the reverse complement.
GATCCAATTACTTCAAATGCAGTACGCACACGAAGTGCCTGGGCTACGCACGACGCGAACGTTAGACGCACTCGATGCGGCGGCAGGTGCGGACCTGCTCAGCCACGACGACGTCGAAGCACTCAAGGAAGCGTGGATTATGGTTTCGCGAATCCGTAATGGTGTGGTTTTGTGGCGGAACAAGCCGGCCGAATCGCTTGTGACGGATCCGAACGATTTGGTCGGAGTCGCGCACGTGTTGGGGCTGGGGCAAGAGAACTCGGGACTCATGGTGAATGACTACAAGAAGGCGACTCGTCTGGCCCGCAAAGTGGTCGAAAAAGTGTTTTACGGCTGACCGCCTGGGTGAAGACG
>CALMUY010000118.1 GCA_937873005.1 uncultured Aeromicrobium sp. | reverse complement strand
CAGCAGCGACGTCTTCCGGATCAAAAACTGACACACTGTTTCCTTCCCGAGAAGCCCCACCGACTCATGCCGAAGTGAAGAGCGTCAACCCATGGTACGGCTGTCCCTGATAGTAGGTTCACGGTCTAATCAAGCCGCACCGTAATCGTCGTGTCTCCCGGCGCTGATCGAAGCGTCACGTCTCCACCGTGCGCCTGCACAATTGCTTTAACGAGCGCTAATCCGAGCCCGGCGCCACCTTCAGTCTCGCTTCGTGTGCGCGAGGCGTCTCCGCGCACGAATCTTTCAAAAGCGGACTCTACGAGGTCAGGCGAGAATCCGGGCCCATCGTCGTGCACCAGAAAGCCGTCCGGCTCAACAGTGACAGTAATTGTCGATCCCGCCGGCGTGTATTTGCGTGCGTTCGTCAGCAGATTCGTGACGACTTGATGCAAAGCGACCGCATCGGCGCGAACCGTAACGGGGTCTTCCGGGAGAACCATGCGCCATTGGTGATCGGGCGCGACGACTCGCGCATCCGCGACGGCCTCTACGACAAGCTGAGTCACGTCTACCGCTTCGAACTGCAGTGGCCGCCCGGCATCTAATCGAGCCAATTGCAGCAACGATTCCACGAGCCCTGACATGCGGGCAGACTCTTCTTTCACTTTTGCCAAAGCAGTCTGCATTTCTTCAGGGCGCTGACTGGCCAAGTCTGCATAGCCACGGATCGTGGTTAACGGTGTGCGCAACTCGTGTGATGCGTCGGCCACGAACTGGCGCACTTGCTGTTCGGACTTGTGTCGCGCAGCGAGCGACCCTTCGACGTGATCGAGCAGCGCATTCAGTGCGGCACCCACCTCACCCACTTCGTTGTTTTCGCGAGTCAACGACTCTGGCACACGAGAGGGGAGCACGACTTCGCCCGCCGCCAACGGCAGGCTAGCAACCTCGTGTGCAGTGGCGGCGACTTCGCGTAGTGGGCGAAGTTGGCGACGAACAACCACGACACCAACCCCGCCCGCGGCGAGAAGACCCACCGCGATGAAAGCCGACTCCCACAACACGAGCGACCCGATCGCGTCCGAAATGTCGGCCGTCGGGAGTCCGATCATGAGAATGCCGTTGGTGCTGCCCTCCGCGCCTACGATCACAATGCTCTGGGCGACCACACGGTAGGTGCCGTGGGAGTCGACCTGTATTTGATGCACATTTCCGTCGGCCCGGACACCAGTCAAGTCGTCTTCCTTGGTCAGATCGATGGTGTCTTGCTCGCCTGGGCCAGTTCCGAGCACAACGGCCCGATTCACGCCGCCGTCGATGACGGCCACCAGAGTGCCTGGCTTTTGGTTTCGCCCTTGGAAGATCTCATCAAGCGAATTTTGCCGGCCGGGCATGTTCCACCGTTCGGCGCTGCGCAGCACATCGGCGTCGCGTTGGTTGAGGAGATAGGTCCGTAAGGCAATCGTCGTGAACGCAGCAACCGCGACGGATACGAGGAACAACAGCACGACCATGGTGGCGACGAGTCGGCTCGTCAACGAGCCGCGCATCTTCACCCCGCTGGGGCCGCGTCGGCCGGTTTGAGCACGTAACCCACGGCCCGCACCGTGTGAATCATCGGCTCGCGCCCTGAGTCAATCTTCTTACGCAAGTACGAGATGTAGATCTCGACCACATTCGCTTGCCCGCCGAAGTCGTAATTCCACACCCGATCGAGGATTTGCGCTTTCGACAAAACCCGCTTCGGGTTTCGCATCAAATAACGAAGCAGTTCAAACTCAGTCGCAGTGAGAGCAATGAGCTCCCCCGCCCGAAATACTTCGTGCGAGTCTTCGTCCATGACCAAGTCCCCTACGACAAGTCGCGAGGCTTCAGCCTGACGACTCGCACCGCTGCGCCGCAACAGAGCCCTCACGCGCGCCACGAGCTCTTCAAGACTGAACGGCTTGGTTACATAGTCGTCTCCTCCGGCGGTCAGTCCTGCGATGCGATCCTCCACCGCATCGCGAGCCGTCAAAAAGACAACCGGGACGTCGGGGTTGAAGCCGCGAATCCGGCGCAGTACCTCGAGTCCGTCGAAGTCGGGCAACATGACATCGAGCACCACCACATCAGGGTCGAACGACTTCGTTGCCGCCACGGCTTTCAGACCCGAATGCGCAGCGAGCGTCTGCCAACCTTCATACCTCAGCGCCATACACACGAGTTCAGCAATATTGACTTCGTCGTCGACCACAAGGACGCGAAGCCGTGTTCCGTCGGCGCGGGTAAGCGGCGGGGATGTCATGTTCACATCACCAACGGTATGTCGCTTGTCTGTGGATTTCCTGTGAAGTGCTTGAGCAGGTGCCTCACGCGACTATTGCTCCTGGCACTGGCCTTGGCCGGGGCCCTGACCCATCTCGGGAGGTTGCCCGCCTTCGGGTCGGGTGCCACCCGTACCGCCTGGCCTACCGCCGCCCATCCGAGTTGCGAATTCGCTGCCTTCGGCTGCTTTGGCCGTCGTAATCGTCCGCCCCTTCCCTGCGCTGGAGGTGTCGTCTTGCGTTCTGGCCGTGACCGTGAACGACTCGGTGGCGGTGAGTTGTGGCGACAAAACAAGCAGCGTGGTTGCTGTCCGCGTGAGGACGAATTCTGCTTGAACTTGCTTATCGGAATCTGCCACTTCGACTAACTCGTCTGCCTTGATTTTGCTCGCATCAAACGAGATTCCCGCCGGAACCGTGACGGCCCCATTGACGTCAAGTGCACCTTCACCGCCGCCGCCTCCGCCCGACTTCGTGCTTATTGCGACCGTTCCGCCAGTAATGGTGGCTGTTCCGTTCGAATCGATGCCGTCTGCGCCTGCAAAGAGCGTGACGGTGCCGCCGCTGATCGTCAGAATGACGCCGTCTTCGACTTGTTCGGTGCCGCCGGCTTCGGTGTGCGAGGTCGCGTTGATGCCGTCATCGCCTGCGTTGATGTCGACAACACCGCCTG
>CALMUY010000117.1 GCA_937873005.1 uncultured Aeromicrobium sp. | reverse complement strand
GCCGCGATGCGCAAGACAGCGCACGCCACCTGCCGGGAGTTTCGATCATCAGTTCCGCCCACCCCAGTCCGCTGGCGGCGCGCCGCGGCTTCTTTGGCTCACGACCGTTCAGTCGAGCAAACGAGCTCTTGGTGAACATGAGCGAGACACCCATCAATTGGGAAATCTCCAGATAGGATTCACGAGTGACCACACCAATGAAGCCAGCCGATCGAGTCAAGCCAGCCGATCGCGGTTCAGCCATCGATCGCGGATTTCAAGCCCTCCAACGATGGAGCATCCGCATTATTGCGATCGCACTCGCCCTCTACCTTCTGGGCTGGGTGATCGGAAAGACGTGGGTTGTTTGGTTTCCCATTTGCTTAGCCATCTTGGTTGTTTCCGTGCTTGCGCCGCCCGCAAAATGGTTGCGCGACCGGGGCCTGTCGGCCGGCATTTCTGCCGGAGTCGTCATGGCGGGATTCCTGGGCATCATCGTGGGGCTGTTTTGGGTGGTCATTCCGCAACTCATCAACGAAGCGCCCACCATCGCGCGCCAAGCAGCAGCCGGGATTGGCGAAATCCAGTACTGGCTCATTAATGGCCCACTCCATGTCGGTGAGCGCCAAATCCTCGCCGCCCTAGACAGCGCCGAAACGTGGCTCAAAAATAGTGCTGTCGAATTGGGTACGGGAGTCGTCACGACGCTCGCTACTGCCGTTTCAGCGCTTTTCAATATCGTCATTATTCTCATGCTGTCGTTCATGCTGCTGAAAGACGGCCACCGATTCCTCCCGTTCGTTGAACACGCGGCAGGCCAACGCGTTGGTCAACACATCACGGGCGCGCTATCACGGATGTGGAAGACTCTCGGCGGGTTCATCCAAACTCAAGGACTCGTGGCCTTCATCGATGCCGTATTGATCGGTATCGGCTTGATCATCATGGATGTATCGCTTGCCATCCCACTCGCCGTGCTCACCTTCATCGGCGGATTCATTCCGATCATCGGTGCCTTCATCACCGGCGCATTGGCCGTCCTGGTCACGCTCGTCACCAACTCGCCGCAAGACGCCCTCATTGTGCTGCTCATTGTGGTTGGCGTACAGCAACTTGAAGGCAACGTCTTGTCCCCCATGCTGCAAGGCAAGAGCATGAATTTGCATCCTGCAGTGGTCCTGCTCGCCGTGGCCGGAGGTGGATCGCTCTTCGGAATCACTGGCGCGTTCTTGGCGGTTCCTGCTGCCGCATCGGTTGCTGCGTTGTTGCGCTATCTCGACGAATATCTCGAGAGGTACGAGTCGAACTCACGTGAGGAAAGCCCCGGCGGTTCGGGCGACGATACGACCTCGGCCACAAGTGTCGAAGGTGCAGTTCAGTCGTTGGAAGGTCCGCAAACTCCCTAGACACAACTAGTCAAAAACAACGGTCTTGATGCCGTTCAGGAAAACGCGGTTCTCGGCATGCGCCTTGACCGCCGAAGCGAGCGCACGGGCTTCGAGATCTTGACCCAACGCCGCAAGTTGAGTCGCGGAGAAGCGGTGATCCACACGGCGCAAATCCTGCTCAATAATGGGACCCTCATCGAGTTCGGCGGTGACAAAGTGTGCCGTAGCACCGATCACTTTCACGCCTCTGTCATGGGCCTGCTCATAGGGACGCGCACCTTTGAAACTCGGCAACAGCGAGTGATGGATATTGATTGCTCGCCCCTCAATCGCCTGGCACATGTCATTCGACAAAATCTGCATATATCTCGCCAAGATCAGCGTTTCCGCGCCTGACCGTTGCATCAAGTCGAGTACGTAGCGTTCGGATTCAAGTTTCGTTTCAGGTGTGACAGGTACGTGGTGGAACTCGATTCCATGCCACTCCACTTCGTTGCGCCAGGTCTCATGGTTTGACACGACTGCGACGACCTCGATGGGGAGCAAACCTTCTCGTTGTTGAAATAGCACATGGTTGAGTACGTGACCTTGCTTCGAAACCATGATGACGACGCGAAGCGGCTCGGCCACATCATGCACGTTCCAGTTCATGTCGAAGCCGTCGAGTGGGGCAGCAAGGCGTTCTTTCATGCCCTGGAGGCTGATGGAGTCCTCAGTTTCAAACCGCACGCGCATAAAAAACTGGCCCGTATCGTGGTCAGCGTACTGCTGACTGTCATTGATTGAATAGCCGTAGTTGGCCAATGACGACGACACGGCCGCCACGATGCCCACACGGTCGGGGCACGAAAGAGTCAGAACGTATTCAGCAACACTCATGAATTGTGATCGTACTCTGCGATAGGCCACAATAGCGTCGTGAGTAAGTCGATTATGACAACTTCATCTAAACGCAGTTGGCTTGCGCTGGGCCTGGGTCTGCTCCTGCTGGCGATTGCAGGCGGCTTCGCCTTGACCTGGAACTCGTGGCAGCAACCGCCTCCGCCCGTAGCCGAACAGCCGGTCGTAAGCCCACCAACCGCGGCCGTTGCCCCGAACGCGCCCGTTGTTGTCATCGTTTCGATTGACGGCTTCAACCCTGAGGGCTTAACTCACTTGGGTGAGTCGAACGCTCCCAACTTGACTCACATTGCTCACGCAGGGGCCAGCACCATGAACGCGCGAACTTCGCG
>CALMUY010000116.1 GCA_937873005.1 uncultured Aeromicrobium sp. | reverse complement strand
GTTTTCTAGGTCAACAGTAGCGGTGCGATGAGTTCGTTGGGTTTGGCGAAGTCGAGTCGTGCTCGGGGCCTGGCGGCCTATTTGAAAGGCTGATCGGCGCGCCGTGTTTATCCCGTCGCGTTGCGAGCCCGTGCTGGCTCGTCTGGCACCGGCCATCTTTCGACTAATCGCGCGTTGTACGCAAGTCGTGCAATTACCGCAATGATTGCTATCAAAATCAGTGAGCCTACGAGTTTGTCCTGAAGTAAGTAGAACATCGCCGAATTGGTCGTCCAAGCTTTTGCCTTTTCGACACCTGGAATGTTGAGAACGGCTCCTACCCCGATGAAAAATATTTGCAACCCTGCGACCACCGGAATTCTTCGTTTTCCAATTGATCCAACGAAGGGTATCGAAAAAGTGACTGCAGGTGTCACTGCTGCAACGAACTCCAGCCCAAGCCGGTAGGACCAAAAAAAGTCCCCCCCATCAAACACATTCGCCCACCCTTGAGCGAAGGTATAAACCAACCCGCCTGTTGCAAGCCACTTACTCCAATCCGGGATAACCGGCCAAGCACGAATCACCGCAGGAAGCATCAGGAGCAATACCGGCGTCCAAATAAAGATCCCACGGTCAGGCGACACCCACATACCGAGTTGGTTGACAAGTAGAGAGCCATACCGCTCTCCCATCTCTGTCGAAGTATCAATCTGATAGGCACCCGTTGGATTCCAATTCCCGTAAAGCCAATTATTCCAAACCATTGTTAGCCCAAGAAACAACCCACTGGGTATTCCAACTTTTGCAACTACCGATGGATTTTTACGCACAACGCCGATACCGAGCCCTACCACGGCCACCACAATCGCAACGTGGACTCGCCCGGTCAAGGCGAACCCTCCAAATACTCCTACCAACCACCATCGGTCTTTGGATGCTGCCCAAGCCATCCCTGAAATACCGAATACCGTGACCGCATGCGGCCACATTGTGTCTGCAGCCACCGCCCAAACAGGAGTCCCGAATCCGAAAACCAGCGCCACTCCAATCGCCAGTTTGTTTGCGACTTTACTTTGAATCGCAAGATAAACAAAGGTCACAGCGAACGCAGACAGCATCGCGGCGGTGATGCCTGCCGGCACGTTCGTAAAATCTTGCGTTTGAGCAATCCAATATGCCGGCAAACTCCACAGGACGACACCCGGCGCACGTGCGATTACCTCGTGCCCATCAATCTCCACGACCCAAATGTCTCGTAAGGGGTGCCCCTCAATAAAATTTGCATTCTCAATCCACGGGCTTCCGACAGTAACTAAATGCCAAGCTCCGAAATTTGCAGAAACAGCATCCCCATTCAGGTCTGAGCCTAGGGTCAATCCAAACAAAATGAACGACCCGAAAAACAAGAAGAATGCTGTCTTAGTTGAACGTGCGATATTCACAGTTTCTGCTATCTATCTCGATGGATTTGGACAGGTCTGCCAAGACTAACTGGAGTCATACCGATTCTCACTTTGCTCCATCGCCGCGTACGACCGCGCCAAGTGTGCGCCACAGGATCAACAGGTCAACCAGCATGGACCAGTTCTCGACATAGTAGAGATCGAGTCGCGCGGCTTCGTCCCATTCCAAGTTCGACCGCCCCGAGACCTGCCACATTCCAGTGATGCCCGGACGCACATGCAACCTCGCGGATTCGAGGCCTCGATACAGCGAGACTTCTTCTGGAATCTGTGGCCGCGGACCTACCAAACTCATCGTTCCGCCAAGGACGTTGAACAGTTGCGGCAGTTCGTCGATTGAGGTGCGCCGCAGAATCCTTCCGGCACTGGTTACCCGAGGGTCGTTTTCCACTTTGAACAGCGGAGTATCCCCCGCCCCTGCTTCCAAGAGCAGCCCTTCGAGTTCGTGTTCGGCGCCCTCACGCATGGAACGGAACTTCCACATCGTGAACGTGTTTCCGTTCTTGCCGACGCGCTTATGGCCGAAGAAGATCGGCCCCGGCGAGGTGACTTTCACAGCCACGGCTGCGATCAGCAAGATTGGCGAAAGCACGACAATAAGCACGAACGCCAGGATCCTGTCGAAAGCGGTCTTAGCGAAACCACCAGCGCGAGCGAACTGTGGTTCATCGAGCCGGATCACGGGCTCACCCGAAAGGTAGGCGAGTCGCACCCGCTCCGGCGAGACGTCCACGAAATGCGGAGACACCAGGACATCGATGCCTTCGAGTTCCCAACTCAATGAACGCACACCTTGAGAGCCGAGTGCTTGGGGGTCAGCGATCAAAACGGCTTTGGCTTGTGTTTTGGTGACGGCGTCTTTCAATCCCGGATGTTCTAGGTTCAACTCGGCCGCAATCCCATCTCGATGAGTTGCAGGGTTCCAACTTCCCACCACACGGAAGCCGCTCCCCTGATCTTTGGCGAAAACCCTAGTAAGACGTTCAACTGACGTATCGTTCCCGACGACGAGCACCCCCGTGAGATACCGACCCGCAACTCGTTGCTTACGCAACCATTTACGCCAGCCCCAACGCGACAACAAGAGCGCAACGAACCCGATCGGCAGCGCCACCGCGATGTAGCCGCGCGAGAAGTCGAGTTTCACGATGACCGAAACAACTGCGATCGCACCGAAAGCGAATGCAGTCGCCCGACCGATCCGTCGATACTCGTCGAATCCTTCACCGAGAATCCGTGAATCGCGCGTCTCGAAAAGCGCAAGCATCCACCACCAGACGAATGCGACAACGAGGCCGAACTGCGGGTAGGTCAACTCGATCGGACCCCACGTGCGTTCGCCCGTTTCTATGCCGAAGTTGACGACCATCGCCGCGAGTGTCACGCAAGCGAGCAGCATGAAATCAGTGGCGGCAATGTACCTACTGACTCGCTTCATGTTCTCCAACCAACTGGCTTATCCGATTATGAAAGTTGCACTCGTATTCACTTCGACACTAGTTTCTCAAGTTGAAACCAGATCCCGCACTACACTAACGGGGTGCCCACCTCGCCCCAAGCAGATTCTGAACTCTCACAGAAGTGTTCAGTTTCAGTGATCACGGTGACGTTTAATAGCGCGGCTACGCTCCGGGAATTTTGGGTCAATTCCACATGGACTGAATCTATCGAGTGGATTGTTGTCGACAATGCTTCTTCTGACGACTCAGTGGCCGTTGCAGAATCGCTTGGAGCACGCGTCATACCTCTTAGTGAGAATAGGGGATTTTCCTATGCCAACAACGTTGGCGCGGCAACGTCCTCTTCTGACGTACTACTCTTCGCGAACCCCGACCTTCGTTTCAACAATTCAGAGATTCAGCCCCTTGCTCACCGCGCACTTGCTTGTCAGGGAATCGTCGCTCCACAGT
>CALMUY010000115.1 GCA_937873005.1 uncultured Aeromicrobium sp. | reverse complement strand
AAGGGCCGCTCTGGCCAGCAGCCGGGCCAGAGGCGGGATAATTGCACCACACCACGGCCCCCGCCACACCGTCTTCGATCCGTTGCCAAACCCGATCCGGAGTCTCGTTCACGAGCGCTTGTGCAAGGCGTGGATCGCCCGGTTCTACTGAATGGGCGATGAGCAATCGCGCTTCAGTGTCGCGCATCATGCGGCGACCCTCGATAGGTTCCGAATTTCACCGGCAAGGGCCGAACCTCGCCGAAGGGACAACGCGTCAACGACATCACCCTCGGTGGGTTGATCGTGCTCACACAAATCAGCCAAGGTCCACGCCAACCGCAGCACGCGATCGGCTGACCTGGGCGAGAGTGCTCCGCTGACCATCTGACGGTCAACGAGTCGCCGTCCTTCGATAGCCGCAGGCCATTCCTTCCGCAAGACAGCGCCGGGGACTTCAGCATTGAGCGCCCATGGGGTCTGGGCCCAGCGGTGTCGTTGTCTTTCTCTCGCAGCTACGACCCGCGCCCGAGCGTCAACGGTGGTCACGCGTTCGAAAGCACTGCTCTCCAGGCCCGGACGGCTTGGCGCTACCAATGTTCGTTGGATATCGATCCGGTCCCGGATCGGGCCTGAGATTCGATCGGCATAGCGGCGCGACATGAGCGGTGTGCATTCGCACAGGCTTCCGCGCGAGCCACCGTGCCCACACGGACACGGATTGGCTGCGAGCACGAGTTGAAATCGTGCCGGGAAGCTTGCCGAAGCAGAAGCGCGTGAGATCAATACTCGTCCGCTTTCAAGCGGTTGCCGGAGGGCTTCCAGCACGTTGCTGGCAAACTCAGGCGCTTCATCGAGGAACAACACCCCGTGATGCGCAAGGGCGAGAGCACCCGGACGAATCGAACGCGTGCCGCCCCCAACGATCGAGACTGCGCTTGCCGAATGATGCGGGTCGAGGAACGGCGGAGGGGTCCTGAGCGGCGCGTCTGCCGGAAGAACGCCCGCCACCGAATGGATGGCGCTGGCCTCGATCGAAGCGTCCATATCGAGATCAGGGATCAGACCAGGCAGACGTTGAGCAAGCATCGTCTTGCCAATTCCCGGCGGACCCACCATCATCATGTGATGGCCGCCGGCTGCAGCAACGACGGTGGCAAGGACAGCATCAGTCTGCCCAGAGACGTCGGCCAGATCAAGATGATCCACACGACCGCTTGATGCCCAATCGTCAATAGCAGCATGAGTGAGTGGGGCTACCGGAGGATCCTCTGGCGGCTCATCACCGCGCAGATAAGCAATCACGTGTCGTAGTGAACGGACGCCGATCACATCAACTCCGTTGACTATCTGCGCCTCTGCAGCGTTGATTTCAGGTACGAAAATCGTGTCGTAACCCGCCTCGACTGCGGCGAGCGTCGCGGGCAAAACACCGCGGACAGCGCGCAACCGCCCGTCAAGCGCAAGTTCACCGAGGAAGATCATGCGCCCGAAGTCCGCGCTCGGCACCTTTCCCTTCGACGCCATCATGGCTACCGCAATAGCGAGGTCGTAGTGCGAACCAGATTTGGGCAGTGTTGAGGGGGCGAGATTGATGGTGACGCGCTGGTCGGGCCAATTCATGCCCGAGTTCACCACTGCGGATCGAACTCTATTTCGCGCTTCGTTAATTGTAGTGTCAGCTAGGCCGACGATGATCGTAGTTGGCAAGCCATTGGCAATGTCGACTTCTATTTCGATGGCACGGCCTGACAATCCATCAAGCGTGACTGAATGAGTTGCCACCATTACGCCACCGCCTTCACATGCCGAACCTCAGCGGGACCCTTAGCGGGGATCTGAACCGCAACGACATCGATTCGCGTGACTGGTGGACGAATGGCTCGCCCTTCGAGCCATGCTCCGGCCAGCGTGCGCAGTCGCTCTGCCTTCGCCTGGGTCACTGCTTCGAGATTCGTTCCGTGGCTAGTGCCCGAGCGAGTCTTCACTTCAACGAAGACGAGTGTGTCGCCGTCGCGAGCAACAATGTCAATTTCGCCAAAACGGCAGGTCCAGTTGCGTTCAAGGACCACCATTCCCGCATCGGTCAGATGGCGGGCGGCAACGCCTTCACCGTAGGAACCAAGAGCTTTATTTCGCGCATACGTCATACCTTGACGATCGTTCAAAGCGCTCGAATTTACGATAGCGAAAAAGACGGTTGTGGAAACTCGGTACCGCGTTTCGCCGTGTGGAAGATCGACCTACGCTTAGTCAGCCTCGGGAAGTTTCACTTCCGATTCTTGGAGTTCTTCAACGTTGACGTCCTTGAAAGTCAACACCTTCACCGTCTTAGCGAACTTGCCCGGACGATAGATATCCCACACCCACACATCGGCCATGGACACCTCAAAGTATGCATCTCCGGACTCCGTCCGAACTTTGACGTCGACCGCATTACACAGATAGAAACGCTGGTCGGTTTCAACGACGTACTTGAAAATTCGGACAACATCGCGATATTCGCGATACAACGAAAGCTCCATCTCGCTTTCGTATCGTTCTAGTTCTTCAGAACTCATGGCTTGAGCACCTCCAGCGCTTGCTTCACATTGGCATATGACAGGCGATGTTCGCTGCATGGGCCGAGCGTTGTGAGCGCCGTGTCGTGGACTTTTGTCCCATAGCCCTTGTGGCGGTCGAACCCGTAGTCCGGAAATTGATGGTGCACCTCAAGCATGTAGCGATCACGAGTGACCTTCGCGACAATCGAAGCAGCACTAATCGAGGCCGACACGCGGTCTCCCTTCCACACGGCAAGCGAATCCATCAATAGCCCGCTCACGGGATACCCATCGGTCAGCACATAATCGGGCTGCGGATCTAGGCGTGCCACGGCACGGCGCATGGCCGTGAGGTTGGCGCGATGCACGCCCATTTCATCGCATTCGGCCGCGCTCATCAGCACCACTTCAATTATGGCGTCAGATTCGTTCAAGAGATCAAACAAACGCTCTCGCCTCGCAACAGACAGCAGTTTGGAATCGGCGAGACCATCGATGGGTGTCTTCAAGATGACTGCCGCAGCAACCAACGGGCCCGCGCATGCACCACGGCCAGCTTCATCGACACCAGCGATGAGTGAATATCCGCGTCGGGCGAGAGCTCGCTCAAAGGTAAGCATTCCCGCGCTAGTCGACACTTTGCGCCCTGTAGAAAGCGTTGTCACTACTTCACGCCTTGGAATGCACGCGTTTGCGGAATTGTCCCCACTTCACTCAGCGGCCACATCCGCATCCAGGTCTTTCCGACTACTTGCTCAACCGGGATGAAACCCCCACCGGCCTCGCCCATGTGGGCGCGAGAATCACCGGAGTTGTTGCGATTGTCGCCCTGCACCCAGAGGTATCCTTCAGGGACTTTCACCGTGAAGTTGGGCCCGAAGGCAGCCTCTGGTTCGTTCAGGTAGGGCTCCTCGATGCTGACACCGTTAACAACCATGCGCCCCTGCTCATCGCAACACGAAACTGTATCTCCCCCAACGCCGATGACACGCTTTACGAGGTGTCCCCCACTCGGCATGAGACCCACAGTCTGCAGCGCCTTGGAGACGGCTCCACGCGCGCCTTGGGGTTCGATATCACCTAACCAGCCTGCCGAGTCCTTGAAGACGATAACGTCGCCTCGCTCGGGATCTCCACGCCAGTACGAAACCTTTTGGACGAGGATCTTGTCGTCGGGGTTCAGCGTAGGTTGCATCGACTCAGACGGGATATAAAACGCCTGAACGAGGAACGTTTTCAAGAGGATCGAAAGCAAGAGTGCGAACGCAACCATGAGCAACGTTTCTTGCCACCACGGCAAGTGCTTCTTTTTCACGTCAGACACTCGTTGAGCCTAGCGGTTGGGTCCACACCAACTATGAACGCCACTCACGCGGCTACGCAAAAAGACTCGCGAAACGTTGGGAACAGGGAAAGCAAAACCCCGCTCGCGATCGGAGCGGGGTTTTGACATTTGGAAAGCGAACTCAGTTGTCGCGCTTTTCCTTGATCTTGGCGGCCTTGCCGCGAAGGTTGCGCAAGTAGTAGAGCTTGGCACGGCGTACGTCGCCACGGCTGGCAACTTCGATCTTTTCGATCACTGGCGAGTGCAAAGGGAACGTTCGTTCTACACCAACACCGAAGCTGATCTTGCGAACCGTGAAGGTGCGTCCGATACCTGAGCCGTGAATGCGGATGCATACGCCCTGGAACATCTGTACGCGCGAGCGGTTGCCTTCGATGATGTTGACGTGAACCTTCAGAGTGTCGCCTGCTCGAAATTCTGGAATGTCGTCGCGACGCTGCTCAGCGCCAATCTGGTCAATGACGTTCGTCATGGTTTTCTCCTCGCCCGTGCACACGAGTCACATGCGGATGTCGGTCTTGCGTATCAATGGTGTGGTCGCGTATGGGTTTCCCTCGTGGCAGATTGTCCCTGCGCCAACTAATAATCTTGCCATAGTCCCCCCTGAGAACACAAAGCGGCCGGGGCAGAGTGTGTGCGCTCTGCCCCGGCCCCCATCGTCATTGACGGGTCTCGATTGAGCTTCAGTCGAACTTGTATGCCTCTCCACCGTGGAGCACGTTGTCGATGCCAGCGATTTCGGCGTCTTCTTCGACACGGAAACCGATGGTTTTCTCGATGATCGTGCCGATGATCCACGCTGCCGCGAAGGAGTAGACCGCGACGACTACCGTGGGTACAACTTGTGCACCGAGCTGACCAAATCCGCCGCCGACGAACAAGCCCGTTCCGGTGGCGAAGAAGCCCAGGTACAAGCAGCCGATTGTTCCTGCGACCAAGTGCAAGCCGACTACGTCGAGCGAATCGTCGAAACCAAGCTTGTACTTGAGGTCGATGGCGAAGCAGCAGACCGCGCCAGCAATGAGGCCCAAGAACATAGCCCAACCTGGAGTCAGGTTCGCACACGCTGGCGTGATGGCCACCAGACCAGCAACCACGCCCGATGCGGCGCCGATTGCAGTGGGCTTTCCATCCTTGAAGTGTTCAACGATGATGTAGCCCAAAACGCCGGCAGCAGGTGCAACGATCGTGTTGAGGAAGATGAGGCCAGCGAGACCCGGTTCAGTGGCAGCACCTGTGTTGAAGCCGAACCAGCCGAACCAGAGAATTGCTGCGCCGATAAGAACCAAAGGCACGTTGTGCGGTACCGCTTCTTCTTTGCTGAAGCCAACGCGACGTTGGCCAAGGACAAGCGCGAGAGCAAACGCCGCAGCGCCAGCGCTGATGTGCACGACCGTGCCACCCGCCCAGTCGATCGTGGCGGCTCCGCCGACCGTGAAGCGGCCAATCCAGCCGGTTAATCCTTCGTCGTTAAACGCCCAGACCCAGCCTTGGGAGGGGAAGTAGACGATGGTCGCCCACACACCGGCGAAGATCAACCAGGGGAAGAACCGTGCACGATCAGCGACTGCGCCCGAGATGAGGGCAACCGTGATGACTGCGAAGGTGCCACCGAATGCGACGCCGGCGAGACTGGCTGGATCATTTGCCGCCAGATCGCTGAGGGCGATGTCGGAGAAGGGGTTGGCCACGATTGTGCCCAGCGGCCCATCACCAGGCAGCGAGCCCATGCTGAATCCGTAGAGGACCCAAAGTACAAAGACCAAGCCCATAGCGCCGAAGCTGAGCATCATCATCGAGATGACGCTTGAGGCCTTGACCAAGCCTCCGTAGAAGAACGCCAAACCGGGGGTCATAAACAAAACAAGTGCCGCGCAGATGAGCAGCCAAATAGTTGCGGGGTCCATAACGAACCTTTCATACGAATTGGTGTATTTTGATTCACCAACTGCGCGCCTTTGAGCAGTTGCTTTCGCTCATCATGACTGGCGCGGATTTCAGCAACGTATGAGAAATGTTTCCAACAGATAACAAAATGCTCTCAAGCCGACTTTTTATGAGTCGCGGCGCGATTGCGTACGAATTCGTGACTGTTCAGAACGCCATTCGGCAATTTTTGCGTGGTTACCCGAGAGCAAGATGTCGGGTACGTCAAGGCCACGCCACGAGGCGGGTTTCGTGAAGACAGGGTATTCAAGCGTGCCATCAACGTGCGATTCTTCGACCAGCGATTCAGGGTTACCCATAAAACCAGGTAGCAACCGAATGACGGCTTCAATAAAGGCGAGAGCCGCGACCTCTCCCCCATTGACCACGAAGTTACCGAGTGAAAGCTCACGTACGCGCCATTGGGTCTTGGCATAGCTCATGACTCGTTCGTCGATACCTTCATATCGTCCACATGCGAACACAAGATGTTGGGCGTCGGCGAGTTCTTGAGCAATCGTGTGCGTGAAAACCTCGCCGGACGGGGTGGGCACGATGATGACTGATTCGGATGACGAGACTGCGTCGAGGGCTTCCCCCCACGGTTCGGGGCGCATGACCATGCCTGCGCCTCCGCCATAGGGAGTGTCATCGACGGTGCGGTGGCGATCGGTGGCCCAGTCGCGAAGATCGTGGGCGGCGAACTGTACGAGACCGGATTTTTGCGCCTTGCCTGGAAGCGAAAGATCGAGTGGCGCGAAATAGTCAGGAAAGATCGAAATCGCGTCGATACGCATTAGCGGGCCTCGTCGGCCGCGGATGGGTCAAGCAAACCGGGACGGTCTACCACGGTTAGGGTGCCCGATTCCACATCTACCTCGCTCACGAGCGCCTCAACGAAGGGAACCTGCACCTCAGCGCCGGCAATGTCAAGCAGGAGTGAATCGTGGGCAGGTAGGTGAAGCACATCAAGTACCTTGCCGCGCGGCTGTCCATCAACCAGCACTGTCAGGCCCCGAAGTTGGCGGTCGTAAAATGTGCCATCTTCAGGAGAGGCGTTCTCGTCAACATCGACTTCGAGGATGCAGCCCTGATGTGCCTCAGCGGCCGTGCGATCCGGCAGTTGCTTGAAATGCACGAGAAGCTTGCCCTGGTGTGGACGTGCCGATGCGACAGTCAATGTGGTGTGACGACAAAGGACCGATGCCCCGACAGCGAAACGCTTATCGGGCTCATCGGTCCTTACATCGATTGCCAGGTCGCCACGAATTCCGTGGGCACGACCAACGCGGCCAACTACGACGCGCATGGCGTCTCAGCGGCGCCTGTCGACGTCCACGAAGTCGATTCGCGCGCCTTTGCCGCCAGCGATAGCGGCAGAGACGGTACGAATCGCACGGGCGGTGCGGCCCTGGCGGCCAATCACCTTGCCGAGGTCTTCTGGATGAACATGAACCTCAAACAGTTCACCGCGACGCGTCTGCTTCGCGCGAACGTTGACGTCGTCTGGGTGATCAACGATCCCCGAAACGAGATGTTCAATGACCTCTTGCAATGGTGCTGCCATGATCAGGCCTCTTCTGCCTGGGCTTCGTCAGCAGGTGCTTCTTCGGCTGCGGCTTCTTCAGCTGGAGCCTCTGCAACCTCTTCTGCAACTACTTCTTCAGCAGCGGGCGCTTCCTCAGCAGGAGCCTCTTCCTTCTTAGCCTTTTTGGCCTTGGTGGTGGCTTCCTTCTTTGGCTCGGCATGAAGTTCCTTCAACGCCGCCTCGAACAATGCAGCCTTGTCGGCCTTCGGTTCAGGTTGCTTGAGGGTTGCCTTGCCGCCGATGTCACCCGTGAGCTTCAGAATCGCAGCAACAGCTTCGGTTGGCTGAGCGCCAACGCCGAGCCAGTACTGAGCACGCTCCGAGTTGACGTTGATCGTCGACGGATCGGTCTTGGGGTTGTACGTACCGATTTCTTCGATAACGCGGCCGTCACGCTTGGCGCGTGCGTCCGCAATGACGATGCGGTAGAACGGGGTGCGGATCTTGCCCATCCGCTTGAGGCGAATCTTGACTGCCACGAGAGTGGTGTCTCCTTGTTGTGTCTACGGTTGGTGGTGGTCTACGACATGTGGGGCAAGTCGTATCCCATCAGGGGGCCGGACTGTTGTGGCTGAGAGGGTCCACGCGAGTTCCGGACGCAATCCCCTATTGTGCCAGAACCAAACCTGCTTGACCAAACCTGGCCTCCCAAGTAAGCGAGTCGTGTCGCGAAACCCCGCCTGCCGGTGCGAAATTAGAGCAGGTCGCGAAGTTCCTTGGGGAGTTCAAAGTCTGTTGCGGCGGGGTCGTTGAACCCGAACGCAGCCGACGGATCGGGCTTTTGCGCTTGCTGGGCTGCTTCCTGAGCGGCGCGCTTTGCAGGGTTGCCCGAGCCGCGCTTGCCTTTTTTGCTCTGCTTAGGTTGCTTCGCGCCTGCTCGCTTCGATCCGCCCATGGCAGGCAAACCATTTGCTGGGTTGAAACCGCCCTTAGCCATTTGTTTCATCATCTTGGCAGCTTCAAAGAAGCGGTCGACCAAATTGTTGACGTCGCTGACTTGAGTTCCGGAACCTGCCGAAATACGTGCACGACGTGAACCGTCGATTATTTTCGGGTTCTCGCGTTCGGCGGGCGTCATCGAACGAATAATCGCCTTGATCTTGTCGATTTCGCGTTCATCGAAGTTCGCGATTTGGTCTTTGAATTGACCCATGCCCGGCAACATGCCGAGCATCTTGGTCATCGAGCCCATCTTGGAGAGCGCCTCCATTTGGGCAAGGAAGTCGCCCAAGGTGAATTGCCCTTCGCTGAGGCGCTCGGCCGTGCGTGCAGCCTCTTCGGCGGTAAAGGCCTTTTCGGCTTGCTCAATGAGCGTGAGCATGTCGCCCATGTCGAGAATGCGCGATGCCATGCGATCGGGATGGAAAACATCGAAGTCTTCTAGTTTTTCGCCCGTCGAAGCGAACATGATCGGTCGACCAGTAACCGAACGCACAGACAGCGCCGCACCACCGCGAGCGTCACCGTCGAGTTTCGATAGAACAACACCGGTGAAATCGACGCCTTCAAGGAACGCTTGGGCCGTGTTGACTGCATCTTGGCCGATCATGGCATCGATCACGAACAGGACTTCGTCAGGATTGACGGCCGCTCGAATATCAGCGGCCTGTTTCATGAGTTCGTCATCAATGCCGAGACGTCCGGCCGTATCGACGATCACCACGTCGTGGAGTGTCCTCGTTGCCTCTGCCAGACCCGCCCGAGCAACCTCCACAGGGTTTCCTACGCCGTTACCCGGCTCAGGAGCGAAAACCGTGACGCCTGCTTGCTCGCCAACTACCTGCAACTGGGTGACTGCGTTGGGGCGTTGCAAGTCAGCAGCAACAAGCATCGGCGAATTGCCTTGCGACTTCAGCCAACGGCCAAGCTTTCCTGCCAGCGTTGTTTTACCGGCGCCCTGCAGACCAGCCAACATGATGACCGTAGGCGGATTCTTGGCAAAGCGGATGCGCCGCGTTTCGCCACCGAGAATCTGGACGAGCTCTTCGTTGACGATCTTGATGACTTGCTGGGCCGGATTAAGCGCTTGGCTTACTTCCTGCCCGAGTGCGCGTTCCTTAACCGTGGAAATGAACTCACGAACCACCGGCGCAGCCACATCGGCGTCGAGGAGCGCGAGTCGGATTTCACGGGCGACAGCATCGATGTCGGCTTCGGTGAGTCGGCCTTTGCCACGAAGGCTCTTGAACGCGGACTGGAGGCGACTTTGCAAGGAATCAAACATAGGAGTTCAGCCTATC
>CALMUY010000114.1 GCA_937873005.1 uncultured Aeromicrobium sp. | reverse complement strand
CTGCGAAGTTCGGGATTTGCGTCGTGTTCTGGACCTTCAATGCTGGATTCGGGTGGAACAGTTCCAGCCGCTCTTTCGGGAGTTCCATGACGGGTTTGGTGAACGCAGGGAAGTCGGTTTCGGCTTTAAAGTCAGTGAACTCGAGTTTGCCTTTGTTGGTGTTGACGATGAACATCGCGCCGAGCATCCCACCGAGGGATCGCCATTCAGAGTTGTTTTGACCCACCACCAAATACGAGCGTTTACCTTCATCGCCGAGCATGGCGGGCATCAGGATGGAGGCACGGGCAATACCGTCCACCGCGCCCGTCGCGGTGTTCACTTGTTGGGCGAGGTCGTCGATGGCGGTGGCGAGTGGGGGGAGTAGTCCGAGTCGGTCGATGAGTTCGATCTGGTTGGTGGCGGCGGTCATGTATCCGGCGCTTTCGGCCGCGACGGGGCCGACTTCGTCGAACGCGGCCGTGTTGATGCGTCCGTTCTTCGGGGCGAGGTCGGTGGGGGTGAACTTGCTGGCCACTTGCGCGAGGGGGGCGAGCGCGTTGGCCGACATGTCGTTGATGGCTGCCGTGGTTTGGCCGACGGCTTCAAGTTGTGCGCCCACATAGGGGACGCGCTGCCCAAGGCGCCAGATCGGGTCGGAGGTGAGCCGATGAGCGGCGGCTGCATCGTCTTGAATCGTGCTCACCGAACGCGACACCGCAGCAGTGTCTGTGAGATGGCGGGTCATTGCAGTAGCTTGCGCTTGCGCGGACTGCAAATGCCCGAACGCCAAATACCCGCGCACCCCAATCCACGCACCCGCCAACACGATCAACACGAGCGACGCGCCCGCAACGCGCACAAACCAGCGTCCAGCAGTCACAGCGGCGGGGGGCAAGAGAGGATTGCTCACCTGAGAATCATAGGCGGTTGGCCCACGACTGGAGTCAGGTTAAGCGCGACTCGGTGTTAAAGCTCTACGCCAACTGCGATGTGTGACGCATCTCGTGCGGTGAAGTTGCCCGTATTTTGGGTGGGGCAACTCTACGTTTGGGTACGATGAGGTGTCTCACTCGCGCTGATCCTTGGGGAAAGTCTGTATGAAAACGGTTGTTACTGGCGGTGCCGGTTTTGTTGGGACCCACTTAGTTCGCAGGCTTCTCGCCGAAGGTCACGTAGTCGTTGTGATTGATGACCTATCGAGTGGTTTCCGCAGCAATCTTGATGGACTCGCAGTCGAATTCGTTGAGGCGTCAATCCTTGATGAGGGTGCTCTTGACGCGATTTCTGACGCTGATGCCGTCGTTCACCTCGCTGCTCAGATATCAGTTCCACAGTCAGTAGAAGATCCAGTTCTCAACAATGACGTGAATGTGACTGGGGCGGTCCGCGTTTTGGAAGCAGCGCGTGCCAATAACGCACACGTGATCGTTGCTTCGAGCGCTGCGGTGTATGGGGCGAATCCAGAATTGCCGAAAACCGAGTCGATGAGTGCGATGCCGGTGAGCCCATACGCGGTAAGCAAACTCGCTACCGAGTCGTATGCGATCTCGTACCAACATGCCTTTGGGTTGCCCACGCTTGCGTTCCGTTTCTTTAATGTTTTCGGGCCCCTTCAACCTCCGGGCCATGCTTATGCGGCTGTGATTCCGGCGTTCACGCATGCTGCTGTGTCAGGCGAAACTCTGACGATCCACGGCGATGGCGAACAGACTCGCGACTTTATTTATGTGGGCACGATTGTCGACACCATCGTCGACGCGATCACCAGGCGAGTGACCTCGCTCAGCCCCGTGAACCTTGCGTTCGGCACGCGCCACTCTCTGCTTGACGTGATTTCTTTGCTGGAATCTGAACTGGGCGGGCCAGTCGAGCGAACGCACGTCGGCATCCGCGAAGGCGACGTCCGCGATTCGCAAGCAGACAGCACACTTTTGCGGAGCCTTTTCCCGGAAATTGAGGCAGTCCCGCTAGAGGTTGGTTTGCGCGAGACAGTTGAGTGGATGAAGGAGTATGTTTCCTCAACTGGTGTTTGATGCACTCACTTTCGTTAGGCGCCGAACAAAGATCGCACAAGTCGTAACCAACAGGAAATTCATGAAATGACAACTCGCAACGCAGCGCGTGTGGCTTTGGCCGCCTATGTAGCAGTTCTGTTGTTCTTGTTG
>CALMUY010000113.1 GCA_937873005.1 uncultured Aeromicrobium sp. | reverse complement strand
ACGAGCGCGGTGGCAGCGGTCGCGGCAGAAATCATGGCGGGCCGTCCACCGAGGAAGGCGATCGATACCGCCATCGTGAACGAGGCGAAGAGCCCCAAGCGCGGATCGACACCAGCGATGATCGAGAACGCAATTGCTTCAGGAATCAGCGCGAGCGCCACGACTAGACCACCGAGCACCTCAATGCGCAGCAAACGCGGGGACTTTAGCGTTTGGCGCACTGATTGGCGTTGTTCGGGAGTTGGCACCTGCGCGGTGGTGGTTTGAGCCTCAGACATGGCGTTCCGTTCCGTTCCGCGATGGCGCGAACTGAGGGCTACCGCGTGGTGGGTTGAGTTCTGCTCTTTCCACACTGCGGACGCCGAGCGAGCAGGTGTGACGTGAGGAAAATAAAAAGTGGGCCCCGTCGGGATCGAACCGACGACCCGCGGATTAAAAGTCCGCTGCTCTGCCAGCTGAGCTAGAGGCCCCGCATCAAACGATGCAGAACAAGTGTGCCAGCCGCCAGTAACCGAGCACCGAGAGGGTCAACCTTTGAACAAGTTTCCGATCTTCGCAAACGCACGTTTCACGAGGTGTACGAGGGAACCGCGCTCGAGTTGGCGTACCCGTCGAGTCAGATCGGCAATCTGGTCGGCTTGCTTCGCATCTTTCGCCTCGTATTGCCGCTGGAGACGGGCAAATCGACTGCCGGAGCCCGAGTAACGCGGATGCTCAAAGGGATACTCGTAGCGTTCAGGGTGCCGAGTCATATCGAGCACCATGCCGTGACGGATCCAATTCATACGCGCCACGACTTCATCGAGGCTCGAGTCGGTAACTGGCTTAACTGCGGGTGGGAACGTTGCAGCTTCTAGTTGTTCGTCGAACCGGTCGGTGCTGGCGCCGTCTTGCCACTTGTGCGTCAGATCGTGGCGTTCCAAGAACGCGACATACCGGTCGAAACCTTCGGCCATGCCCGAATTGAAGCCGGAAAGATCCGTCTTCTCGTATAGGGCTTCAGCCGAGACTGGTGCATCGAACTTCGACATGACTACGTGCGGCATCTGGTGGTATTCAGCCAACTCAACCGTGCGTGAATCGTGCGCCAACAACATGGCAGGAGTACCTGCCATCAGCGCCGCGACGTTGCCGTGGAAGCGAGTTCCGTACGCGAAGTCCTGTGTCGCGAGGAACGAAAACCAGGTCCATTGATCGACGAACATACGCATACGGTTCTCGCGATATAACGGATGCGACATGTGAACCGGGGCGTTCAAATCGCTGACGTGGGGGTGGGGCGTTCCCCACAACATGAGCCGTAAATCGTGACCGTCTTGACCGATGTAGGTCAAGTTGGGATGTGCCGCTGCCTGCTCGAGAGAGAATTGGCCGATGCCGGGCACCTCGGGCGTGAGATTCAACGCCATGCGTGCGTCTGCAGGCAGAGTCTCGGCCTGCTTGTCAACGTGAAATTTCGGACCGCGTCGGAACAGTGAAGGGCAGCCGATGATGTCGACTTGGTCGTCGTCGAAACCCAAATCAAGTAAGAACTTACGGGTGAACTCACCGCGCACACCGATCGATGGTGAGCGTTCTAGCACGGCTTTCGCAAACCGTTTTGTGACTTTGCGGGCGGGTGCCAAATCGTCGAGGCTCATCGAAGCGGGGGCTTGCGCACCCACACCGATCACCGAAACAGGGATCGTCAATTGTTCGATCACTTCCGTCAAACGCTCGAGTTGACGCAAGAAGTCGGGCCGAAACGCATTCGCGAACGGAATGACAAACCGATCGAACTGTTCGTTAATCGCCGCAATGTCGGCGGCGGGGGTGGCTCGGCGTTCGCTCAAGGTGCTGTTCGCGACGAGTTCGTTCCCGTCGACAGCGAGCGCTTCCCAGACCGAATGCTGAAACAGAAAATTGCCCGTATTGCTGTTGAAAACGTCTTGAGTGAGCGTCGTTTCTGGGAGCACGGACGTGAACGGGTCCTTGCCAGCGCGAATCAGCAGCTTCGACATGTTTCTAAGTGTGACAGAACACCATGCCTAGCTGTTTGACGCGCGCGCAGTTCGTCGTATTATGTGAGTGTCAGTTTGTCTGGTACCTCGAACGAGGACTGGAACGAAAGGCAACAACGCACATGACAAAGCCACGCGTCGGCGTGGTCGGCGCCGGACGAGTCGGGGCCGTCCTCGCTGCTCGTTTTGAGCGCGCCCACTACCCGGTTGTGGGCATCAGCGCGCGCTCGCAAACGTCACTTGCACGCGCACAAGCGCTCGTGCCGCAAGTCGCTATTTCGAATCCGGAACAGATCGTGCGCTCAGCCGATGTTGTCGTGCTTGCTGTGCCCGATGGTGTGTTGAACCACGTGGTCGAAGAGATCTCGCCAGTGGTGCGCGCTGGCCAGGTCGTGTTTCATGTGAGCGGCCGACATGGTCGATCAGTTTTGGCGCCCCTCGAAACGCAGGGAGTCATCACGATGGCGCTGCACCCTGCGATGACGTTTACGGGCACGGAATTGGACGTCGAGCGCGCCTGCGCCTTTGGGGTGACCGCGCCAGCGGAAGCGCACGCGCTTGCTGAGTCGATCGTGGTCGCACTGGGCGGCACCGTCGTCGAGATCGCCGAAACAGACAGAATCGCGTACCACGCGGCACTGGCTCACGGCTCAAATCACGTCACGACCGTGATCAATCAGGCACTCGATACGTTGCGACATGTGGGTGCCAGCGATCCGGCGGCCGTACTTCGTCCGCTCGTTGAAGCAGCGGTTTCGAACACGCTCGCGCTCGGCGATCAAGCGTTGACAGGTCCGGTGCTGCGCGGTGACGTCGACACAGTTGAGGCGCACCTGGCGGCTTTCGACGATCCAGAAACTCGCGCGACGTATTTCGCGCTCGCCCGTGCCACGAGTGGTCGGGCGCAAAGAATGGGTGCGCTCGATGAAGCCGCCGGCGCGAGGCTGGATTCAGTTTTGACCCAACGTTCAATCGAGATGGAGGCGGGACGATGAGCCAACTCGCAACGAAAACCAAGTTACCTACTGTTGTGCGCAGCCTCGCTGAGTTGCGGGACGCTACCCAAGGAGCGCGCGTCTCGTTCGTGCCCACGATGGGCGCACTGCATGACGGTCACGTTGAACTCATGAAGCACGCGCGCCCCTTGGGTGAAAAGCTCGTCGTGTCGATTTTCGTCAACCCGACACAGTTCGCGGCAGGCGAAGATCTCGACACGTATCCGCGCACGTTCGATGCCGATCTCGAGCGGTGTGCCGAAGCAGGCGTGGACGTGGTTTTTGCTCCCGAGGTCGCAACCATGTATCCCGATGGGCTCGACCAAGCGATCACGGTCGATCCAGGCGCCTTGGGTTCGATCCTTGAAGGCGCTGCGCGCCCCACCCACTTCCGTGGCGTTTTGACGGTCGTGTCGAAACTGTTCGGACTCGTGCGCCCCGATGTGGCGGTGTTCGGCGAAAAGGATTACCAGCAACTCACGCTCATTCGTCTCATGGCGCGACAGTTATGTCTGGGCGTCGAGATTGTGGGTTGCCCGACAGTTCGCGAAACTGACGGTTTGGCGATGAGTTCACGCAACGTCTACTTGTCTGACGCAGACAGGGCTCGTGCGAAAGCAATTTCCGCGGCCTTGCGGGCTGGCCAAGCCGCAGCCCATCAGGGGCGCGTGGCGGCACTGGAGGCCGCGTCCGAGGTGTTGGCTGCGGCAGACATCGAATCGGACTACCTCGTCATCACGAATGCAGATTTAGGCGCACCCATTGTGGGTGAACAGGGTCGAATCTTGATTGCTGCGAGAGTCGGGACTCCTCGACTACTCGACAACATGCCCATCACGGTGGGCG
>CALMUY010000112.1 GCA_937873005.1 uncultured Aeromicrobium sp. | reverse complement strand
CAGTCGCAGTACTTTGTGCTGGGCCGGATCGCTCGCGACCAAGTTGAGGATTACGCCGACCGCAAGGGCTGGACGCTCGAACAGGCCGAGAAGTGGTTGTCGCCAAACCTTGGTTACCGAACTCAGGATGAATAGTCGGTCATCGCAGATAGGGTGGAAGCGTGAATCTTGATGCCGACTCGACACCACTGCGTGACCCGATCTTCATTGCGGCCTTTGAAGGCTGGAATGACGCTGCCGACGCGGCGACCTCCGTCATCGATCATTTGCTCGAGACGTGGGATGGCGACTTATTCGCTGAACTGGATCCCGATGAGTTCTATGACTTTCAACAAGTGCGTCCCGTGATGCATCAAGACGAGACAGGGCACGCCGAATTGATCTGGCCGACGCCCACGGTCTTTCTCATCTCGAACGAGCGCCTTCAACGTGACTTTCTGGTACTTCGCGCTTTTGAACCGAATTTTCGGTGGCGGGAGTTCTGCAAAGCCGTGCTCGATCTCGTGATGACTGCCGGCGTGCGCGAGGTGTATCTGATGGGTGCCTTGCTCGCTGATGTGGCTCATTCAAGGCCGGTGCCGATTTCGGGTTCAACAAACAACCCGTTCGTGCAAGAGCGACTTTCGGTAAACTCCTCCGGCTATGTGGGTCCCGTGGGCATTACCAGTGCTTTGGCAAGCGAGGCGCAGGCTGCTGGTCTGTTGGTGACGTCCCTTTGGGCAGCAGTCCCCCACTACACGGCCGAACCGCCCTGCCCGAAGGCATCCCTCGCGCTGCTGATTGCGCTCGACGAGGCGATGGATGTGCCGCTTCCCCAAGAACCGCTACGTGAACTGGCGGAAGCTTGGCAGCGTGGCGCTGACGAACTTATGGACGATGACGATCTGCGTGAATACGTACAGTCGCTGGAAGAAAACCGCGACGGTGATGACTCGAGTGAAGTTTCTGGCGATGCGATTGCTCGTGAGTTCGAACGCTATCTGCGCCGCCGCGACCGCGAGGAACCAAACAGCTAGAACTTAGAGTCGAACACCGAGTAAGGCGTCGACGGCGTCTCGCATAGCAGCACCTGCTTGCGGACTGTCGCCCGTCTCAGCGCACCATTGATCGACAATGTCGAGCGAGCCCGGCGCATCGAGATCATTGCGCAAGGCGTTGCGTAGCGCCGAAATCGCTCGGGTTGGCGAAGGCGCTGCCGTGCGCGCGAAAGCGTGTGACCAACGTTCGAGACGCACTGTCGCCGCATCAAGATCGGAATCGAACCACTCCCAATCGGCCCGATAGTGGTGCGCCAGAAGTGCCAGTCGAATTGCCATGGGGTCATGGCCACCCGTGCGCAAAGCCGAGACGAGCACCAAGTTCCCCTTGGACTTCGACATCTTTTCGCCGTCGTACCCCACCATCCCGGTATGAAGGAAGTGTTGAGCAAACGGTTCGCCAGTTTCGACCGCGGCCTGCGATGCCGACATCTCATGGTGCGGGAAGATCAAATCCGATCCGCCTCCTTGGATGTCGAACGTGCGGCCCAGATATTCGTTCGCGATCGCCGCGCATTCAATATGCCAACCGGGACGACCGGCGCCGAATGGACTTGGCCACGAGGGTTCGCCAGGCCGTTCTGCTTGCCACAGCAAGCAATCCATGGGTGCATGCTTGCCTTCTCGATCGGGGTCTCCCCCGCGTTCGCGGCACAACGTAACCATCTGGTCTGAGGAATAGTGCGAGACCGCACCGAAGTTCGGATCGGAGTTGACCGAAAAATAAAGGTCGTCGCCCACCAGATAGACCGCTCCGGCCTCGCGAAGTTTCTCAATTCGGTCGATCACGAGCGGAATGGACTCGACAGCACCGATGTAGTGCCGTGGCGGCAGAACTCGCAATGCGGTCATGTCTTCGCGAAACAGATTGGTCTCGCTGACGGCGAGTTCTTCCCAGTTCTGGCCAGTCGCGGTAGCGCGTTCCAGAAGAGGATCATCAACATCGGTGACGTTCTGTACAAAGTGGACGTCGAAACCTTGGTCGAGCCATTGGCGCTGGACAAGATCAAACGCAACGTACGTGGCCGCGTGCCCCATGTGCGTGGCGTCGTACGGGGTAATACCGCAGACATAGAGGCGTGCCTCGGGTTGCGATGGAGTGACGTCGGTCAACTTCTGAGCCGACGTATCGAAAGCAAAGAATGGTATTGCGGAATCGGCCGGTGTGGAGGGAACGTGCGGAACGTCTGGACGTGACCAACTCTGCATACCCTGAGCCTAGCCGTAAGCGCCACCAAGCAGCGCGCGTGGCTCTTTCACGTCTCGAAGGTTCAGGCGGCGATCTGCGGATCGAGGATGCCGAACACCAAGAGTCCAATGACTAGCAGACCTAAGACAACTCGATATATGACGAAAGGCGCGTAACTGTGTGTGCTGACGTACTTCAAGAGCCAGTGAATTACGGCCATGCCTACCGCGAAAGACACGAGCGTACCCACGATCGTGGGGAACGTGCCATATGCGTTTTCGCCGCCGGGAATGTCCTTGAGTTTGTAGATTCCGGCTCCCAAAACCGCAGGAATCGCGAGCAAGAATGCATACCGGGTGGCCGCTTGACGCTCATACCCGAGCAGCAGTCCCATGGTGATGGTCGCACCGGAACGCGAAACGCCGGGCACGATGGCGCAGGATTGGGCGAGGCCGAACAAGATGGCGTGGCCCATCGTGAGCGACTCGATTGGCGTTGATTTGCGGCCGACTTTTTCGGCCAGGCCCAGCAGCAGACCCAGACCAATCAGCATGACGGCCATGACCCACAGGTTACGAAAATCGCGATCAATGAGGTCTTCGAGTAACAAACCAAAAACCACAATCGGTGTCGAGCCGATAATGATGAACCAGCCCATCATCCAGTTCGGGTCTTGGCGTGCTTTGCGACTCACCAACCCGCGCAGCCAAGCGCTAGCGATGGTCCAAATGTCGCGCCAGAAGTACAAGACGACGGCAACTTCAGTACCAATTTGTACGACCGCGGTGTATGCAGCGCCGGGGTCCTCCCAGCCAAACAGTTGAGGAAAAATCGCCAAATGGGCGCTGCTCGAAATGGGCAAGAACTCGGTAAGTCCTTGAATAATGCCGAGCACGATAGAACGAAGCAAATCCACCGTGCGAGCCTACAACCAGTGCGCGAAACTTTTGACTAGCCTGCTGCCATGCAGTTTCGCCGCGTGGGAAATTCAGGCCTTTCAGTTTCCATCTTGGGGCTCGGCACGCTCGGGTGGGGCACCCAAGTCGATGAATATGGTGCGCTAGACCAGCTCAAGGCATTCCACGACGTCGGTGGAACGCTCATCGATTCCTCTCCCATCTATGGTTCGGGCAAGGCGCAAGAACTCCTCGGGTCTTCGCTGGCTTCCTCGAAAGTTCGCGATCGCTTTGTGATCGCGTCGCGAGCAGGCGTTGCCATGAACGCGGGCCAGCGGATTGTTGACGTTTCCCGTTCGGGACTCATTCGCCAACTCGATGCGACCCTCGCAACTCTGCAAACGTCGTATCTCGATCTTTGGCAATTGGATCGCTGGGATACCTCAGTTCCCTTGGCCGAAACACTTTCTGCGATGGCTTTTGCCATTTCGTCGGGGCGTGTTCGGCACATTGGTGTCAGCAACCTGAGCGCCTGGCAAACCATGCTCGTTGCGTCTGAGTTTGAATCTTTCCGTACGGGTGTATCGGTGGTGAGTTCGCAAAGTGAATACTCGCTCGTGCAACGCCGGGCCGAACACGAACTCGTGCCCGCGTTGAAACACCAAGGAATGGGACAAATCGCCTGCGCTCCCCTAGGTCGCGGAGTATTGACCGGCAAATATCGCACTGGAATTCCAGCAGATTCTCGCGCCGCGCACGCCGATTGGGAACCGTACGTCTCGGCGTACTTGGGGGCCGAGTCGACACGCGTTGTCGAGGCAGTGACACGTGCGGCCGACGGGCTAGGCGCAAGCAGTGCCCACGTCGCGTTGGCGTGGCTGTGGGCCCACGAGCAGGTCGCGTCAGCCGTCGTCGGGGCGCGAACCCCGAACCACATCGCTGAGCTTGCCGCGGCGGTCAACCTTGACATTCCTGAGCCCATTGTTGCTGCACTTGATGACGTTTCTAGGGAGGCCTAAATGTTCGAATACGAGTTCCACCGGGTTTCGTTTCCGAAACACAAGTCGAATACGGCTGTCTGCCAGTGGCTCACGACAGCCGCCGAATGTCAGGGTTGGGAACTCGATCGCCTCCGTAAAGACGCGCGAGGTGAACGGACAGTTGTCTTGAAACGCAAGATCATTCGTATGCGCGCCACGTGGTGACTTCACAAACTACCGGTCATCACAACTGGTCAAGAAATTCGTTGAAAACGCGAGTGCCGAACTCGAGCGCATCGACTGGCACGCGTTCATTCACGCCGTGGAAAAGTGCCGTGAAATCAAGATCCGCTGGCAATCGCAATGGGGTAAACCCGTACGACGTGATGCCTAACCGATCCCAAGCCTTCGCATCAGTGCCGCCAGACATCAAATAGGGAGCGACATACGCCCCCGGGTCATGGCGCAAGATCGATATCGTCATCGCGTCGACCAAATCCCCACTGAAGTCGTATTCAAGTGCGGGAGCGCTGATGAGCGTTTCAACACCGACGCGATGTCCGACCACGTCCTCCACGGTCTTGATGAAAGAACTCTCGTGGCCGGGCAAGAATCGACCGTCAATGTTCGCCGATGCTTGACCCGGAATGACGTTGTGCTTGTAGCCGGCGGCCAACATGGTTGAGTTCGTGGAATTACGAACGCCCGCGCTCAACATACGGATCATCGGTCCCAGTTCGCTCAAGATCTCAAGCGGATCGCCCTGCTTTCCGGTCATTTCCGAAATGACCGCCAGGAGCCGCTGCATGGACGGGCCCGGCTCGATCGGCCATTCGTGTTCACCCAATGCGACAAGCGCTCGTGCCAAGTGGGTGACGGCATTGTCATCGTTGTGCATCGAGCCATGGCCGGCAGTCCCTTCGGCCGTCAACCGTAGCCACGCGATCCCTTTTTCGGCCGATTCGATGAGGTAAAGCCGTTTCCCTGCAACCTCGGTTGAGAAGCCCCCTACTTCACCGATTGCCTCAGTGCACCCGTCGAACCATTCGCGGTGGTTCTCCACCAGCCAGTTAGCGCCTTTGACGCTCCCTGCCTCCTCGTCGG
>CALMUY010000111.1 GCA_937873005.1 uncultured Aeromicrobium sp. | reverse complement strand
CACTACTCATACCCACCCCCAAGTATTCAATCAATAAGTTCACTCTACTCGAACAGATGTTCGAATAGAAGAGGATTTGGAAATGTTTGGATATATTTTTCGGCCGATGCAAACAGCCGCGCCAAGGTCGCGTCGCTAACCGTTCCAACCCATGTTGAACACCTCGAATGCGGCCGCGAACTTCGTGCCGAGTCGGGTGCCGGTCGGTCGGGCGATGCCCTCGAGGAACTCGGCTGGATCCCAGCCTTCCCAACCCAAACCCTCGATGTAGGCCTTGTGGGCGCGTAACGACTCGACTCCCAACTCAAACGTGTCGGTGGTGTCAACGCCATGTGTGGCCAGCGGTGAACTTCCCGCCCACACTTCGCGAACGCCACCCCACGGTTCGAGCCCGTCTTCGACCTGGTCGTGGAAGATCCATCGGTTTCCGGCATCGCGCACGGCGTCGAGGGTGGCGCGACCAACCGCGATGTGATCGGCCTGATTCAGATTGCCACCACCAAATGATTCATGGAAGTTCAAGGTGATGACGACCTCTGGGCGACGCCGCCGAATCACTTCGGCAAGCCGACGCCGCATACCGATGCTGTGCTTGAGCACCCCGTCGGGCTGATGTAGGAAGTCGACCTTGGTCACGCCCACCACCCGACAAGACTCGATCTGCTCGGCCTCGCGCAATGGTCCGGATTCGTCGGGATGGATGCCGTCGATACCGGCTTCACCGCTCGTCACCAAGCAGTAACTGATGTCTTTTCCTTGAGCAGTCCAGCGCGCAACAGCAGCCGCCGAGCCAAACTCCATATCGTCAGGGTGCGCAACGATACATAGTGCGCGATCCCAATCTTCGCGAAGCGGAATCAACGGATCTGGAACATTAGTCATCTCCCCACACTACGGCGCAAAAGCAGCAGACACGCGGTGGCGAAACCAGACCAAGAACAGGGAGGCACGGCTTGGGCATTTCCAGATAGCGTATAGGCTCACCTGCATGCGAGCTTCCAAAATTGTCGCCACCTGCGCCAGCGCCTTCATCGCCCTAGCAGCCTTGACCGGGTGCAGCCAGAATGACACCGACGATAAGGAAACCAACTCCAACGCAGGTGCGTCAACAGGGTGCAAATACGACACTGAATCGAACGCCGCCAAGAAGGTAGACCTGCCACAGAGTTCGCCGAAGTCGGCCGAAGTCCTCACGATTGCAACAAACCATGGTGATATTGCTGTCAAGCTTGACGCAAAGAACGCACCCTGCACGGTGAACTCGTTCGTGTCGCTCGCCGAGCAGGGCTACTTTGATGACACCGAATGTCACCGGCTCGTGCCCGGTTTCGTACTGCAATGCGGAGACCCGAGCGCAACCGGAATGGGCGGTCCGGGATACAGCTTCGACGATGAGCTCACGGGCGACGAAACGTACACCACCGGCACTCTCGCGATGGCGAACTCGGGCCCAGATACAAACGGCTCGCAATTCTTTATTGTGTTGGCAGACGTGGCACTTCCGCCCGACTACACGGTTTTCGGCACGGTAGATGACGCCGGAATGAAAGTGGCACACGCCATCGAGGCAGCCGGCGTTGCCGCCGGGAGCGAAAAGCCGGTCAAGAAAGTAACGATCAAGTCAGTTTCGTGACCCGACTGCGAGTGTGATTCCTACTGCTCAACCGCGTAGACTAGGACGTTCCCTAAATGACGGTTGAGGAGTGCGTGCGCGAATGGATCTGGAAGCTCGAGAGATCGAACTGGAGCAGGCGTACGTCGACACCGTTTATGAAAACCTCGACGCTGCGAGTGAGTCGGCGAAGGCGCTCATCACCGAAGGTCTCGAACTCGGACACGTAGGTCACGAAGGCGGGCTCGTCGAACGCGACGCGATGATCTATCAAGCGACGCGCCGCATGACAGCGCTCGACGCCGCCTACGACGGACTCGTATTCGGTCGCCTGGATCTAAAAGACGGTGAAGCCCGCTACATCGGCCGGATCGGTGTGCGCACCCCCGAACGCGACATCCTGCTCATCGACTGGCGAGCCCCGGCGGCTGCGCTGTTCTATCAAGCGACGGCGCAAGACCCTGCTGGCGTGATTCGGCGTCGCGTCTTGCGGAACCATCTCGACAAAATCATCGGTATCGAAGACGATCTGCTCGATGCTGACGCCGCCGACGAATCCCTTGTCATCATCGGCGAAGGCGCGCTGATGGCGAGCCTGAGCCGTGCGCGAGATGCGCAGATGCATTCCGTCGTCGCCACAATCCAGAAGGAACAAGATGACGCAATCCGCTCACCAGTCCGTGGCGCGACCATCATCACCGGCGGGCCAGGCACCGGTAAGACAGTCGTAGCCCTGCATAGGGTCGCGTTCCTGCTGTATTCGGATCGCCGACGGTTCGAGCAAGGCGGAGTCCTCGTGATCGGCCCTTCGGGGGTCTTCATCGAATACATCGATCGGGTCCTCCCGAGCCTCGGCGAAACTGCTGTCACGTTGCGTTCCTTGGGAGCCGTGGTTGACGGCATCGATGCAAACGAACACGATCACCCGGCGCTTGCCGCGATCAAGGGTTCGGCATCGATGGTGACCGTGTTGAAGCGACTCGCTGCTGCCCCGTTGCCTGAATCCCCGACCAAGTTCAGTTATTTCTACCGCGACGATCGCCTCGTGCTTGGCAGCAAGCAACTCCGCAAACTCCGTGCGCGGCTTCTGTCTCGAGGTCGCCGGAACGAAGTCAAACACCGGGTCATGCGCGTGCTGCTCGACGCGTTGTGGTCACAAGTTCACGGTCCGCGGGCGCTCGAACGCACCCGGGAAGAGTTCGACGACGACGTGAAAACCGACGACCGTTTCCTCGAGTTCCTCGAAACGTGGTGGCCTGAAGTGGACGCGGTCGAGTTGTGGGAACATCTCACGCCACGCCTTGGGGAACTAGCCAACGACCTGCTCGATCGAGCGGACATCGCGACCTGGAAGCAGCATGCTCACGCTGAGCCGATGATCGAAGATGTCCCGATCATCGATGAACTGCGTTTCCTTATTGGCGAAGCGCAACCCAGCGAAGATCCCGAAGACGATGTGCCGCAACACCTCATGAGTTTCGAACGTGACGAGCGCGAAAACCGGCCGAAAGCTACACAAAGCATTGACGAAGAGAACTATGCGCACGTGCTCGTCGATGAAGCGCAGGACCTGTCACCGATGCAGTGGCGCATGGTGGGACGGCGTGGCCGCCTCGCGAGTTGGACCATCGTGGGTGACGTGGCTCAGTCGTCGTGGCCGGTGCCGGCAGAGTCCGTCGAAGCACGCAATGCGGCGTTGGGATCGAAAGCCGTGCACGAGTTCCAGCTCACGAAGAACTACCGCAACTCGGCCGAAATCTATGAGCTTGCTGCGAAAGCTGCACGCAAAGCGATCACGAATCCCGATCTTGCAGACGCTGTCAGGCGCACGGGCGTCGACCCGCGCCACGAAATCGTCACCCGAGACGAGATCCGGGCTACCGCAGCAAAAGAAGCAAGGACACTCCTCGATCAGGTCGAAGGAACCGTCGCCATCGTCGCAACGGGCGATACCCTCGCCGCATTACGCAGTGACCTTAGCGACTTGCTTGCCGAAAACGATCGCCTTCGCGTGCTTGACCCACTAGTTACAAAGGGTCTCGAGTTCGATGCTGTCCTGCTCGCCGAGGCCGATGAAATCGTCGCAGAATCTGTGGCGGGATGGCGCACGCTCTACGTCGTTTTGACCCGCGCAACCCAACGACTCGTCACCGTAGGTACGAGCCAACGCTGGCTCGATGCGTTGTGAAGCGAAGCAACTGTAGGTAGACGCACGACGGGTATACCGGGTTGCGTTAGGCTGTCACCCATGACAGTTGCCCGCACCCAGTTGTGGCGCCACCAATAGGTGGCCTGTCATTTTCATGTCCAGACCGCCATTGGCTGGTTAGGGCATGTTTCCGCTCAAGTCGGCCAATAATTGAGGAAAATTATGACTCTTATCGACGACTTGCTCAGCCAGCCGGCCTTCGCGTTGATTCGCGGCCACGAGGCCGATACCGTCACCTTGATCGGTGGCACGCGCCTCGAGATTGAGTCGCTAGCCGAAATTCCGGTGGCGACTGGTGACAATGACCGTTGGGATCACCTCGTCTTGGTTCCGTTTGCGCAAATCCGGGAACGTGGTTTTCGTGCCCACCAAGACGGCACCCCGCTTTCAGTGATCGCGGCGGACATGTGTGTGGAAGTTCCGCTGGCAGAGGTGCTGTCGATGCTGCCCGGCGAAGCGCCCGCTTTCGCCGACGCGGGTGGATTCGAGACGAGCGACGAGGACTACGCCGGCGTCGTTCGCAGCATTATCGACGAGGAAATCGGGCACGGCGAGGGTGCGAACGTCGTCATCGGACGGCACTATCGCGCGAAACTTGATTCGTGGGGGCACGCGCCGGCGCTCTCGGTTTTCAAGCGTCTGCTCGAAGCAGAACGTGGCGCCTACTGGACCTTCTGCATCTTCACCGGGGACCGGTACCTCATTGGTGCGAGCCCCGAACGTCACGTGAGTCTCGACGCCGGCCAACTGCGGATGAATCCGATCAGCGGCACTTTCCGGATACGTGGTCTCGAAACCACTGCCCAGCGCAAGAGTGCGTTGTTGGAATTCCTTGCCGACGAGAAAGAGATCTACGAGCTCTTCATGGTGGTAGATGAAGAACTCAAAATGATGTGCGACTTGTGCCACGAGGGCGGATTAGTTTTGGGGCCGTTCCTCAAGCCGATGACGCACCTCGTTCACACCGAATACTTGTTGGCTGGCCGCACCGATCGAGACGTTCGTGAGGTGCTGCGCGATTCGATGTTCGCGGCCACCGTGACGGGAAGCCCCGTCGAGAACGCTTGCAGACTGATTGAGAAGTATGAAGCGCATGGCCGTGGATACTACTCGTCTGTGGCGGCGCTCGTCGGTCGAGACGCCGAAGGGCGCGACCGCCTCGACGCGCCCATCCTGATTCGCACCGCGGACATTGACCTCGATGGCAATCTCAAAGTCACCGCCGGTGCGACCCTCGTTCGTGACTCAGATCCAGTTCACGAGACGCAAGAAACTTGGGCGAAAGCGTCGGGCATTTTGAGTGCGTTCGGGCTCGTCGAGGCTGCACCACTGCCAGTCGAAGGTTTTGATGCGTTTACCCGTTCAGACGATGTCCTCATTGCGCTTGGCTCTCGCAATCAGCGGCTCAGCCAGTTTTGGCTCAGTGACCAGTCTGGTGTGCCCACTGACTCGTTACTGGAAGGCAAAAAGGTTGTCATTCTGGACAACGAAGACGACTTCATCAAGATGCTGAGCCACGTGTTTGGTGTGCTCGGGATGAGTGTGGACGTGATTCGTCACGAAGACTGGACCACTGAATCGCTCGACCATGCCGACCTTGCTATCCTCGGCCCCGGCCCGGGCGACCCGCGTTCTGACGAGCCCAAGATGCGGGTCGTGCGCGCGGCGGCAGACCGACTTTTGGAACGTGGACAACGCTTCTTGGCGGTGTGCCTTGGGCATCAAGTGCTGTGCGATCGTCTCGGGTTCGATCTGGTCTACAAGGACATCGTTTTCCAAGGGACTCAGAGCACCCTAGAAGTACTCGACCGCAAAGAGACCGTCGGTTTTTACAACACCTTCGTGGCGCGGGTTCCAGAATCGGGGTTGCCTGCGGGCGTGAGTGTGCAAACCGATCCCGAATCTGGTGACATCCACCTCATCAGCGGACCCAACTATCGGGGCATGCAGTTTCATCCTGAGTCGATCTTGACTCAGAACGGGTTTGCGATTGTGCGCGATCTTCTCCGGGAGTTGTTTGCGGCGACCAACTGAGGTGTTGGCCGCCGCTCATGGTTGCGACTAGTTTCGGTCAGATCCGAGGTTGAGTTTTACGTCCTGGGATTTGCCGTCACGCAGAATCGTCAAGGTGACTTCGTCGCCGGGGCGGTAGCCGCGAATCGTGGCAACTAGACCGTCACTGGTGGCGATGGGATGGCCGTCAACGCCGGTCACGATGTCACCGGATTTGAGTCCGGCCAAGTCGCCGGCAGAGCCGGGCGTTACATCTCCGATTTGGGCACCAATTTCGGTGATGTTGTCATCGCCGCGAGCCGCGATAACTTGAACCCCGATGCGGGCGTGTTCGACTTTTTGTCCGGACAGGATCTGTTCAGAAACACTGCTGACCAAGTTGATTGGAATAGCGAATCCGAGGCCGACCGATCCGGTTCCACCGCCGCCGGTGCTGATGGCCGAGTTGATTCCGATGACGCGACCGGCAAGATCCACGAGGGGGCCACCAGAGTTGCCCGGGTTGATTGCCGCATCGGTTTGAATGGCGGGGAAGATCGTTTGTGTTGAACCCGATGCAGACGTTTCGCCCGGTGAAACTGGGCGATTGAGGGCCGAAATGATGCCTTCTGTCACGGTCGCTTCAAGTCCGAACGGTGAACCGATCGCGACTACACGTTGCCCGACCTGCAAGTTCGAGGAGGAGCCGAGCGTTGCGGGTTTGAGGTCAGATACGCCCGAAGCCTTGATCACGGCAATATCTGTAGCAGCGTCCCGGCCAACGATCTTTGCCGAAGCGTTGGTTCCGTCGTGGAAGACGACGGTGATTTGGCCGCCCTGAGCCGCAGCCTCGATCACGTGATTGTTGGTGACGATGGTTCCGTCTTCGCTGATGATGACGCCCGTGCCTTGGCCTGCCGAACCGGCACCTGCGACGTTGATCTTGACCGTCGATGGCAAGACAGCGGCGGCCACCTTTTCGACGCTTCCCGCATCAAGCGTTGAGGTCGACTTTGAGTCTAGAGACGTGTTCGTTACCGGGAAGTTCGCATCGTTGTTGTTAGCCGAATTGAAGACGGCCGCGCCGGTGACGCCTGACAAACCAGAAAGCAGCACGATACCTGTCACGGCCGCAACGTTACGAGCAAAACGGCTCGTCGGCTGCTTCGGTTTTGGCGCCGCAGGTGGCGCGAAAGTCGGCTGTTGCGGTGGGGGCCCTTGCGCAAACTGCTGATCACCCGATGGGTATTCGGGGATCTGGGTTGTTGGTAAGTAATCCGAACCCAACTGGGCCGTCGACGTTTGCCATGAGTCGTCGGGGGCGTTTGGCGCTGACGCTGGAGGTGATTCAGGAGCGGACTGGGGCGCGGTCGGCGAGGCCGCCGCGGGCATGCCGGGATCGGTGGGGGCCGTCGGGTCGGAGTTGTCCACTTCGGGGCTTGTCGCGTTGACGTCGTTTGCTGGATCCGTTGGTTCGGTCATGTACCCATCTTCTCTAAGTTGCCTGAAAGTATGCTGTGAGATTTGCGTGCAAATCCTGAAAGTTGAGCGTGGATCTACGATTCGTTTGGTTGGGTGCAAGCAATGGCGAACACGAACGTCGATCCTTTGCCCACCTCAGATCGCACCGAAACTGTGCCGCCGTGACGACTTGCGGCTTGCTTCACGATCGACAAGCCTAGACCCGAGCCGGGCATTCCGCGGGCATCTTCGGCTCGCCAGAACCGATCGAAAACGTGTGGCAGGTCTGCTGGCGCGATTCCGGGGCCTTCGTCTTGAACTGTCACGACGCCGTCTTTCACTGTGGTCGTGACCGTATCGCCAGGGCGGCTCCACTTCACGGCATTGTCGAGCAAGTTCGTCATTGCGCGTTCAAGCAGTTGGCTATCGCCGATGACCCAGCACGGTGAAAGATCGTTCACGAAGACGACATCGTTCGCGCGCAATTGCACACGATTCAGAGACCTCTGGACCACTTCGGCCAAGTCAAGCGGTTCAGGATCTCGGTGGAGGGGTTCGTCTCGTGCGAGTTCGGTGAGGTCTCCCACGAGGGTGGTCAACTCCGCCAATTGCGTAGCGATGTCGTCGAGGAGTTCGTTCCCTTCGGCGGCGTCGAAATCGGCGTCCGGGTCGGCTGCGATTTGGCGCAACAGGTCAATGTTTGTTCGCAAACTCGTGAGTGGTGTCCGGATCTCGTGGCTCGCATCGGCGATGAGTTGGCGTTCGCGTCGTTGCACATCGGCCAGCGACTCGAGCATGGCGTTAAACGATGACGTGAGTCGGCTGAGTTCGTCGTGGCGTTTGCTGGACTGGTGGCTGATGGGGGTGAGATCGTTCGTTCGTGTGACGCGTTCCGTAGCGGCCGTGAGTCGACGGATGGGGCGTAGTCCGTTGCTGGCGACCGCCCAACCCGACAACCCGGCAAGGAGAACGCCGAGCGCACTGGTGAGCAAGAGAACATTGGCGAGCCGGTCGAGCGCCTGCTGGGTGGACTCCATCGACTGGCCAAGAACAAACGCTTGCCCGGGACCGGCCTGGACCGAAACGATGCGGTACGGCAAGCCGTGGATTGTGACGGTTCGGGCTGAGCGGGGAGCATTTCCGAAGGCGACTTGGCGTTCGCTTTCGCTTAGCGGAACCGATTCGAACGGACCGAGCAGCAGGGAGGAACCGTCTGCAGTGACGGTCAGCAATTGGATCCCTGCGATCGACAGCAGTTCTGCCTGACGGTAGGTGATTGTGTTCGGCTGATAGCCCGCCTCCACCGCGTTCTCGGCGCGCTTGTACATGGCCTCATCGAGCTTGTGGATGAACTCGTCGTACGCAGTGAGGTAGACCGTGGCGCTAATGAGTCCGAAAGTCGCTGCGACGGCGAAGGTCGTGAGCACGCCGACACGCCCGGCCAAACTGAGTCGCTTCGTGATTGGTGAGAAGAGCCAGTGGAGGATGCCTGGTTTGCTCACGGTGGGGTCTCCCTCAGCACGTAGCCGATGCCACGCACCGTGTGCAGGAGACGCTTTTCGCCTTCGGACTCGAGCTTGCGGCGCACGTAACCCACATAGACTTCAAGAGAGTTTGCTGTCGTCGGGAAGTCGAATCCCCACACCTCTGCGAGAATGTACGAGCGGTCGAGGACACGCTTGGGTCGTTCCATGAAAAGTTGCAGGAGCGAGAACTCGGTCCGGGTGAGGGAGATGGTGCGGTCGCCGCGTTTAACTTCACGAGTGTTTGGATCTAGAGTCAAGTCGGCGAAGGTCAAGAGCGGCACGTCGTCGGGGTCGTCACTGGCCGGGACGACTCGACGCAACAAGGCCCGAAGGCGTGCAAGTAGTTCGTCGAGGGCGAACGGTTTGGCGAGATAGTCGTCAGCGCCAGCGTCAAGTCCTTCAACTCGATCAGAAATCGCGTCCCGCGCCGTGAGCACCAAGATCGGTACATCATTGCCGGCAGAGCGAAGCGCACGCGTTGCGTCGAGACCGCCGAGGCGGGGCATCATCACGTCCATGATGATCACGTCGGGGTTGATGCTGTGTACAAGGGCGAGCGCTTCAGCACCATCGGAGGCCATGTCTACGTCGTAGCCATTGAACTGGAGAGAACGACGCAGCGATTCACGGACCGACCGGTCGTCGTCGACTACGAGGATGCGCATACGAACTATTCTGCCGGGCGACTACGAATCGGAGCGGCCATTGAGGTTTTGCGCGACCGCGGTGGCGCGTGCTCCGTAGGCGCCACCGAACAACACCGTGTGAACCAGTAGCGGGTGAAGATGGTGCAGGCTCACGCGTTCGCGCCAGCCATCAGCCAGTGGCGTCGCTTCGTTGTAGGCGTCAATAATTCGTTCGAGATGAGGCGCACCAAAAAGGGCCAACATGGCCAGATCAGTCTCGCGGTGTCCGCCATGGACGGCCGGATCGATGAGCCAGACCTGCCCATCAAC
>CALMUY010000110.1 GCA_937873005.1 uncultured Aeromicrobium sp. | reverse complement strand
TGAGGCTGGTGCACCTTCGGTACGGATCGTGTTGTTGAAAAAGTTGGACGAGGCCGGCGCGGTTTTCTACACAAACTACGCGTCACGTAAGGGCGCCGAGATCGCGTCGAACCCGCAGGCGGCTGCCGTGATGTTGTGGCACGACTTAGGCCGGCAGGTGCGATTCGTGGGGGAAGTCGAGCCGGGTTCTACCACTGAATCCGATGCCTATTTTGCGAGTCGACCGTTCGGCAGCCAAGTGAGCGCAACGTCGCCCCAGTCGCACCCGGTCGATTCGCGTGGATCGCTCGAAGAGTTGCGCGAAGAATTGCGCGAAGGGACAGCCGCCAATCAGCTAGAACGACCAAGCCAGTGGGGCGGTTTCCGGATCATCATTGATCAGTTTGAGTTTTGGCAAGGGCGGCCAGATCGTTTGCACGACCGAATCCGATTCGTGCGCTCTGGCAACAACTGGATCATCGACAGACTCGCGCCTTAACGACAAATGGCCAGGTCAACGCAGTGCGCTGGCGTATATCGAATTCAGTGAGCGTCTGGATCGAAATCAGGGAGGGGCTCGCCGAGCCCCGCGTGATGAAGAATTGCGGCCACGCTGCGAGCACCGGCTTTGCCGTCTCCGTAGGGATTTGTCGCCTGCGCCATCTGGTCATAGTGGGCTTGATCGGTGAGGAGCAGTGACGCACGTTCAACGATGCGATTCTCGTCTGGGCCCACCAACTCGACAGTGCCGTGATCGACAGCCTCGGGGCGTTCCGTGGTGTCGCGCATGACGAGCACGGGCTTGCCGAGCGAGGGTGCTTCCTCTTGGATGCCGCCAGAGTCTGTGATGACGAGGTGACTGGCGTCGAGGAGGGTCGCGAACTCGCCATAGCCGATGGGCTCGGTGACCAACACATTGGCGCGATCGGCGACCTCAGGCAAGATCGCCGCGCGAACAGCAGGGTTTCGGTGAATCGGGAGCACAATTTTGGCATTTGGAAAATCGAAAGCCAAGCGCCCGATTGCGCGCCCGATGGCCGACATAGAATCACCGAGGTTTTCTCGACGATGAGTCGTGACCACAATCAGCGGTTGATCGGGATCAATGAAATTCTGCACGTCCGCAGGTAACTCGGTGCGCCACGTCACTGCTTCCAGCAATGCATCGATGACGGTATTTCCGGTGACATGGATGTCTTCGGGACTAATGTTTTCGGCCAGAAGGTTGGCGCGACTGCGACTCGTGGGCGCAAGGTGGAGGTCGGCCAGTTGGGTCGTCAGTTTGCGGTTGATTTCCTCGGGGAAGGGCGACCGCTTGGAACCACTACGCAAACCCGCTTCCATGTGAACTACCGGAATCTCGAGGAAGGTGGCGGCCATGCTTGCGGCGAGCGTCGTGGTGGTGTCGCCTTGAGTGACGACATAGTCGGGGCGTTCGCTTTGCAAGACAGGTGTGAGCCCGGCGAGCGTGCGTTCGATGATTTCATGCAAAGTCTGGCCGGCCTGCATGATGTTGAGGTCGATGTCGGGGGTGATGCCGAACATGGTGTTGACCTGATCGAGCATTTCGCGATGCTGGCCCGTCACAGCCACGATTGCTTGGGTCTGTTCGTTGTCGTGCAGGTGTTTGATGAGGGGAGCGACCTTGATCGCTTCGGGGCGTGTGCCGTACACCGGCATTACCTTGAGCGGCACGAGTCTCCTTGACGGTCACAAATGCCCGTTTCGCGGATGATTCGGGGTCTTGTGCAAGGATACCTTGAGTCTTTGTATGGCGTGAGGAGCATTGTCGTGCGTATTTGTGTTGTCGGTTTGGGATATATCGGTTTACCGACCGCAGTGGTTTTAGCCCAAGCAGGTCAAGAAGTCATCGGAGTAGACAAAGTCCCCGCCGTTGTCGATGAGATCAACGCTGGCCGGTTGCACTTCGTGGAACCTGGTCTCGAAGAAGTGCTCGCGAAAGTCGTGTCCGATGGCGCACTGGTTGCAACCACCACGCCGACCAACGCTGACGTGTACATCATCGCGGTGCCCACCCCAATCACTGCTGACAATCGTGCAGATTTGTCGTACGTGGAGGCGGCGTCGCGCGAGATCGCGCCGGTCCTTTCTGGTGGCGAATTGCTCATCTTGGAAAGCACAAGCCCTCCGGGTGCAACCGAACAGATGCGTGACTGGATTGCGCAAGAGCGTCCAGAACTCGACATCGATTCGATCGATTTCGCGCACGGCCCAGAGCGGGTCTTGCCGGGCCAGATTCTCGAAGAACTCGTGGCAAATGATCGCATTGTCGGCGGGTTGACCCAGCAAGCGTCCGAGCGCGCCAAAGAGGTTTATGCCCTGTTTTGCCAAGGCGAGATTTTCATGACGAATGCCCGTACGGCGGAGGCAGCCAAGCTTGTGGAGAACTCGTTCCGTGACGTCAATATCGCGTTCGCCAATGAGTTGTCGCTGATTGCTGACAAGCTCGAGATCGACGTGTGG
This sequence comes from uncultured Aeromicrobium sp., assembly GCA_937873005.1. Lineage (GTDB taxonomy): Bacteria > Actinomycetota > Actinomycetes > Propionibacteriales > Nocardioidaceae > Aeromicrobium. The sequence continues at coordinate 8,001 of CALMUY010000110.1, read as the reverse complement.
GAACTTATCGCCTTGGCTAACCGCCATCCGCGCGTGAACATTTTGACTCCCGGGCCTGGCGTCGGCGGTCACTGCATCGCAGTGGATCCTTGGTTCCTAGCCGAAGCGGCTCCGGATGAAGCGAAAATGGTCCGTATGGCGCGCAACGTCAACGATGCGAAGCCGGGCTTCGTTCTCGATCAGATCCGGCGAGCAGGCGCTGAGGAAGCGTCGAAGATTGCGCTTCTGGGACTGGCTTTCAAGAAGAATGTTGATGACTTGCGAGGCAGCCCGTCCGTGGCGATTGCCCAACAGGTTGCCCAAGCATTCCCGCAGGCACACGTCGTTGCGGTCGAGCCGTACATCACCGAACTTCCACGCGAACTGCAGTCCACCGCGATTGAGTTGGTGTCCATTGAGGACGCTAGCAATGCCGACGTTGTCGTGCTCCTAGTCGACCATGACGTGTTCGCGCAGGTGCCCGAAACGCTTGGTGACAATGTGAACCGAGTTGATACGCGAGGCTTGTGGCAGTAAGCATTGTGATGCACTGAACACGTACGCCACTTGCGGTTGGGCAAAGCATGGCATGATGACCGTGTGAGTGAGTTGATTGATACCACGGAGATGTACCTGCGGACCATCTTTGAGCTTGAAGAAGAAGGCATCGTCCCTCTTCGTGCTCGAATTGCGGAACGTCTTCATCAAAGTGGCCCAACAGTGAGCCAAACCGTCGCACGAATGGAGCGAGACGGACTGGTCACGGTCGAAGGGGACCGACAACTCAAACTGTCGGACAAAGGCCGTTCATTAGCGACGCGCGTCATGCGCAAGCACCGCTTGGCTGAACGCCTATTGACCGACATCATCGGACTCGATATTGAGTTTGTTCATGAAGAAGCATGCCGGTGGGAACACGTCATGTCTGAGCAAGTCGAAGTGCGCCTCGTCGAGTTGCTGAAGCACCCCACCGAATCCCCGTACGGTAACCCGATCCCGGGCCTATCTGAGTTAGGCGAGAGCGCGGACGATTCGCGATTCTTGGAGGGTGTTGTCTCGCTTTCGGGCGTTGTGCCCGCTGATGGGTCTGAAGCACGCGTTGTCATTCGCCGAATCGCGGAAGAACTGCAAAAAGACGTTGACGCGATGTCCGTGCTTCGCCGCGTCGGTGTGTTGCCCGGCAACGACGTGACGATCAGCCGATCTGGCAATCGAGTCGTTTTATCTCGTCTTGACCAGCAAGCAGAGCTTGCCGATGACATGGCCGCGCACCTTTTCGTTTCTGTGTGATCACGATGCTGTTGCGCCTTCGAGTTTGGTTCAACCGGACGGGTAGTGAAACCGTCGGGTGGCTACTCGTTGTCATCGGCATTTTGATGATGATCATGCCGGGTCCTGGCATGATCACTCTGGTTGCAGGCGTGGCTTTACTTTCTCGCCACTACGAGTGGGCGCAACTCATTCTGGACCCCTTGCACCGTAAGGCAGCCGAGGGAATGCGCCTAGGAGTCGCCACGATTCCCCGGATCCTCGTCAGCGCGCTCGGCGTTGCCGCCGTTGCTGCCGTCGGTGTCGTCTGGTGGATGTCGCCCCAGATCCCCGTCTTCACCATTTGGGGTGTGACATTCGGACCAGCCCTGCCGGCTGGTGGCTGGCTCGGGGGCGTCGGCATTCTCTTCTCGGCAAGTTTGGGCGCGGCGGCATTGATCTACAGCATTGTGAAGTATCGGCCCGAGGCGAAAGCAGCGCGAAAGGCCAAATCCGACCAAGGCAAATCCGACCAAGACAAAGCCGAACTTGTTGAATCCTCGTGAGGGATCGTTAGCGCCACAAGACCGCGATAACGGTCGGAGCAAGGGAAACCGCGATCCACAGAGTTGACCAAGGGGCACGCTTCAAGATGACGCGGGTACCAACGCAGGTAATGATCGCGAGCACTCCGGACATGAAAAACATGATGAAAGAATCGCTTGCGCGACCGTCGTTTCGGTAGACAATCCCGAGCCAAATGAGAGCAACCACACCGTGCAAGATGATGCTGAGGAAGCCAACTGCGAGAACGCGACGACGCACGATCTCCAGTGATTCCATGTCGTTGTCGATGGGGGATTCGGGCTGTTCACTCATAGTGGTTTCTTTCGCGTTACCTGAAAAATCTTGTGTGCCCTCGGCAGGAGTCGAACCTGCGACCTTTCGCTTAGGAGGCGACTGCTCTATCCGCTGAGCTACGGGGGCGCCAGTGTAATTTTCGCATGACTGCTTTGAAAGCAAACCGGGAGATGAATAGTTTGGCTTACTGTTTGGACGCTCGGCCTCGACGTCAGATAGATTTTGCACAGGACGCAGTCGCTTTGCGCCCCATTTTGAATTGGATTCGCGCCCGTCGCGAACAGGCGAGGACTACTGGCAGATGACGTTGTTTTCACGGATGAAGGCGCTCGGCGTCGTCGTGGGCATGGTCGCCTTGCTTGTGGCTGGCTGCTCAAATGCGAGCGACCTCAAGCCGCAACCTCGAGTATCGACTAAAACCTGTGAGCCCACAGTGCCACCGTTCGTTGGCGAGCGCACGATCAAAGCCACGCGACCGGACGGGTCGACTCGCTTGTTTACCGTGAACATTCCTTCGGGCCTTGACCGAAACGAGCCGAGCCCGATTGTTCTGGCTTTTCACGGTCTCGGCGGCACCTCGACCTCAATCATCGAACTGGGGAAACTCAAGGATCTTTCGGAGGAATCTCACGTCATCGTGGTGGCCCCGCAAGGCACTATGGCCGAGTTCGATAAAGCCGGCTGGTCGCTTTCAGAGTCGGGCTTTTCTGAAGATGCTGCCTTCGTCGACCAAGTCCTCAACGAAATCGACGAGTTCGCTTGTCTAGACACCAATCGTGTTTTCGCCATGGGATTCTCGAACGGTTCAGTTTTTGCGCAAAAGTACGCCTGTCGTCCGGGTTCCAAGATCACGGCCGTTGCTGGCATTTCGGGCCCGCTCGCGGCTGACTCGTGCTCGAGTGGGCCTGTCCCGCTCATCTACTTCCATGGCACGAGTGACCAAGTGGTGCCGTTTTCTGGGGGGCCAACGTCGATCGGTGACCTAGCTGGAGTGCACGAGTCGTTGTCGACGTGGGCATCGCTCAATGGCTGCAGCAGCAATGAAAAAGTAGAAGAGTTCGTGACGCATGTTGAACGTTCGACGTGGGCGGACTGTCCGGCGGGTGCTGATGTTCGGGCATACATCACAGTCGGTGGTGGCCACAGATGGCCCGGTGGGTACTTAACTGAAGTGAAAGACGTTCACGGGACGCTCGAAACCTCGCTCAACGCGACCACGCGGAGTTGGCGATTCTTTGAGGGTGTGGCCAAGAAGCGAGAAAAGGTCAATCAGGCGACGAGTTGAGTCAATCGACGTGCGAGAGTCACACTTACGATATGAGCCACGAACCAGAAAATGATTCCGAATCGAGTGAACGCGAACGTCGCGCTCGATTGGAACGCGCTGAACGGATCCTCGGTGGTTTGGTTCCTGGCTCAGGCGAAGACGCCGAGGCGCTTGACTGGGGGGAGCAGCGGGGGGCGCGTTCCCGCGATGACGACCTCACGCGGGAACTGCCTCCACACCACGGCAAAGACTGACCTGGTTGGTCAGTTGTCTCGCTTTGCTAGTGCATCGCGGATTTCACGGAGCAACACAACTTCTTCCGAAGGCACTTCGGGAGCGTCTTCGCTGTCTTTGCTCAACCGGTCATTGACGGCCTTCATCGGGGCAACGATAAGGAAGTAGACAACCGCGGCAATGATCGTGAAGGTGATGAGCGCATTGATCAGTGCGGCCAAATCGATATAGGTTGCAGGGTTGTCGCTGAGGATCTCAAAGCCGAGGCCCGATACAGCGTCAGGGCCGGCAAGTGCGTTGATGATTGGCTCGATGATCGACTTGGTCAAAGTCGTCACGAGTGCGGTAAACGCAGTGCCGATGACAACGGCAGTCGCCAGGTCAATGATGTTTCCACGGAACAAAAAGTCCTTGAATCCTTTGAGCATGGGCCCTCCTTGAGCGTATGCGTTCTTAACGCGATCTTATGGCGTTTGGGTTGGGAGCACTGTCAAGGGTGCATGCAATTGGCCAGTCATGATGGCGTGTGCGCGTTCTGCCGTAACGATAACGCCGACAGTTGAGCCAGCGTCAGTTCCCGATTTGTCAATACTCGCGATCTCTGCAGTTCTCGCAATAATGTCGGGTTCCGCGCTTTCAGTAGTGAGGTTCACAACATCCACAAAGTCGCCAACTCGCAGTAGCCGCGCGTGGGAGGCGGGAACGTCAATTAGCGCAAGGTTCTCGCCGGCACCCAGCCCGTGTGGTTGAATCACACGCCTGTCAGTGAATGGTTCACCGCGTCGCATTGGACCGGCTACCGTCATGCTCGGGATGTCGTTGCGAGCCAACTGGTTCTTGGGGGCGTGCTCTGGCAGGAAGCGAGCCATCTCGATATCAGCGGAGGAGACCTTCGCGGCGCTAGGCAGGTCGCGGGCCGCAACAGGGACTAAGACATATTCGGGTTCTTGCGCGAGCGCCGAAACGAGCGACCAAGCCGCAAGACCCGCGAAAATAGCGAGCAGAATTCGTCGGCGAGCGAGTATGAAGTAGGCGATTTTTTCCACTCGCTGAAGGTAGTCACTTTTCAACAGAAGAGCAGAAAGTACTCACAGCGGCGGTCAGACGAGAGCCGAACTCTACGAAGAAGGACTTGACGTCGAGTTCGATGAAGACGAGCCAGAAGCGCTAGAGCGGGCGTCATTGCGGTAGAACCCTGAGCCCTTGAAAACAACTCCCGCAGCACCGAACACTTTGCGAAGTGAACCTTCGCAGGTGGGGCAGGTGGTGAGCGCTGGATCGGAAATTGACTGCTTTACTTCAAGTTCGGAGCCGCAGCCTTGGCAGAGGTATTGATAGATGGGCACGAATAAAGGGTACAGTTGCAGGCATAGTAATGCCGAATCGAGGATGGAACCCCCGTGACTGAATGGCTATTGTTGGCCATCTCCCTTGCCCTGATGTTGGCGTGTGGACTTTTCGTTGCAGCCGAGTTTTCGTTCGTTACGGTCGATCGTGCAACGGTCGAACGGCAGGCCGCTGGTGGTGACAGAGGCGCACAGGGCACGCTGAAGGCGTTGCGTTCTCTCTCAACTCAACTGAGCGGCGCGCAACTGGGCATTACGATTACGAATTTGGCGATCGGGTTCTTGGCTGAACCGGCCATCGGAAGATTGTTAGAAAGCCCTTTGACGGCGGCGGGTCTCGAAGGCAATTCACTTCGTGTTGCGAGTTATGCCATCGGATTGACGGTAAGTACGTTTGTCACGATGTTGGTGGGCGAACTCATCCCCAAAAACATCGCGCTGGCCTTGCCGATTCAGACCGCGAGAGCGACTCAGTGGTTTCAGCGAGTGTTCACGGCGATCATGGTTTTACCAATTCGCATCCTCAACGGTGTCGCGAACCGGACCCTGCTGTGGATGGGGATTGAGCCACAAGAAGAACTGCGATCGGCGCGTTCACCCCTCGAACTCCAATCATTGGTCATGCGTTCTGCCGAAGAAGGCGCAATCGATGACCAAACGGCGAACCTCGTGGCTCGAAGCATCGCGTTCGGAAACCGGACCGCCGCAGACGTGCGTACGCCTCGCGTGCGGGTGCATTTTCTCGAAGAAAAACAAACAGCCGAAGACGTTATCGAAATGGCTCGAGAGACGGGGCATTCGAAGTTCCCCGTGATCGGCAAGTCACCAGATGATGTGGTGGGCGTTGTCCACGTGAAGCAAGCCGTCAGCATCGAACTCGATCGACGACGATCCGTGCGCCTAGGTGATATCGCCGAGGCGGCAGCGATCGTGCCTGACACGCTCGAACTCGACCCACTCCTCGTGCTCTTGCGCGAACAAAACAACCAATTGGCGATCGTTGTGGATGAGTACGGTGGCACCGACGGAATTGTCACTCTTGAAGATCTCGTTGAAGAAATCGTCGGGGACATCGCTGACGAGCACGATCGCATTAATCAACACAGCCGGCACCGTCGCGACGGCACCTGGTCGCTTTCGGGTCTACTTCGGCCAGACGAAGTTCTTGACCAAACGGGAGTTCCGCTCCCCGAAGGTGACGACTTCGAAACGATTGCCGGACTCATGCTGGACCGACTTGGCCGGCTAGCCGAGCGTGGAGACGTAGTCAGCTTTGAAATCGACATTCCGACCGAAGACCCGCTCGAAACTGAGTCGACTCACGTGGAACTTGTCGTCGAACGCATGGACGGGCGGCGGATCGATCGCATCTCGATGAATGTCCACGACGATGAGGAGGGCAAGGCATGAGCCCCCTCGTTGCGGTGCTCGTCACCGGTGTGTTGCTTGCGCTCAATGCGCTATTCGTCGCAGCAGAGTTCGCCTTGCTGTCGACCCGGCGCACTCAAATTGAGCCGCTTGCACAATCGGGCTCTAAGGCTGCCGTCCTTGCTTTGAAATCGATCGAAAACGTCACCTTAGCGATGGCTGCGGCGCAGTTGGGAATCACGATCTGTTCGCTCGGCCTTGGCGCGATTAGCGAACCGGCATTCGCTCACTTCCTTGAGCCGTTGTTTGTGCGTATGTCGGTTCCCGAAGCTTTCGTTCATCCGATCGCATTCACGATCGCCTTGTCTTTTGTCGTGTTCTTGCATGTTGTCTATGGCGAAATGGTGCCCAAGAACATCGCCTTGTCTTCACCTGCTCGGGCTACTTTGATACTCGGCCCGTTCATGTGGGGCGTGGTTATCCTTCTCAAACCGATTGTGGTTTTACTCAACGTCCTCGCGAATGGTTTCGTGAAGATGATTGGTATTGAACCTCGCGACGAAGTCGCCTCGACCTATTCCCACGATGAGGTGGCTGGCTTGGTGGAAGAGTCGAGGCGGGAAGGTCTGCTCGACGAAGACGAGTACGGTCTCGTGACGGGCGCGTTAGATTTCCACGAGGGAAGTGTCGCTAGGGTGCTCCTGCCGAACGAGTCACTTGTTGTCATTAGTACCGATGCGACCCCTGTCGACATCGAACTCGCCTGCGCAAACACGGGGTATTCACGCTTTCCGGTCGTGAGTGACGACGGCGACTTCGCTGGCTACCTGCATATCAAAGATGTGCTCGAAACCGATCCAGAGCGACGATCACGCGTCATTGCCGACAAATGGCTACGCCCGCTCAGCACCGTCACGCGAGAAACGGGTCTTTTTGAAGCCCTTCGGGTGATGCAGGCTCGTGGTTCGCATATGGCGCGTGTCGCCAGCGACGACGGTAGCGTGGTCGGTGTTGTCATGTTGGAAGATGTCTTAGAAGAACTTGTGGGTGAGATTCGTGAGCAGAACTAACCACAGGTGCTTGGGCGAAATTGATGCCCAGAAACGTCGCTGCTCATGGTGAGCGTGGCTATTTTGGGCAGTTGTGTGACACGCGACGCATTCGCTTTGCCGGCTGGCTCAGCGTACGAAATTGATGAGTATTTTGCGCGTAGTGCACTAGCGTCGGCCACCGCTGAGTTGCCATTTATCGACTTCGACGATTCAGCAATCGAGTCGCCGTTTCAGCGTCGCATCGTTGCTCTTGATCACAGCAAGACCCTGCTCGGTCATGTTGCCGGCAACTCCTTCGACGTGTTTATTTACGACATGATTGATGAGCGGTTTGACCTAGTTCAGCACGATGGACGAATCGCCACCAGGTCAAATGAGTTCACCCTTGGAACGAGCGCGACTGAACCTGAGAAACGCATTGCGTCAGGGTCCGATGAGTTCTTCACCATGTGGGAGACGGGTTGGGAACGGTTGATCGAGACGTTGACCGATTCGGGAAATCTGGCGAAGTTGCGGATTCACGCGGTCTATTGGGCAACCGCCTCTGACACGGGTCCATTTTCGAAGGGCAAAGTGAAAGAAGCCAAACGCGCCAACGAGATCCTGAAGAAGGCCCGCGCATATTTCGCGGCGGCGGAGCTCGACC
>CALMUY010000109.1 GCA_937873005.1 uncultured Aeromicrobium sp. | reverse complement strand
ATGGGTGAGACTGGTCACAAGCCAAGTATTCGAACAAGGAGACATTGTGGGACGTCGTAAGAAGCAAGCAGCAGCTGCTGAAGTTGTCGAACCAGTGATCGTAGAAGAAGAAAAGAAGGGGCACTTTCTTCGTAACCTTTTGTTTTTGGGCCTACTCGCTGGCGTCGGATTCGCGGTATTCAAGTTCCGCCAATCGCAACTGTGATTCGCGAATAGGCGAATCGTTCATAAATGAAGGCGGGTTCGGCATGGTCAACATGCCGAACCCGCCTTCATTTTGCGGAGTGAAGCCTTGGCTCACTCGATAGTGCCAATCAGGACATTTCGGCAGTTGCTTGAGCCACGATCTGATCAAATCGGGCAGCCATTTCGTTGGCGAGTTCAGTCGCTCCGTTAAGTGGGCGAACCATGACCATGAATTGGTCGATTTTGCCGGCTTCGTTGTAGTGAAGGAAATCGCAGCCCGTGAGAGTCTTCCCGTTGACTTCCGCTTCGAAGACCAGCGCGTGGTCTGCCTCATTGGTTGTGCCGATCTCGTTCACGTAGCGGAAGTTCTGGAACACTTCGATCACGTTGCTCAAGATCGCAATCGTGATGGCTTTGCCGTCGTAAGGCTTGAAAGCAACGGGACTGATGAATCTGACGTCATCGGCGAGGAGCTCGCGAATTGCTGCGAGGTCGCGTTGTTCGACTGCGGTACGAAATGTGCTCATGAGTAGTCCTTTACCGGAGGTCTAGACGAGGGGGTGGCCCGTCGAGTACTATGCAACTTATTGCATACATGGGTCGTGACGCAAGGTCTGACTCTCACAACGAAAGCGCTTAACTCATGGCACTCCCAGCGATCCTTAGCCAGCCACTCACGGTGCCCGTCGTCGCGTCGCCGATGTTCATTTGCTCGGGCCCCGAGCTCGTCAAGGCGCAGTGCCAATCCGGAATCGTGGGTTCCTTCCCGGCGCTCAATGCGCGCCCCGCGAGTCTCTTGGGTGAATGGCTCGATGAAATCAACGAGTCGAATGCGGCATATCGTGCCGCTAACGCTGGCGCGCCCGTCGGCCCGGTGGCTGTGAACCAAATCGTGCATCGTTCGAATGATCGCCTTGAGCAAGACATGGCCACGATCATTGAGCACAAGGTGCCCATCGTGATTACGTCCCTCGGCGCGCGGACCGAGATCAACGATGCTGTGCATTCGTACGGGGGCATCGTGCTGCACGACATCATCAACAACGAGTTCGCGCATAAGGCGATCGACAAGGGTGCCGACGGCCTGATCGCGGTTGCGGCGGGCGCAGGAGGGCATGCGGGGGTCCAGTCGCCGTTAGCTCTCGTGCAAGAAATTCGCGACTGGTTCGATGGTCCACTCTTGCTGTCAGGTGCAATCGCTCACGGCCGGTCGATTCTGGCTGCGCTCGCGGCTGGTGCTGACTTCGCCTACGTGGGTTCGGCGTTCTTGGCCACGCATGAAGCCAACGCCCAGGCCGAGTACAAAGAAATGATTGTCCAGAGCACCGCGAAAGATATCGTCTACTCGAACCTCTTTACCGGCGTCCATGGCAACTATCTGTCCGGGAGTATCGAAGCAGCAGGCCTCGACCCGCGCAATCTCCCAGAGTCTGATCCCTCGGTGATGAATTTCGGTTCAGGTGGCGGTTCTGACGCAAAAGCGTGGAAGGACATTTGGGGCTCGGGGCAGGGTATTGGCGCCGTCAAAACGCAGGTCTCGGCGCGTGATCTCGTGGCACGTCTGGCTGAAGAATTTGCAGAAGCTCGCAGGGCTCTTGACGAGCGCGTATCAGTATTCGGATAAAACGCCGAAAAAAGTCGTACTCGGTAGTAAGTTACTTTCGAGTAACAATTGCAGGCATAATCTGTCATTTGAGTGAACGCGTGTTACGCATGTTGCAAAAATGTGCTTGATTTCATACGTGATCAGGGCCACACTTTCTTCAATGTCTTGAAGTAGAGACCTTTTCAAGGAAGTGAGCTTATGGTTCGTCGTCTTGGCGCGTTTGTCTCAGCAGCATTTGCTGCGGTGCTCGTCGTCGGCTTAGCCTCCCCCGCCTCAGCGGAATCGGGATGGTGGGTGCCAACTAACCCACAGGCCGTCGACTCAGAAGTCAACATCACTGGTGAACCGCATCGCGGCACCAATAGCGAAGGTGAAGTCGTTGGCTTCATCGATGCCCACACGCATATGTTCATGGACCTCGGCATGGGCGGTAATGCCGTCTGTGGTTCCACCTACAGCACCAAGGGCATCGCCGACGCCCTCCAGGACTGCAAGAACCACGGAACCTCGCTTCTTGAGAACATCACGAACACGAGCGGCAAGGGCATCGCGGACAAGCACGACACGACTGGTTGGCCGACTTTCAAGGATTGGCCACACCACGCTTCGCTCACCCACCAGCAGATGTACTACAAGTGGGTAGAACGCGCATGGCGCGGTGGACAGCGCATCATGGTCAACGACATGGTCTCGAATCCAGCCTTGTGCCCAATCATTGGCATCGTCGCAGGACCGAATAAGTACAACTGCAACGACATGGACACCGTCCGTCGTCAGATTCAAGCCACGTACGACCTGCAGACGTTCATCGACAACCAATACGGTGGCGCAGGCAAGGGCTGGTACCGCGTGGTCAAGACTCCTGCGGAAGCACGCCAAGTCATCGAAGCCGGCAAACTCGCAGTTGTCTTGGGCGTAGAAGTTTCCGAACCATTCGGATGCAAGCAGACCTTGGGTATTGCGAACTGCTCTAAGTCGGACATCGACAAGGGGCTTGACGAAATGAAGGCCAAGGGCGTCTCGAGCATGTTCTTGTGCCACAAGTTCGACAACGCCTTGTGCGGAGTTCGCTACGACGGCGGCACGACTGGTGTCATCGTCAACGTCGGTCAATTCTTGACCACCGGTCAATGGTGGGACGCAAAGACATGCAAGGAAGGCGAAGTCGCCGACCACACCGTTGAAGGCGGAATTCTCCCGGACGAGTTGACTCAGATCACTTCGCTTCCAGCGATCCTTCCGCTCTACCCGAAGGGCCCGCACTGCAACCCCAAGGGCTTGACAGACTTGGGCGAGTACGCACTTCGCGGCATGATCAAGCGCGGCATGATCGTCGAACTGGATCACATGAGTGCGAAGGCTGCCGACCGTGCCCTCGACATTCTGGAAGCTGAAGGCTATCCGGGTGCAGTCACCAGCCACAGCTGGATGGCCACCGAATACCAGGATCGTCTGTTCGCGCTCGGTGGATTCGGCGCCTCCTACGGCAATGGTGCGGAAACCTTCGTAGGTGACTGGAACAAGGCCAAGCCGTTGCTGGACAAGTACAACGTTGGCTACGGTTACGGCACCGACATGAACGGCTTCGGTGGAACGCCAGGCAAGCCCAGTGCCGCTGCGCAGGTTAGCTATCCGTTTACGACGGCCAACGGCAACTCGACAGTCAACAAGCAAGTCACCGGCGAGCGGGTCTGGAACTTCAACGACGACGGTGTCGCTCACTACGGAATGATTCCTGACTGGATTGAGAGCATCCGTAAGGTCGGCGGCCAGTCGGTCATCGACGATCTCAATCAAGGCTCCGAGTCCTACCTCAAGACGTGGGCAGCCACGACTTCGTGGGTCAAGGGTGAAAACCTGGCTCGTTCGGGCGTGGCAACCGCACTGCGCTACGAGACGAATCCGATCTACAACTACAAGCCCAAGCAGGCGATCGACGGTTCAACCAAGACTCGTTACGCGAGTGGATGGAACGACCACGAGTGGCTGCAGGTTGACCTTGGTTCGACACGTCAGGTGTCGAAGGTGACGATCGAGTGGGAATCTGCCTACGGCAAGGACTACCAGATCCAAACCTCGCATGATGGTGTGAACTGGACGACGGTTTCTACCCAAACGAACCGCAAGGGCGGCTTGGACGTGATTAACACGGGCAACGCGTCTGGCCGGTACGTTCGCTGGGTTGGAGTCAAGCGAGGCACGAAGTATGGCTACTCCATCAAGGAGTTTGGCATCTATAGCTAAGCCGCAGCATGGCAAAGGCGCCCACCGTTTCGACGGTGGGCACCTTTGTTTTGTGTCCCAAATGCAACTGTTGAACCACCTCGAGCAGAGTCGGAGTTCATCGGCAAATGCGCAGTGTCGAAAAAGACAGTCTCGAAAAAGAACGTCTCGAAAAAGAAGTGACCTCGGTGCCAAATGAGCAACCAAGGTCGTAGCGCGCGCCCGTAGGGATTCGAACCCCAAACCTTCTGATCCGTAGTCAGATGCTCTATCCGTTGAGCTACGGGCGCCCAGCTCTCATCGAATGAGAACCTCGCCTACTCTACAACGCCGGTAGCCCAGCGGCCACCGTGGGGTGAGGATCACGCTTTTCGCGTTTCCGCCCGAAACGGCACGCAGACTTTTAGGCTTGTCCCTATGGCTCCCACACGCAGAAGTCCTTCGCGTGCCGACGGAGTAGCTAATCGGGTCAAGCTCATCGCTGCCGCCGAGACGTACTTCGCCGAGCACGGGCTGGACGCACCCCTTCAAGGCATCGCCGATGCCGCGGGCGTTGGCGTGGGCACCCTCTATCGGAACTTTAGTTCACACGAGGACCTTGTTGAGGCGCTCTTTGATCGCATTAGGAACTCGTTCGCTGAGATCGCCGCAGTGGCGGCAGCACAGGCCACGGGCTGGGAAGCGATCGAGCATTTCCTGCGTCAGAGTGTCTTGTTCTTGCTCGACAACCCGGCCACCAGCGAAATCATGCGCCGGCAGGCTGAAAACAATCCGACCAACAAAGCCGGCAGCGGCTGGGTGGAACCGCTTTCGGAATTTGTCGAGCGCGCCCAACGAGAGGGTTCGGCGCGTCCTGATCTCGTCGGGCAAGACTTGTCTGCGGCTCCTCTTGCGCTCGGATCGCTCCAGAACTTCAAACCCGAAGAGCGTCGAGAGATCGCGTCGCGCATGGTGACGCTCATGCTTGATGGCATGCGTGCACACCCACACGCGCCGACAACTCTTCCGGGAAGCGAGCCTGTGGGACGCCGTCGCGTCGGAACACGCATTGCTGGTCTGGCCCCAACTGTCGCCTGACGTGGTTGAGTCGGTATCCTTACTGGGCCTAGGAGATATCGCATAGTGGCCTAGTGCGCCCGCCTGCTAAGCGGGTTGAGGTTCAAACCTCTCGAGGGTTCAAATCCCTCTATCTCCGCGCTGGAAGCCCCGTGGTCCCCTCGGACTGCGGGGCTTTGTCTTTCCAGACATTTCTGTGCGGCGGTTGGCGCTACACCGGATCCTCGTTCTGGTGCCCGCCACGCTGATGCAGTGAAAAATAGGACACAGTCAGGATTGCGATTCCATCAAGGAGCCACAAGAAGCCGATAAACCATTTCGCCACAGCGACCCAACCCTCACTGGGTAGGAAGTAAACAGTGGCCATCGCAATCGCCAGTTCTAGCGTGCCCCATATCAAGCCCACAAACGGATGCCTGCGCAAGAAGCGACGCATGGCACCGAATACTCGCGAGGAGCCGACTTGATCGTCGAAGGCAGAGGTGAAGTTGCTCCTGATGATCTTGCCTACCGACTGCGGTTTGACTTCGCCGATCGGGCGACTTGGCTCGACACCAGCAAGCCAGTCGCTAGCAGTGTGCCCGATGCCAAGCGCAGACAGCACGTGCACGAAAAACTCATCGGAATCGGTTGGCGCCGCAAGAAGTTCATTGTGCAACGCCTCGGGCAGCTTCTTTCCCTTCAAGACTTCAAAACGGCTATCAGCGCGCAGAAGTTCTTCGGCTTCCGCGTTGCCAAAAGTGGCGACGAGCGTCTGAATCGGTGTGCCGTCGTTGAACGCGAACTTGCATTTAGACAAGCCCACGCGAACTTCAGCCAAGACGCTACGACGGCCCCCGAAGTTCGCAAGCGACACAGCCGGCAATTCACCCTTCGAGACCAGTTCTACCAAGGCGTCGTGGCTTCGGCCCTCGGGATCCCGCACGAGCACGAAATCGCCCTCGGTCACAGTCTGAACCGGCACGTGCGCAACCGCGGCAAGGAAGGAGGCGTTCATCGAATCGTGGGACTTGTAGACGTGAACGGCAGGAACGTTCGGTTTTTCCGGAATCGAATCGAGGTGCAGTTTCAACTCTTCAGGAAGATCGTCAGGATTGTGACCGTTCCCCAACTGGTCAACAACAGCATCGTCGAAAACGGCAATCGTGTTGAAGTGATGCAAAATCGAGCGGGTGCAGCTGATGAAATCGAGTGGTTGGCGCGTTACTCCGTCAAGTCGCGCGATGTTGAGATCATCATCGACAGCCAGTGACACGAAAATGTAGCCAGGGACACCGGCATACTCGCCGTCTACCACCGACGACGCAAAACGAACCTGCTCCAGATAGGCGATGACCTCAGCGGCGCTAATGCGCGTCCCGTCGGCACGAAACCGCGCCAGTTGGATCAGTTCTGCGTAGAACGGCCCAGAAACCGGGGGCACGTCACTCACTGGGGATTTCGAATCGCTTATAACGGTGAGCCTCGTTAAGACGCCCGTACACCTCGGTCACGATGTCGCGTTGATCGTCCACTTCGAAGTACTTCAACGGCACTTCGTAGGTCATGTTTGCCGTCGTCGTGATGCCCAAGATGCCGTCTCTCAAAAAGACGTCTTCAATATCGCGCCACGTGCCTTTGAATTTACGGCCCCGAAATCCAACAGGATCAAGCGTGAGTAGGACCGGCTGGCGAACGTTCAAGATCAGCGCAACGATGGCGAGAATCGCCACCGCGATACCGACGATGGAGTCGAGAACGGTGGAATCGTCGAGTGCTCCGCGCACGAGGAACCATGCGGTAACGGCCACCGCAGCAACGATGAAGAGTACGCCCGTTGTCATCAACCCGTAGGCGCGGCGGATCCGGTATTGAGTCACGCAGAGGGGGCGGGATTCGAACCCGCGGCTGACATTGTCTGCCAGCGACCGCTTTCAAGGCGGTTCCGATCGGCCACTCCGGCACCCCTCCTTGCCCGCTCGCGCGCGAGGCGAAAGCGAACACTGGTGATTCTCTCATTACTGCGGTTTACTGCGGTCAAAGGGGCCAAAACCTTGCACTGCAGCACCATCCGGCAGGCGGCGGTCAAGGAAGTCGGCGATGTTCGAGGGCCGGGTTCGTTTGCCGGGCGTCCAGTGTTGCCTGCGGATCGATCTCGACAAAAACGACCTCTTCGGAGGTGCCCGCCTGAGCCAGAGTCGCCCCGAGTGGATCAATTGCCAGTGATGAGCCGCAATAACGAGGAGCGGGCTGGCCCACGGCGAGAACAGGGCAGACGTTTTCAATCGCGCGTGCCCGAACAAGTGTCTCCCACTGAAACGCCTTGTTCGGGCCAGCTAGCCACGCAGCAGGCAGAATCAGTCCGCGAGCACCTTGATCGACGAGAGTGCGGGCGAGTTCTGGGAACCTGACGTCGTAACAGGTCAGCAGCCCCCACGGTTCACCTGCGATAGACACAACCGTCGGTGTTGCTGGGCCAGACGTAAAACGATCCGACTCTCGATACCCGAAGGAATCGAACAGGTGGATCTTGCGATAGTGAGCCACCAGTTGACCGGCTGGGTCAACAACGACGAGCGTGTTGAACGGGCGATCGGGGTGGCCATGGGCAGAGCGTTCGAAAATGCCCGCAACCACAAAAGAGTCGAGGCGTTGCGCCTGTTCGCCAAGAAACTCGACAAAAGGCCCGTCGAGCGGCTGACTCACGGCGTTCACGTCGAACGACGGTGGCCCGAAATCGCACATCGCGGCTTCGGGCAGCACGACGAGATCGACACTCTGGGGCTCGATCGCCGCTAGTAGCCGAGTGATCGAGGCAGTGTTGGCTTCGACGTCGAGATCTGACGCAAACTGAACTAGTGCGGCACGCATAAAACTAGTGTCCGTCATTTTCGATAGCGTTGGTGCATGCGCGCAGTTCAAGCACCCGTGCCGGGAGGGTCCGAAGCCCTGCAAATCCTCGAAATCGAACGCCCTGAACCAGCAGCAGGCGAAGTCCTCATTCGAGTGGCGGCCGCCGGTCTGAACAGGGCCGACATTCTGCAAACCGCGGGTTTCTACCCACCTCCGCCCGGAGAGAGCGACACCCTCGGTCTTGAAGTTTCGGGCCACATTGAAGCCATCGGTGAAGGGGTAGAAGGTTGGCACCCTGGCGATCGGGTCATGGCGTTGCTATCCGGTGGTGGGTATGCGGACTTTGTGGTGGCACCTGCAGGTCAAGTTGTCGCGGTACCTGAGCGCGTCGACTTGGTACCGGCGGCGGGCTTTATGGAAACGTTCGCGACCGTTTGGTCAAACGTTTTCATGACGGCCGGCCTCAAAGCTGGCCAGAGGCTCCTCGTTCATGGCGGTTCAAGTGGAATCGGCACCACGGCGATCGCTCTTGCTAAACAGGTCGGCGCCGAAGTGTTCGTCACGGTTGGTTCGGAGCGCAAAGCCCAAGCGTGCCGCGATTTGGGCGCTGACGTCGTCATTGACTATCGCGACGAGGACTTCAGCGCGGTGCTGAAATCGCATGGGGGAGCCGACGTCATCCTTGACATCATCGGCGCAAAGTACCTAGCGCAGAACATCGCTGCGCTTGCCACGGGCGGACACATGGTCGTGATCGGCATGCAAGGCGGCGTCAAGGCAGAACTGAATTTGGCCGCTCTGCTCGCGAAGCGCGGCTCCATCACAGCGACGTCACTTCGTGCCAGGCCGGTTGCAGAGAAGGCCGAAATCGTGGGAAGTCTGGTCGAGCACGTGTTGCCGCAATTGGCGACTGGCGAACTCGCACCCATCATCGATTCGACGTTCGCATTCGACGATGTGGCGGCCGCACATGACTATCTCAAAGCGTCCGCGCACATTGGCAAGGTTGTCCTGCTTGTCGATCCGGATTTGCGGTAAGTCTGCTCTCGGGGAACTGAGGTGCACGCTGTTGCGGCGGCGTTCTAGAGTCGAAGTATGAGTAGCAGCGACGACGTCATCGACCCAGACGGAAAACTTGTTGAACCAGCAAAGTCGAATTCGCCGGCCGAAGTCTTTGAACTCGTTGAACAGCCAGCCAAGGTCATGCGCATCGGAGGCATGATTCGTCAGCTCCTCGAAGAGGTCAAAGCGGCTCCTCTCGATGAGGCGAGCCGGGTTCGGTTGCGGGAAGTTTTTGAGATCTCTTTGGACGAACTCAAAGACGGACTTGCGCCAGAACTCGTAGCCGAACTCGACCGGCTCAATCGTTCTTTTGATGTTGAGGCGCCTAGCGAGGCTGAGTTGCGCGTTGCTCAAGCGCAACTCGTGGGCTGGCTGGAGGGGTTGTTCCACGGCATTCAAGCGGCGCTCCATGCGCAGCAACTGCAGGCGCAGGGGCAACTGCGCAATATGCAACTTGCACTACCCAATCGTGAAGCCAGTGGCGAATCTGACACCCATAATTCGGGGACTGATGGTGACTCAGCGGGGATGTACCTCTAGTCTTGAGGTAGTGGAATCCGAGGAGGATTGACGTTCATGAAGGCTGAACTCCCACCCTGCGCACTCGCGCCAGAGATGTATCAGGACGAGGTCCTGTATTCGCCGCCGTCGCGGCGCGAAGTTACCGCTGAAGAATGGCGCACGTACCAAGCAAAGAAAGCGGCTGCTCACCGTCGTTGTGCAGGTTGCGAAGTGTTCGCTGAGTGTCTCCACCGTGCTGTCGTCGAAGTTGACGTGGCAGGGTTCTTGGCCTGCACGAGCGAAGCAGACCGCAAGCGGATGCGACGCGATCTTGGAATCGAAGTGGAGCTCGATCAAAGCCCCTACGGCACCGCCCGCGTTGGCGGAGGCCCCGTTGATCACGACGCGGTTGTTGCAGCGCGCCGCGCCTACCCAGAAGACACCAACAAGCAGTTGGCGGAGCGACTCGGATGCTCGCCGTCGACCATCAAGCGTCACTTGCGTCAAGAGCGCGAACGCGCTGAGGACGTTCCAGTTGTTGTGGAAGAACGCCCCGAGCCCACCGTTTCGGATGTGCTTGACGCCTTCGACCGCCTCGACTGCGCCCGGTCTGCCTGACGCGAATAAATAACGGGACTCCTTAGCGCGGGCCCGGGCGCACGTCCTCGCCGATTCCGCGCGCTTGAAGCGCTTCGCCCACGGAGAGCGCGTGCGCAACCACCCGAATTGTTAGTGGTGTCATGTGTGCGCGCACATTGCGGTCAAGACCTCGCGCACGAGCAGCGTCTCGGATTTCAAACGCCCTCTCGGCGATGTCAGGAATGAACCGCAACAAGAGCGAGAACGCTAGCCCGACTGCCTCCGGGTTCACGCCGAAGCGACGTAGCGGTTCGAGTGCGCGAGTGATCGTGTCGAGCATTTGATCGATCGGGGTAGTCGCGGTGAGCACAGCCGAAGCCAAGATCAGTGCTGCAAGGCCAAGCACCACAGCAATTGCATGCTCGGGGCCGTTCTGCCACCAATGGAAAGCAGCGAGCAGAGCGAGTCCGATTGCCAAGATGCGGGTACTGCGCAAAAGCGCCCCCAACGACATCTGGGCAAGGCCCACAGCCCCGCAAACGGCCACTAAAGCGGCCAAACTGAACCACGCTTCTCGAACGACAACGATGGCGATGCTGAGCACCATGAGCACGATGAGCTTTATGCCTGGGCTGATGCGATGAAGCAACGTTGCATTTGGCTGGTAGAGCCCAAGGAGGTTGAGTTGGTTCATACCGAGGCTCGATAGTGGTCCACGGCTAGTTGTGGTTCGCCGTCAAAATCGATGCGACCGTCAGACACCACCAAAACGCGATCGCAACGTGCTGCCAAATCCAAGTCGTGGGTTACAAGAATTACTTGTTGCTCGAGCGAGAACAACAGATCGCCCACCAAACGTGAGTTTTTCAAGTCCAAAAGTGTTGTGGGCTCATCCGCGATCAAGACCTGAGGGTCGGTGGCCAATACGGAGGCCAACGCCACAAGTTGGCGCTGACCTCCGGACAACTGGTAGACACTGCGTTCTGCAAGATCTTTCAAGCCAAAGCGATCGAGAATCGCAAGGGCAGCCGCTCGACGTTCAGTCCGCTTTGTATGGGTATTACGCAGAGAAAGACTGATGTCTTCGATCACCGTGGGCATCACCAACTGAGCACCGGGATCGGTGAATAAAAACCCCACTGATTGTCGGACTTGGCGCCCTTGGCGTTGAGAATCAAGCCCGTTTACCAATACCCGACCAGAGTCAGGTTCGATCAGACCGTTTATCAACCGGACTAACGTCGACTTTCCAGAACCGTTGGGGCCGATCACGCCGACACGCTGCTCGCCCAAAGCGAGGGTGGTTGGGTGCAGTCGGTTGGCGACAACAGCTTGGTCGAACTCGATCACAACAATGTTCTATCAGGTGCGACGCGCGATCAAGGTGTCAGGAAAGGCACGGTGAGTTGCTGCTGCGACAAACGCCATGAGCGCAGTTTTCGCAAGATCAAAGGGTAAGAAAATTAGAGCGGTTGTCCACGATGCCGCGAAGGTCAGGTCGACGTTAACCATGAATCCCGCAATGCCGCATGCAGTCAGCACGACGAGGCCAGCGACACCCGCGGCGAAGATGAGGATCAGATTCTTTACTTGATTCGACCCCAAGAATCGTTCCACGAGGAAACCGGTGACAACAGCTGCGACCATGAAGCCAACGATGTAGCCACCTGTTGGCCCGACCAGGACGCCGAATCCGGCCGTCCCGCCTGAGAAAACCGGCAAACCGGCGACGCCGATCGCAACATACAAAGCGTTGGCAAGCAGGCCGCGTTTAGCACCCAAGACTGCGCCGGCCAGCAATACTGTCAGCGTTTGCAAGGTGGCGGGTACTCCGCCGACTTCGAACCCCAGAGGAATCAGGGTTGCGACAACCGTGAGTGCCGCGAACGCTGCGATGAGAGCGATGTCGGTCGCGGGGGACTTGCGAGACTTTACTTCGGTCATTTCTACTCCTGAACACTGTTCACCTGAACGGCGTTCAGGCTAGCACGGTAGGGTGGCGACATGGCCCATAGCCTTGACGATGTGATCGACGGCTCACTGCGAGTACTCGACTCCTTTGGCCTTGAGTTTTGCTCGATGCGCCGCATCGCCAGCGAACTCAAGGTGCAGCCCTCAGCGCTCTATCACCATGTCGAAAACAAGCAGACCCTCTTGGCGCTCATGGCCGATCGCATCATCGCGCCCGTCGAAATCACCAACGACCCGCGAGCAAGTTGCCTAGCGCTGCGCGAAGCCATGCTCCAGATTCGCGATGGGGCTGAAGTGGTAGCCACGGCTCGAGCCTTCGGGCTGGGCGCCAGTGACCTGCCAACTGCCCTCGCTCGAAGCGTCGGCAGCGACGAAGGTGCCCAAGCCTTGTTGCTGTACGTCTTGGGGCACACTCAAGCGACCCAAACCCATCGCCAAGCTGTCGCGGCAGGCGTGATCGCAGCCGATCCGACTCTTGACGACACCTTCTCCCGAGGTGTCGACATCATCCTCGCCGGCAGCGCCGCACTGGCTTAAATAAACCCAGTTCACTCACCAACTCGAGTGCAACGGACGGCCTTCCTCGTACCCGGCCATCGACTGGATGCCGATAGTCGCCCGTTCGCTGAATTCGTGAATGTTGCGGGCACCCGCGTAGGTGAAACTTGAACGCACGCCCGCCGTGATCTGATCGAGTTGGTCTTCAACGCCAGGGCGATCAGGATCCAAATACATGCGCGAACTTGAGATACCTTCCTCGAACAGAGCCATCCGCGCGCGTTCAAAACCGGCATTATCGCGGGTACGATTCGAGACGGCCCGCGACGAAGCCATACCGAACGAATTCTTGTATTCACGCCCATCAGAACCAGTCATGAGATTGCCGGGGCTTTCGAGCGTGCCGGCAAACCACGAGCCGATCATCACCGAGCCAGCCCCTGCCGCCAGCGCCAGCGCCACATCACGCGGATGCCGTACGCCGCCATCAGCCCACACACTTCCACCGGCTTCTGCTGCTGCCTGAGCGCAATCAAGCACCGCCGAGAATTGCGGTCTGCCCACGCCCGTCATCATCCGCGTCGTGCACATCGCGCCGGGACCAACACCAACCTTCACGATGTCGGCACCCAACTCAATCAACTCGCGTGTGCCCTGGGCCGTGACGATATTGCCGGCCGCAATCGGCACTCGCCGACCGCTGAGCTCTGCGTGAGCGTCACGAACCCTCACGACCACTTTCAACGCCTTGACCATGCGTGCCTGATGTCCGTGTGCCGTGTCGACCACGATCACGTCGACACCCATGTCGAGCAGGGCCTTCGCTTTCGACTCGACGTCGCCGTTGATTCCGACCGCGGCGCCAATCATCAGACGACCCTGGTCATCGAGCGCAGGCAGATAAATCGTGGAGCGCACTGAACCTTTAGCGGTAATGGCACCGACGAGAGTCTGGTCGGGGGCAACCACGGGGGCGAAGCCAATGTGGTGCTCTTCTAACGCGGCAAAGTATTCGGGTCCAGAGAGTCCCTCCCGCAGCACCACGGGCGTGCGGTCAGCCACCTCGTGCACTTGCGCGAACCGATCAACCTCGACCCCGTGACTTGCGCGGAACAACCCGAGGAGAGTGCGATCGTCGTTGAGAACAACCGCGGCACCGTGCGCGCGTTTCGGCAACAAACTCAACGCTTCGCCGACAGTCGTGTCGGGGCGAAGCGTTACCGGCGTATCCAAAAGAGTGTGCGAAGACTTCACCTTGCCGACAGTTTTGGCGACAACGTCGAGGGGGATGTCTTGGGGCAAAATGACGATGCCGCCACGCCGAGCAACCGTCTCTGCCATCCGCCTGCCAGCAATAGCGGTCATGTTCGCCACCACGATCGGAATGGTTGTGCCCAACCCATCGCGTGAGGCGAGATCGACGTCGAACCGCGAACTCACATCGGAAGACTGCGGCACCAAAAAGACGTCGTTGTAGGTCAGGTCGTGCTGGGGCGTATTGCCTGCATAGAACTTCACACTGAGAAGTTTAGGTGCGCGAGCCTATCGGCAATAACCCATAGACAGGAGACCGTGCGACTCGGTGCCTCGGTCTAGTCGAGCGACAGCAAGAATGCGTCCGGCGGATCTGGCTCGCTTGCCAAAGCCTCTTTGACAACTTTCGCTCGAGTGCATTTCGTCTCGTGGCGCAGCCGCAACGACCCGGAGGCTTGCGAGTATTCCAGCCACAGTTGGTGCACGCTGGCCAATCGGTCGATCGGCACATGAGGGGCACGAGTCTGTTCGGCAAACTGCATGAGCGTAGGCAGATCAAGATTCTGCCAATCGTTGAACTCGCGAACCTCGATATCTTCAAACAGACCCGAGGCCGAAAAAGTATCAGCAACGGGATCACTATTGCCGGTGTCACCGGTGATCGCGCGCAATTTGCGGACCCATGGAAGCGAGTCGTCGTAGCGGCGGCTCATAGCCGAAAGATACCCATGCGGCACAAGTACGCGAGCGTACTGTGCGAGGACACTGGGTGAATCAGCCAACTGGGGGGCAACGATCACATCGAAGCTATTGGAAGCGAACGGCAAGTGCTCAGGATCGGCGCGCACGTATGTCACTTCATCGTTACGAACTTGCGTAACATCTGTTCCAGCGATGGTCACTTCGTGGCCCTGTTCGCTCAAGCCGTACGCGAGCGGCCCGTCACCAATATGCAAGATGGTGGACAGGCGTTCCCCCACGAGCCATCTGGCTGCAGAATCCACGGGAAAAACACTCACGATTCGAGGTTACTCGCCGGATGGCACGCAGGGTCGGTAGTCTGCAGGCGTGTCTGATCCATTCATTGCCGCAGCACTCCTTGAGGGAGTTCCGTCGAGTTACCGTTCCACCCGCGACAGCATCGACGCAGTGCTGCGCGATCGGGGATTGCGCAAAAGCACCCCCGAACACACGGCCCGCTCGCTACTGCTCGGCGCCTGGGCTTCGGCCACCCTCGAAGGCAGTTCCTTCGACGTTGACGAACTCGCTGAAGGTGGCGGAGACGCGACCGCAAAGGCTGCTGTCCGTCTCTCGACTCAGTTGCTCGGGCTGCTGCCCATGTGGCGCACCTCGCCGGTGCAAGCGATGGCGCGGGTCCACGCACTCGCCGCGGCCGGTTCCGTTGCGGACGAAGACCTCGGACGCCCAGTGAACCCGGAAGGAGTCAAACGACTTCAGGCGCTCGGCGACATGGTGAAAGAAAAGACCGAAGCGCCCGCGCTTGTGGTTGCAGCCTTGGCGCACGCCGAGATTATTGCGGCAGGCGCGTTCATTTCGCACAACGCCGTCGTGGCTAGAGCAGTAGAGCGCTTGCTTTTTGTGGATCGTGGCATCGATCCGGCCTCGGTGACCGTGCCCGAAGTTGGCCACGTGATGGACTCGCAGGGCTACTTCGCCGCGCTCAAGGCGTATGAGTCTCAAGCAACAGGCGTACACCAATGGTTGCTCTGGTGTGCTGATTCGTATACACGCGCGGCCGAAGCTTCGCCTTTGAACTCGAAATAAAGGCCCTCCCGAAAAGGTGCACAAAAAACGGCGGCGCCGGTTAAGACGCCGCCGCTGCCCGCAACGCTCTGGTTACCAAGCGTGCCTTCGTCAAATCATCGCCCCGGGGCCACTAGGGTGCATGGAAAATGTGGATATCCCGGATGCGATTACCCTGTGGGACGGGAGATCGCCGCGTGAGTTCCAAAACTGCGAGCCGCTCTTGAATTCTGATTCCAGCATGCACCACGCGCGAGTCCTCCACAAGAGGTAGGAAACTCGGGCTAACTGAGTGGGTCTCGATGACGAACTTTGTAGCCAACGACGCCGGCAATCGTCGCCGCTCCCAGAATGGCGCCACCTACCGCAACCTGGCTCAAGGTGGGTTTGTATTTGGTCGCCTTCGCGAGGCTGACGGGGCGCTTGAACTCTAAAATCGGCCAACCCAGTTCTTCAGCCTTCGCACGCAATTGCTTGTCGGGATTGACCGCGAACGGATGGCCGACCGCCTCCAACATGGGAATGTCGGTTGCCGAATCGGAATACGCGTAACTCGCTGCGAGATCGTAGTTTTCGCGTTCAGCGAGTTCACGCATCGCTTCGGCTTTCGTTGGGCCGTGAGCGTAATAGGTGATTTCGCCTGAGAACTTGTTATCAATCACGGACATGCGGGTCGAGATCACGTGATCGACGTCAAGTCGGCGACCAATCGGTTCGACCATGACATCGCCCGAAGCCGACACGATGACAATGGGGTGACCTTGTGCACGATGCTCCGCGATCAGGTCGAGTGCTTCGGAATGGATCATCGGTTCGATGACCGCATCGAAGGTTTCGTCGATTGTCCGGCGAACGGTATCGACATCCCAGCCTTCGACGAGTCGAGAAATTTCGTCGCGAATGAGCGTGAGCCGATCGTTGTCAGCACCGTTGAGCGAGAACATGAATTGGGCATACGCGCTGCGCAGCAAGTTGCGCCTTCGCAACAGGCCTTCGTCGTAAAAAGGCTTGCTAAACGCCAACGCACTCGACTTGGCGATGATCGTCTTGTCGAGATCAAAAAACGCGGCGGGGCGTGCCGAATTCACGCTCATAACTCCAGCCTAGCGGGGCATTCTCCGTTTCCTTGCATATTGATGTGTTCTGCGGTGCTATGGAAGTGTGAAGATTGGTCGAATTTATGACGAGGTTGTGCCCGGTCAGCATCGGTTCTTGGTCGATCGCTTGTGGCCACGTGGCATCCCCAAAGGTGACCCGCGCGTCGGTTCGTGGCTGCCGGGAGTCGCTCCAAGTGCCGAATTGCGGACCTGGTTTCATGCTGACGACTCGCGTTTCGAAGAGTTTCGAGAGAGATATCTTGAAGAGCTCGCTTTGGGGGTTGATAGTCCCGATATGAGGATATTGCGTTCGGTCGCTGCCGAGCCGGACTCGATTGTGGTGACTGCTGCAAAGCACCCAGAACACAGTCACGTTCCGGTCTTGGCCGAATACCTCCACTTAGCCGCGGTGCCGGTCATCGAGCCGGCACACTCGCTCGAAACGGTCCAACGATGGGTCGCATTCGGGGGCACCGTGCGCCTGCTCGAACACGTCGGGCGCGCTTCGATCGTTGAATTGTGTCGGTGCGATGGCGGCGAACTGGTTGAGTCCTTTGAGAGCGACGATGCGCGGTTGAATGCTTGGGTGGCAAAAACGTCTAACTGACCGTCATCCACATCGTGGAACGGTGGATCGATTGTCCACAGGCGCGCTACGGCGGGCTTTCGCCGGGGCGAGATCGTCGGCAGTCTTCGTTCCGTGAAGAACTCTGTCCCCAGGAAAGCCACGATCGATGTGAGCGGGCCACTCATCGTTTCGAACGACCCTCACTTCCTCCGGCACGCCCACAACTGGTGTGCTGCGCTAGGTAAGTCGGCCACCGAATACGCCGAATCCGCAAACCTCGGACGTCAATGGCAAACTGCCGATTTTGTACTCATCGATGTAGATGCGGTCCACCAGATCACCACGAAGCACGTGGCGCGCCGACCCAATGTCTTCCTCATCGGCGAGCCCAGCATTGACAATCTCAAGAGCGCCATAGACGTCGGCGCCACCCAAGTCATCAGGTTTGACGGCAACGATGTCGTCACGGTCTTGGCTGAAGCGGTGGAAGGTTCTGGCGAGGCCTGTGTCATTAGCGTGATGGGGGCGTGTGGGGGAGTCGGAGCGTCAACTCTCGCAGCGGCTTTGGCGTGTGCGACTGCACGCCAAGAGCGATCGGTAGTTCTTGTCGACGGAGACAACGTCTCGGGCGGAATCGAACTCGTCCTCGGTGCTGAACGCTCGGCGGGTCTGCGCTGGGCAGACCTCGAAGCAACGACGGGCCACATTACGGTGCCAGAATTACGTGAGGCGCTACCTTCGCGCCATGGCGTCGACGTCGTGTCCTTTGGTCGAAGTACTCCAGGCGGCGTGCCGGGCTCGCCGGTGGTCAACACGCTCGTACGCGGCTATGACGCCGTAATCGCTGATGTCCCTCGACGCCTAGATGCTCTTTCATCCGACTTAGTGAACAGGTCTGTTGCGATCGTTTTGATGGTGCCGCTGAGGTTAAGCGGCGTTGTTGCCGCCGAACAACTGTTGCCCCAACTCACTAATGGCGGTGCTCAAGTACTCGTCGTAGCAAGGGCGGCTCCTGGTGGCCTCGACCGCCGTGAATTGGCGGTCAGGCTGGGGGTCCCTGTGGTCGATCATATGCCCACGCAGCGCCGAATCTTCGCCGATGTCGAACATGGTTTGGGTCCGCGTCGCGGTGCGCCGCTCCGCGTCAGTTCCACCATTCTCGAGATGGTGGGGCTGACATGACAGCATCACTTCCCGAAACGATTACGCCCGACTTGCTTGATCACGTTCGAACTCGGATCGCACGTCAAGGTCTTGGAAATGGACCAGAAGCGGTGGCATCGGCCATGCGAAGCCACTACGGACTCGTGAGCGCAGGGATGGTTCTCAAAGTCGTGGAGCAACTGCACCGAGAATCGTTGGACGCGGGGCCGCTTCAAGTTTTTCTTGACCGTGACGATGTCACCGATGTGCTTGTCAACGGAGACCTAGCCGTGTGGGTTGATTCTGGCGCGGGCCTTCGCGAACACCCTTCCGTGTTCGCGAGCGAAGCAGAAGTTCGGAGACTCGCGCAGCGACTCGCGTCGATCGCCGGACGGCGGCTCGACGACGCGTGCGGTTGGGTCGACGGACGCCTACCCGACGGAACGCGCCTGCACGCGATTTTGGCACCGCTGGCTCGGCCAGGAACGCTCATTTCGCTACGAAAGCCGAGTCAGAGAGCGCCCCGCCTCAGCGAACTCGAGCATTCGGGATCGCTTTCGCCGACGATGGCACGCGCCCTGCGCCAAGTCGTCGCGACCCGCAAGGCCTTTCTCGTAACTGGCGCTACCGGGTCAGGCAAAACCACGATGCTCTCGGCACTTTTGTCGATCGTGGATCCGAACGAACGCATCGTCATCGTGGAAGATTCTGCCGAACTCGCGCCCAACCACCCACACGTCGTCAGTCTTGAAGGTCGGCCAGCGAACGTCGAAGGTGCCGGGCTGGTCACCATGCGTGATCTCATTCGCCAATCACTGCGGATGAGGCCAGATCGGCTCATCGTGGGAGAAGTGCGAGGCGCCGAAGTCGCGGACATGCTCGCGGCAATGAACACCGGCCACGAGGGAGGTGCGGCCACCTTGCACGCGAATAGTCCACGCGATGTGCCAGCCCGCCTAGCGGCGCTTGGATCCGCCGCAGGCATGGCGCGTGAGACAACCTGGCTACAAGCCGAAGCCGCAATCGACCGCATCGTTCATGTTGGGCGAGACGCCTCGGGGCAACGCAGGGTGCTCGAACTTGCCAGACTTGAACGAAACGCCATGGGCGAACTCGCAGCGACAACCATCATCCGGCACGAGGATTGAGTGTTGCAGTCAAGTCAGGCCGTGCTTGCGGCTGCCGCAAGTGCGGCCTTCGTCTGGTTTCTCGACCCGCCCTGGGCCGTCGTTGCTGTCCGGTTGGGACAAACTCGACGGCCAACTATGCCATGGTGGCTCGTCGTCACGGCGGGGTTTTGCGGATGGATTTTTCTGGCCGCCCTCTGGGGTGCGCCGAAAGCATTGCTGTCACTCGCGTCAATCGGGGTAGCCTTCGGCATCGCGGTGAGGTGGAAAAAATCACGACACAAGGCACGAACAAGAGCCGCCCGCGAGGCGTGCATGGAAGTGGTCGAAGTTCTCGCGAGCGATTTGCGAGCGGGGGTCTTGCCGACCACCACCTTGGCGCGTCTCGCCGACGAGTTCGACTACGTCCGTGACGTGTACGAGGCTCATCGCGTCGGTGCAGATGTCGCCACCGAATGGCATCGCGCGTCGACCCAGCCAGGCTGCGAATCGCTGAGATGGGTTGCTTCAGCTTGGGCAGTAGCGCACGAATCGGGGGCCCCATTGGCACTTGTTCTCGAAACGGTGGCGGCCGATATTGAACGCGAACTCGAACTGGTCTCCGAAATTGAATCGGCCGTGGCACCCGCCCGGTCAACGGCAGTACTGATGGCAGTTCTCCCGCTCTTCGCACTCGGCATGGGAAGCGGAATGGGAGCCGCCCCCGTCCATGTCATCACTGAGACTTTGTGGGGTGCTCTGGCGGTGTCCATTGGATCGATCTTGGCGAGCCTCGGTGTGGTGTGGGTCGACAAGATCGCTGACCATGCGGAGCGGGCATGAGTGTTTTCATCACGGTCACGCTATTGGTGTGGGCCTGGCAGCGACCCAATGCACTCATCAGAGTCCCTCTGCCTCAACAACCTCAGTCGCGAGGCAAGTTGTTAAATCCTGAACTACTGGTGCTTGTGTTTTGGCCATTACTGGGATTCCTCGTGCTCGACGTGATGGGTCTCGTGCTCGGTATCGTCACTGCGCCACTCGTTCGAGCCTGGGTATCTCGCCTCGACTCAGGCGAGAACCGAAAACGAGAAGCGCACATCACTGCAGACG
The DNA here is from genome assembly GCA_937873005.1 of uncultured Aeromicrobium sp. GTDB lineage: Bacteria > Actinomycetota > Actinomycetes > Propionibacteriales > Nocardioidaceae > Aeromicrobium. Next base: position 20,144 of record CALMUY010000109.1, on the reverse strand, counting down.
TTCCTATCGCACTAGGACTGATGGGGGCGGTGGTTGCGTCGGGGAGGACGATCGAATCGGCACTGGCGCTCGTGGCAAATCACACCCAAGGGCCACTGGGGGACACCTTGCGAACCGTTTCGATGGAGTTGGAGTTTTGTGTTGACCCGCAGCCCGTCTGGCGAGGATTGGCCGAGACTCCGCTGGCGCGCGTGGGCCGAACGTTTGCCCGAACGGCAGAGTCCGGTAGCAGCGTGGTGTTGTCGATCCAGCATGCCGCTAACAGTGCTCGAAAAGACCGAAGTGAACGTAAGTCGCTTGCGGGTAAAAATGTTGCAACAAAGACGGCGATACCGCTCGGCCTGTGTTTCTTGCCAGCGTTCGTCCTCATCGGAATCGTCCCGCTCGTGCTGGGGTTGTCCTCGGGAGTCCTCGGTCGCTGAGGGTTCATCCTCAGTGCTCGTTTGCCCTCAGCGGTTTCCACAAGCGTGTGGACTGCCCGCAAATTCTTTGCTCAAACGCCCATGTTCTGGATAACTACAACGAAAGGACATGGACATGATCCAGAACCTCATCACCCGTAACAAGAACAACGAACGCGGCATGGCAACGGCCGAATATGCGGTCGGCACCGTTGGCGCCTGCGGTGTCGGCGGAATCCTCTACAAGGTCGGCACCTCTGAGTGGTTCCAGAGCCTCCTGCAAGACGTATTTACCCGAATGATCGGCACGCTCCCGTTCTGAGCACTGGAAGCCCCGGCCATTCGTGGCCGGGGCCACCGCTCGCTGAGACCCGTGCACAGAAACGAGAACCTATGGTCAAGAACGAACACGGAATGGTCACCGCCGAAACTGCCGTCGTCATTCCAACACTGCTTTTCATCACGTGCCTTCTCGCAGGCATGCTTTGGATTCAAACGGCTCATGCGCAAACGAACGAAACCGCGCAATTTATTGCTCGGAGCATGTCCCAAGGCGACTCCAAAGCACAAGCCATGCGTCGTGTTGGAGAAAGCTCACGTGGGTTGAAGGTTCGCGTTCGGGAAGCAAGCGGCACCGTGAGCGTTCACGTCAGCCGGCGAGTAACCGTGCCGTCGTTGCCACGCCTAGCCGTCACCGTCCAAGGAAACGCTTCGGCGGTTCGAGAATGAACGCCCCACGAGAACGAGGAACCGGATCAACGCTTGCGATTTCGGCGGGAGCCGTCATCGTCATGGTGGCGGGAGCATGCATGGTCGCAGTGCTGCTCCTGTCGCTACATCAACGAGCTGGCCAAGGCGCCGACTTTGCGGCTTTAGCTGCCTCGAAAGCGAGCGTTGACGGACAAGAAGGATGCGCGGCTGCCAGACGCATCGCCAAAGCCAATGGCACAAGAATTACGTCCTGTCGAATGGACGCTGAGGTGGCGACAGTAACGGCGCGAGCCGAGATTAAAACGCCGCTGGGTGCGTGGGGGATTAGGCAACGGGCTCGTGCCGCGCCGTCCTACTACTTTGAATGAACAGGCTACTTTGAACGCGGTGCGGTTACGCGCGGCCAAGGACCGTATCTAACAAGCGAATGGCGCCGAGTTTGTCGAGCGGATTGTTTCGGTTGCCGCACTTTGGTGACACGATGCAAGCGGGACATCCTGCTACGCAGTCACAGTCGCGAATTGTTTCGACGGTTGCTTCAAGCCACTCGCGCATCACCGCGAACCCGCGTTCTGCGAACCCTGCGCCACCGGGGTAACCATCGTGAACAAACACCGTCAAGCGGCCAGTGTCGGCATGAGGCGCGGGGGAGACCCCGCCAATGTCCCACCTGTCGCATTCGGCGAATAGCGGCAAAAGCCCAATTGCTGCATGCTCCGCCGCGTGAGCCGCTCCCGCAGTCTCGTCGGGGGCAACAACTTGAGTCACCGCAATGTCCGACAAGGTCCACCACACGGCAGCCGTGTCATAGGAGCGAGGCGGCAACTCGAGGACGTCTTCACCCAAAGCGCGGCCAGACTCACGGTCGTGAATGTCATAGCCAGTCACTTGACTCGTCACGCGTACAGAACCCCACGAGATGGTGGCGTCACCCCATCGTGCTTGCTCGTGCTCAGCCAGCACCTCAATCGCAGTATCGGCATGTGCTTGGGTCGAATGTGAAACCTCAGCTCGCCGAGCGAAAGCTAGACCGTCGTCAGGCAAGTACTCGCTGATGATGTAGTCCTCGCCTCGATGCACGTAAACGGCGGCCGTGTGTACGTCACGGTCGGCAGTCCCGGCATCCACGGTGCCAATTACGCGACCGGTTTCTGCTTCCACAATCTGTACTTGATGCCCTCCCGAGGAGCGCAAGTCCGCCAAATTGCTAGCCGGTTCAGGGTGCGTCCAATACCACCCGCGTGACCGTTTGCGAAGCAAACCAGCTGAGGTAAGCGCTTCGACGCCTTCGCGCGAACGCGGTCCAAATAACTCAAAATCGGCTTCAGTCAATGGAATCTCTTGAGCAGCCGCGGCCAAGTGCGGGCCCAACACATACGGGTTGTGTGGATCGAACACGGTCGCTTCGGTGGGTGCGTCGAGCACCGAGTGCGGATGGGTCACGATGTGTGCGTCCAAAGGCTCGTCGCGAGCAATGAGAATGCCAAGACCGGCAGCACCCGAACGCCCAGCGCGTCCGAACCGCTGCCACATGGTCGCGCGCGTGCCAGGGAATCCAACCGTCACGACAGCGTCGAGACCGGCAACGTCGATACCGAGTTCTAACGCCGACGTCGAAACCACGCCACGTAATCGTCCAGAATGCAGTGCTGCTTCAAGATCTCGTCGTTCTTCGGGCAAATAGCCGCCCCGATAGGCGGCGACAAGCGATTCGCTGCCAGGCGATTGCGCCGCCAGTTGTTCACGAGCGAGACGCGAAACCCGTTCAGCACCGGCACGGGAGTTCACGAAAACGAGCGTTTGAAAGCCCGCCGCCACAAGCGTGGCGAGAACGTCAGCCGCCTCGCGAAGTGGACTACGGCGAACTCGATTGTGCTCACCACCCAAACTAGGCAACAACGGCGGCTGCCAAAACGCAATCGAAAAAGGACCCCGCCGCGAGGCATCTTCGGTCACGGCAGTGACGTCGACTCCGACGAGGAAACTACTCGAACGAGCCGGTTCCGCGATCGTGGCAGACGACAAGACGAACTGAGGCGTAGCGCCGTAGTGGGCACAGATACGGCGTAGTCGTCGCAAAATGAGGGCCACGTGACTACCGAACACGCCCCGATAGTGGTGTGCTTCGTCGATCACGACCAGTGTCAGCCCGCCCCAAAAACGGCTCCAGCGTTCGTGATTTCGCAGCAACGAATGATGCAAGACGTCAGGGTTCGCCAGCACCACATTTGCATGGTCGCGAGCCCAAGCGCGTTCCTCCGCAGTGTTGTCGCCATCTACCGTCGCGGCCCGTAACCACGGTTGGTTGTGTGGCAAGCGCGACAACTGGTCGGCCGCAAGCGCCTTCGTCGGAGACAAATACAAAACGGTGGGGCGCTTCAAGCCCGACAAGGCTGAACCAGTTCGGCCCGCAGCCAACGTCATCAGCGCTGGTACTTGGTAAATGAGCGATTTTCCCGACGACGTGCCCGTCGAAACCACGACGTTTTCGCCCCTGTGTAAGAGATTCAGCGCCTCGGCCTGGTGCCCCCACAATGTTGAAATACCTTGATTTTCAAATATCGTGCGAACATCCGGTGGTACCCAATCGGGCCACGGTTCGACCACGCCAGGCTGCGCTGGGCGCTCTTCGAAATGAACGATCCGATCCGCAAATTCACCTAGCGCAAGGATCGGATTCATGCCTCCCAGTGTGTCGCATGGGGCCCAAAATCGTCAGTGTGCATCAACATGATTCGCAAAACATTTCGAACCGACATCGCGAATCTCTGGCCATGGCTCCCATTTTGCTGGTTCAATGCTCATTATGGATCTGTCGCTTCAAGAACGAGACCTTCTCGGCTTTCACGTCGTTGAGGTCTCTGGAGAAATTGATGTCTACACTGCGCCGAAGTTGCGTGAGGCCATCATCAAGGCAGTCGACCGCGGCCACACGCGACTCATTGTGGACATTGAACGAGTGGCGTTCCTCGACTCGACCGGTCTCGGTGTGCTCGTCGGCGCGCTCAAGCGGGTACGTGCCGACGGCGGCTCCCTCGACATCGTGTGCACGAGCGACCGTCTCTTGCGCATCTTCGACATCACAGGACTCGACCGTGTCTTCCAGATTCATGGCTCCGTCGACGCTATTGTGGCGTGATTCTTCAGCCAGATCGCATTGCCCGACTACGTGAATGTCTCGAAGGCTTCACTGCTGACGCGGTTCTTCAAACGCTCGGAACCCCTGCTTGGCGCGCGCTCGCACGCAATGAAACGATTCCTGGACTGCGGGCTGTCCCCGAAGGAACACGCTGCGAAGTCCTGACGCGACTCTTTACCCTCCAAGCGACGATCAGTGAAGCGTCTGCACGTCGAGTATTCGGCGACCTGCTCGGCCACCTCATCGACGCAGACATCCTCGCGAGTGATGCTGCTGGAATTCGTGCGCTCGTTGATATCCGTCCCTACGGCGACGAGACCCACGATTGGCTCGTGGTCAGCGATCTCACACCTGGGCTCAACGGCATCGGCTCGCGGATTCGGCCGGACTATGTCCTTGGCATCAGTGAAGCGTCCTCGTCATTGGCGCGCCTGACTGCTCGCCGGCCGGTCAAACGAGCGCTCGATCTCGGCACGGGTTGCGGTGTGCAGTCGCTGCATTTGGCAACTCACGCCAAAGAAGTCGTCGCTACCGATGTGAACCAACGCGCGTTGGCACTGGCGCACCTTACGGCCAGCCTCAACAAAGTCGATGTCACATTCGTTGAAGGAAGCTTGTACGAACCAGTCGACGGAACGTTCGATCTGATCGTGACCAACCCTCCGTTCGTCGTTTCCCCACCCGAAGGCGAGCGGCTGGTATACCGCGAGACTGAATTCGAGGGTGACGACATCGTGCGAAACGTCGTCACCGGAGCAGCGACCTATCTCGCAAACGACGGCATGTGCCAAGTGCTCGCAGCATGGATTGAACCCACAGGGCAACCGTGGGACGAACGGCTTGCGAGTTGGATCGAACCCACGGGCCTCGACGCGTGGGTAATACGACGCGAATCGATCGATCTCCCCGAATACACCGAAATGTGGCTCGCCGATTCGGGCCTAGCCCGGGGACCGGAGTTCTCGCGCAGATACGAGCATTGGCTCGGCTGGTTCACCAGCAAGGGAATCGAGTCCATGGGATTCGGTTGGATCAACCTCCACAAGTCAGGCCGAAACCAGCCCGATGTGCGCATTGACGACAACCCGTCACCTGTCCGTGAACCCGTCGGTATCGAGTTCGCGGCGTGGCCAGACAGGCTGAAATGCAATAGAGACAACTCGCTCTTGGAGCGAAGTTGGGCTGTCGCTCCGGACGTCGTTGAAGAAACGATCGCCCGGCCAGGTGCCGAACACCCCAACTCCATAACGTTGCGCCGAACTACTGGTATGGCTCCCTCAATACAACTCGATACGATCGGCGCCGGATTCGTTTCTGCATGTGACCCGGAATTGACCGCTGCGCAGATCTTTGAGGGGATCGCCGCGATTTTGGGACTTGACCCAGACGAAACAAAGCGTCAACATGAGTCACTTGTGGAAGATCTGGCCAGAGACGGATTTATCGTTTCTGGGTGACCGGGTCACAGAATCATTGGTAGTCCGCGCTAGCGTAGGCGACTGATCGGGTTCAATCCGAACCTAAGCAGGAGTGTTAAGTGACAAGTCTCGTCATCGTAGAGTCCCCCAACAAGGTCCGCAGTATTCAGGCGTACTTGGGCGACGGGTATGTGGTCGACTCATCGGTCGGCCATATCCGAGACCTGCCCAAACGTGCTGATCAAGTGCCCGCGAAGTACAAGGGCGAGGCGTGGTCGCGGCTTGGCGTAAACATTGATAAAGATTTCGAACCGATCTATGTCGTGTCTGATGACAAGAAGTCGCAGATCGCGAAACTCAAGAAGCTTCTCAAAGATGCCGACGAACTCATCCTCGCAACCGATGAGGACCGCGAAGGTGAAGCAATTGCGTGGCACCTCTTCGATGAACTGAAGCCGAAAGTTCCCGTCAAGCGCATCACGTTCAACGAAATCACTGCCGACGCCATTCAGCGCGCGATTCAAAACCCGCGCGATATCGATACTGACCTTGTCGATGCGCAGGAAACTCGCCGCATCCTCGACCGTCTTTACGGCTACGAAGTCAGTCCCGTGCTGTGGAAGAAGATCATGCCAGGCTTATCGGCCGGTCGAGTTCAATCTGTGGCTACACGACTGGTAGTTGAGCGTGAACGCGAGCGGATGGCGTTCCGGTCGGCAACGTATTGGGATTTGGCTGCACAACTGGACGCTGGCGAGCGTGCCACAAGTGATGAACCGCGCACCTTTGCTGCCAAACTCTTTTCGATCGACGGCCAACGAATTGCGAACGGGTCGAACTTCGACAATCAAGGCCAGCACAGCGGCAAGTCGGTTCACGTTGACGAAGCACGCGCCGAAGCGCTCGTCGCAGGTCTTGCCGGTCGCGAGTTCGCGGTGCGCTCAATCGAATCGAAGCCGTTTACGCGCCGGCCTTATGCTCCATTTCGCACCACGACTTTGCAACAGGAAGCATCGCGAAAGTTCGGCTTTGGGGCACAGCGCACCATGTCGGTCGCTCAGCGCCTCTATGAAGGCGGATTCATCACCTATATGCGTACCGACTCGGTGACGTTGTCGCAGACCGCGCTCACGGCCGCTCGTCAGCAAGTCAAAGAGATGTTCGGCGAGCAATATTTGCCAGACAAGCCCCGCATCTATACGGCCAAAGTCAAGAACGCGCAAGAAGCTCACGAAGCGATCCGTCCCTCGGGCGACTCCTTCCGCACGCCCGCCCAGACAGGTCTTGCTGGAGACGAACTGCGACTGTACGAATTGATTTGGAAGCGCACGATCGCTTCGCAGATGGCCGATGCGGTCGGCAATCAAGTCACGATCCGCATTGCGGCTGAGACGGCTGCCAACGAGGATGTCGAGTTCTCGGCCTCGGGCCGCACGATCACCTTCCATGGCTTCTTGAAGGCCTACGTGGAGTCCAGCGACGAGCCAGACTCCAAGGGCGACGATCAACAGACGAAGCTGCCGAATCTCGTTGAGGGTGAAGTTCTTACTGCCCTTGAGGTAACAGCCGAGGGTCACCAGACGAAGCCGCCCGCACGCTATACCGAAGCAAGCCTGATTAAAGAGCTCGAAGAACGCGAGATCGGCCGACCTTCGACCTACGCGTCGATCATCAACACGATTCAAGCCCGTGGCTACGTGTATAAGAAGGGAACTGCGCTTGTTCCAGCGTGGGTTGCTTTTAGTGTGACGCGTTTGCTCGAACAACACTTCGGTCGGCTCGTGCATTACGAATTCACGGCCGAACTTGAGAGCGTTCTGGACTCGATCTCCAACGGAAACGAAGAACGCGTTTCAGTCTTGGAGAGTTTTTGGGCTGGCGAAGGCGACGGCAATACGGGCCTTAAGCGGTTGATTGAGAATCTTCCCGACATCGACGCTCGCGGACTCTCGACCTTCGATCTGGGTGAAGGTATCGCGCTCCGGGTCGGGCGTTATGGGCCGTACATTGAAGGACCGCCCATGGTCGCAAACAAGGATGGCGCCGAGGTGCCCACGCGTGCCAACGTGCCCGAAGAACTGCCGCCCGATGAACTGACGCTAGAGGTGGCTAAGGAGCTCTTGGCCAATCCTGCGGGCGAAGAAAAGGTCTTGGGCAACCATCCCGATACCGGGTTAGCGATTGTGGCAAAGAACGGCCGCTATGGACCGTATGTTGTTGAGGACTTGCCCGATGGGGCAAAGAAGAGCCTCAAGCCGCGCACCGCGAGTTTGTTTAAATCGATGAGTCTCGACTCGGTCAGCCTCGACGACGCAGTTCGGCTCTTGACTTTGCCACGTGTGGTGGGCGAGGACGCTGACGGTAACGAGATCACCGCCCAGAACGGACGGTATGGTCCCTACCTCAAGAAGGGCACGGATTCGCGTTCGCTGGAGAACGAAGAACAACTGCTCACCATCACCGAAGCCGAAGCGCTCGCAATTTATGCGCAGCCAAAAACCTATGGCCGAAAGGCCGCTGCGGCGCCGTTGAAGGAACTCGGCGAAGACCCCAACAGCAAGCGACCGATCGTCGCCAAGGACGGTCGCTTCGGTGCCTATGTGACCGATGGCGAATACAACGCAACACTGCGAAAAGACGATTCAATCGAAACGTTGACGCACGAGCGTGCCGTGGAGCTTTTGGCTGAACGCCGCGCCAAGGGCCCGGCGAAGAAGGCCGCCAAGAAAACCGCCAAGAAGACGGTGAAGAAAGCCGCGAAAAAGTCGCCTGCGAAGAAAACGGCAGCTAAGAAGAGCCCCGCCAAGAAGTCGACGGCTAAGAAAGCTGCAGCGAAAAAAGCCGTATCTGAGTAATAGTGCTCGCAAAAGTGCGAGACCAATGTGGATAGATGGGCCGCGTTTCGTGATCGACCGTTAGGCTCTCCACTATGGAGTCAGATGCCACGAGTGGGTTCTTTATCGCGTTCGAAGGTGGCGAAGGCTCGGGGAAGTCAACTCAAACGAAGTTGCTGACTACTTGGTTGGAATCACAAGGACGCTCAGTCCTCACCACGAGGCAACCCGGCGGCACCGAAGTGGGCGCGACGCTTCGGAGCATTCTTCTCGATCCAGCAACCGGCGATATCGCACCACGTACCGAAGCCTTGATCTACTTGGCCGATAAAGCAGAGCATGCTCACAAGGTCCTGCGCCCGGCACTCGCCTCGGGTCACGTGGTCGTGACAGACCGCTACATCGAGTCGATGCTCGCGTACCAGGGTGCCGGCAGGGACCTCTCGCCAAACGAACTCGGCCCGATCGCTCAGTGGGCAACAAACGGACTCAACCCAGACCTCACAATCGTCCTAGATATTGACCCGGTCGTCGGCTTGAAAAGGGCGGGAGAGCCCGATCGGATCGAGGCGGAGCCTATTGAGTTTCATCAACGTGTGCGTCAATTCTTTCTTGATGTTGCGGCCGACTCAGCCGCGCATGTGGTGATTTCAGCGGCGCAAACGACCGAAAGCATCCACGCTCAGATCATCGAGATCGTGACCGTACGATTGGCGGCTCGGCCATGAGTGACGGCGTGTGGTCTGATCTCGTCGGCCAAGAGCGTGCCGTGCAGGTATTCAAGTCCGCTGTTGAAGGAGCGATGACTCACGCCTGGCTCATAACCGGGCCGCCAGGGTCTGGACGATCAACGTCAGCAGTTGCGTTCGCTGCCGCCTTGCAATGCCCGAATAACGGTTGTGGAGAATGCAAAGACTGTCAGATGGTGTTAGACGGCACCCACGCTGATGTCACTGTCATCGACACAGAAGGGCTCAGTATCGGCGTCGATACGGCGCGTGAGGTCGTCAGGCGAGCCGCGATGTTCCCGTCAGTTGGGGAGTGGCAAATCATCATCGTCGAAGACGCCGACCGACTCACCGAGCAGGCCGCCAACGCATTGCTCAAGTCGATCGAAGAGCCGTCGCCAAAGACGGTCTGGTTTCTGTGTGCTCCGTTCGCCGAAGATGTGCTCGTCACGATCAGGTCGCGCTCCAGACTCGTGGTCCTGGCGACTCCGCCAGTCGACACAGTCGCGGCATACCTCGTACGCAAAGACGGGGTTGATCCCGAATCGGCCAAGTTCATTGCATCTGCTTCGCAAGGGCATATTGGTCGGGCCAGGGCGCTCGCTCGCGATCAAGAAGCTCAGGCACGGCGGCGTGACATTGTGGCGTTGCCGATGCGGATGCGTTCGTTGGCAGACGTGATGTCGGCGGCGAGTCAGATCGTTGCCGAAGCGCAATCGCGTGCCGAGACGCAATGCGATGAGCTAGATGCCAAAGAGTTGACTGCCCTGCAATCGTCGTGGGGAGTCGAAGAGAAGGGTAAACGGCCGACTGGCTATGCGGGTGCCCTTTCTGCACTAAAGAAAGACCAAGATTCGCGTCGGAAACGAATCGCTCGCGATGAGATCGATCGTGTACTCATTGAACTCATGTCGGCACTCAGGGACGTCCTAAGCGTTCAACTCGATACTGGCCAACCGCTCGTGAACCCTGATGTGCAACAGAGTATTCAGGAATTTGCGATACGCACGACAGCAAAAAAGACGTTGGCGTCACTTGACGCGATTATGCATTGCCGGCAAGCACTCGGGGCAAATGCGGCGCCACAAATCGCTATGGAAAGCATGTTCGTAAGGATGGTTTCGTGAAAAGACTGCTCGTACTCGTTGCTGTTTTGGGATTGCTTGTTTCGTTGTCGGTCGCGGTCGCAATCCTGCTCAGGCCAGACCTTCCGGATGCGCCCAAAGCATCCGACGAGCGACCTCCCGCGGGACTGGAGAAGTTCTACACCCAAGATGTTTCGTGGGAGCGTTGTGGTCAAAACACGTGCGCCATGGTTGAGGTTCCCGTCGACTATTCGAAACCAGACGGTGAGACGCTAGAACTAAAGGTGCTGCGGGTGGCCTCGGCGGGCAAGACAGGCCGAGTACTGTTCGTGAATCCTGGCGGCCCTGGCGGGTCGGGCGCCGACTTCGCGCGGACCGTCGCGGGATCACTCGCAACCGAAATGAAAAATACGTTCGATGTCGTGGGCGTTGACCCACGCGGAGTGGGTGCATCGACGCCTCTTGAATGCCTCAGTGACGAGAAGTTCGACAAGTTCATCGCGATCGATCCAACCCCAGACAATGCCAAGGAGATTGCCGCCGGTGACGCTGCGATTCGGCAGATGGGTGAAGCCTGCCTGAAGAACTCAGGAACGCTCGCCAAGAACGTGGAGACGCATAACGCTGCACGAGACCAAGACGTTGTTCGTGCTTTGCTCGGTCAAAAGAAACTCGATTGGTATGGCGCCTCGTACGGAACCCAATTGGGCGCCACCTATGCGGACCTGTTTCCGGCCAAAGTTGGCCGAATGGTTCTCGACGGGGCCGTCGATCTGAGCCTTGACAACGTCGGGTCCTCGAAAGGTCAAGCAGAGGGATTCCATCGAGCGCTCGTGGCTTACCTCGAGAACTGTGTCGAGGACGGCGACTGTCCACTTGGCGATTCAGTGGACGAGGGAATCGCCACACTCAATGCGTTTCTCAATTCGCTTGACCAAAAGCCTTTGGGCGTACCAGGCAGTCGGCTGCTGACTGAGTCGCACGGCTTTTTTGGAGTCGCGGTGGCGCTCTATTCGCAAGACTCGTGGCCCATGTTGACTATGGCTTTAGAAGACGCATTGAGCGGGAAAGCGAATTCGCTCATGTATCTAGCCGACGCCTACTTCGAACGGCAGGCCGATGGTTCTTTCGCAAGCAACTCGGGCCAAGTGATTTCCGCGATCAATTGCCTCGATTCACCTGGCGGATCGTCAACCGAAGAAGTCAAGGCTCTCATTCCGGAGTTCACCGAAGTTTCGCCAGTTTTTGGAAAGTTCCTTGCGTGGGGGACCGCAGCGTGTGCCGCGTGGCCGCTCGAGTCTGCCAACCCCCAGCAGGTTGCCAAGGCGACGGGGGCCCCGCCAATCGTCGTCGTGGGGACGACGCGAGACCCGGCAACGCCCTACGAATGGGCGCAGGCGCTTGCCAGCCAACTCGAATCGGGCGTGCTGTTGAGTCGCGAAGGTGACGGTCATACTGCGTATCTTCTGGGGAACGAGTGTATTCAAGCAGCGATCGATAACTTCTATCTCAACGGAGACGTTCCAGCCGGCGGGACTGTCTGTAAGGAGTAGCGCTCTTTCAAGTGCCGGCGTTCAGTCTTCTTGAAACGCCTCGTGGTGGCGGATTACTTCCTCGATCGTGAAGTTCAGGAATTTTTCTGCAAATGCTGGATCAAGATCAGCTTCGAGCGCTTTAGCGCGGAGTCGTTCGATTTGCCGTGCCTCGCGAGCCGGGTCAGCGGCAGGCAGTTTGTATGTGGCTTTGAGCTTTCCGACACGCTTGGTGCACTTGAATCGTTCTGCCAAAAGATGGACGAGCGCGGCATCGATGTTGTCGATACTGGCGCGGATTTCTTCAAGTTCCTGAGCGACTGAGCCATCAATCATTTCGTCCACGCTGTGATCTTACGTTCCCGATAGCCACCAGGTCACCAGTGTGGCGTTTGAACACGGTAGACTCGCTTCTTGGTTCGACGGGCGATCCTCGTTGGGCCTTGCCGCCTTAGCTCAGTCGGTAGAGCGTTTCACTCGTAATGAAAAGGTCGTCGGTTCGATTCCGACAGGCGGCTCCACTTGTGGGAGCAGGTTGAGGCACATGTGGGAGCCGTGAATCTAGCGCGAAAAATTCTAACTGTGGAAAGCGCTAGTGCGGAAAGTCGGGCCTCGCGTCTGGTGCGCCAATACTTTGGCTACTTTGGCACCAAATCAATTACTCAACAAGCCGAGAACTAGGTCAAGCATGTGTCTCGCTAACTCAGCCTTCTAGCTCAATCTCGAGTTGATTGTTGATTTCGTTCTCGCGCAGTCGCGGTTCGGCAACCCGGCGTGCAAAATCGGTGCCATCTTCGTTGGCTTCGCGAACATCAACATAAACCTTGCTGTAGACGTTCAACTCATCGTCAATCGCCTGCCCGGGGGAGTGCGTGAGCATTTCGGCAAGATGCTCGGCAGTTTCGCGAGATTCCACGACCGCGGCAAACCCCCACGTGTCTATCCGACCCCAAGAGTATGAGCCGAACGACGCTTCGAGCCGTCGGGCAACGACGAACATCGCTTCGTCGGGGCGGACATGAGCCGAGGTCGGTCGGAACTCCAGACGAACGGCACACTCCGCGACTTCGAACTTCTCAAGCATCGATTTACGGCTCAACGTTTGTGTGACTGGGTCGTAACCGGGCAATTCGCCAGATGGGGCGGTGAACTTTGCCGAATCGATACGTGACTTCAGGGGGCGCAGCATGACCACCGTCTCGTAGTCGTTGGGGCCTTTGCCGGTTCGGATCTCTTGCGTATTGCATTCGGTTCGGAGTACGCCGCTACCGATGGAAAACTCGAGGACGCTGCCGTCGTGCTTGGGAATTGGCGTTCCGAGGACTTTCTCTACGTACAAACCGCGTTGCATGGGCGTTCTGGGTGCGACTGCTTCAATCAATTTCCCTGCCGACACGTTCCATTTGCGCAGGCGACCCTGATCGTCGAGCACAAGGATAAAGACACCAATGGCGTCCAATAGTTCGTCGGCGTCTGTCGGAGCCTGCCACCACGTTTCGGGCCAGTGCGAAGCCCACGTCGCCAGCAAGGCAAGAACCGCTGCGATGAACGGCGTGTACTGATAAAACGAATTCTCCAGGAAGAACGCAACCGCCACCAACGCTTGGGTAGCGCCTACAGCGATTCGGATCTTCATCGAAGGGTCGCGTTGTCGTTTGGCCAGCACGATGATCATGAGAATGAGGTGGCCGTACACATAGAGTGCTTGAACCATGTAGGTGGGGCTCGTCCGCCACTCGGTGGGATCGGGAACTCCCCAACCCAAAAGGGTAAACCCGGCTACCACGAGTGGCATGAAAATAATGACGAGCATGTGCCACGGCGCGATGACAGAATCGACTTCGACCATCTTGCGCACGTTGATGTATCCGGACGCTGAAACCATGGATACGGAAATGAAAAGTAAAGCGAGTGGGATGTGCTGCTCCATCTGGCCGTAATCCCACAGGTGGGTCAATGCGATCCAGCCGATCGCCCCTAGACAGAGGGATACGGCCGAAAGTCGGAGTTCCTCGCGCGAGCCACGGAGCAGTGCCGAAAAACCCGCAATAGCGAGTACGACGCACGTGATCAGGGCAAGGGATTGCACAAGGTTAAGTATGCGGTCAAGGGCTGAAAATCTAAATGTTTCTGCGCGTAAATGGTCCCAAATGCCTATCTAAATCGCTCCTTGCGGCGCGAAGTGGAACGTGGGCCTTGTTGGGGCGCGCCTCGGGATCGAGAGATCGGCACGTTGGCCAAAAAGAAAAAAGGTCGGCCCATCGTCCTCGGGGGGGGGTGGAACGATGGGCCGACGACAGACGCGACGGCTAAAAGCTCATCGGACCTGTATAGAACATCATAACTGCAACATTCAACTACATGTAAGTGGGTGGGGCATATGTTTCTAAAGTGACTGGTGCGACTCGTGAATCCCGGCAATTGGCAGGCAAGCGAACTCCTCAGATTAGGCTGGGCATCATGCCTGACTACAAGTCCGAGTTTATCGACTACGCCATTTCGCATGACGTGTTGCGATTTGGCTCATTCACCCTGAAATCGGGCCGAGTCTCGCCCTACTTTTTTAATGCCGGTCTGTTCAAGTCGGGTGCATCGCTGGCGACCCTTGGACGTTTTTACGCCGCTGCCATCGTCGCGTCGCAGATTGAATACGACATGCTGCTCGGCCCTGCCTACAAAGGGATCCCGTTGGCGGCCGCAACAGCCATCAAACTTCATGATGACCACAACCTTGATGTCGCTTGGAGTTTCAACCGCAAAGAAGCAAAGGACCACGGCGAAGGCGGCTTATTCGTCGGCGAACAGCCGGCCGGGCGCGTCCTCGTGATTGACGACGTCATCACTGCAGGAACGGCAATTGGCGAAGTCATGAGCCTTCTCAGCGCGACTCCAGCACAGGTCGCCGGCGTTGTTGTGTGCGTTGACCGCCAAGAGCGAGGCAACGGCGATCGATCAGCAATTCAAGAGGTTGAGGAAAAGTACGGCATCGCCGTCCATGCCATCGTGACCCTCGACGACATCGTCACCTACCTCGAACACACAGGCCGCTTCGCCGAACACCTGCCAGCGGTTCAGACCTACCGCGCCGAATACGGCATCGTATGACCTACGAAGAACGCGAAACCCACGAGATCGGCGTCGGCCCGTGGGAAGGTGAATGGCCTGAGGGCGACCACTGGGACCCCGAATTGCTTGCCGAAGGCGATCGGCGCAACGTGATCGACCCATACCGCTACTGGACCATGGACGCGATCATCGCAGACCTCGACACCAAGCGACACGGCTTCCATGTAGCGATCGAGAACCTGCAACACGACTTCAACATCGGCTCGATCGTGCGCACCGCCAACGCGTTCCTCGCCGCCGAAGTTCACATCGTCGGCAACCGTCGCTGGAACCGGCGCGGCGCGATGGTGACCGACCGCTACCAACACATCCGCCACCACGAAACAGCCGAAGATCTGGTGGCTTGGGCTCAAGCACAAGGCCTCACCGTGGTGGCCGTGGATAACGTCCCCGGCTCCGTTCCGATCGAGACCGCCACCATCCCGAAAAACTGCATCATGGTCTTCGGGCAAGAAGGCCCGGGCTTGTCGCCACAGATGCAAGCAGCCTGCGAATTCACGGTCTCAATCGCCCAATTCGGCTCAACTCGGTCGATCAACGCCGGAGCCGCAGCCGCGATTGCTATGCATTCTTGGATACGCGAGTACGCCGATATCAGTTAAGTGGGATAATGGGCGTAATTCTGCGAATCCAACACAGGAGCACTCATGCCCGTAGCTACACCTGAGGTTTACGCCGCCATGCTCGACAAGGCCAAGGCCGAGTCGTTCGCATTTCCCGCCATCAACGTCACGTCGTCCCAGACACTCAACGCGGCCCTTGCTGGTTTCGCGGAAGCCGAAAGCGACGGCATCATCCAAGTGTCTACCGGTGGATCCGAATACTTCTCGGGCCCGACCATCAAAGACATGGTTGGCGGTTCGCTGGCTTTCGCGGCCTACGCGCGCGAAGTCGCTAAAAACTACCCCGTGAACGTGGCTCTGCACACGGACCACTGCCCTAAAGACAAACTCGACGGCTTCGTCAACCCGTTGATCGCTGCCTCGCTCGAAGAAGTCAAGGCTGGACGTTTGCCGATCTTCCAGTCGCATATGTGGGACGGCTCGGCTGTTCCGCTCGCTGAAAACTTGGAAATCGCGAAGGAACTGTTGGCTCGCTGCGTTGAAGCGAACATCATCCTTGAAGTGGAAATCGGTGTTGTGGGTGGAGAAGAAGACGGCGTCGAAGCCGAAATCAACGACAAGCTCTACACCTCACCCGAAGATGCGTTGGCCACCGTTGAAGCGCTCGGCTTGGGCGAAAAGGGCCGCTACCTCACCGCATTGACTTTCGGCAACGTGCACGGCGTCTACAAGCCAGGCAACGTCAAGCTCAAGCCCGAGGTGCTCAAGATCGCGCAAGACACGATTGCAGCGAAGTATGGCAAGGACCGTGCTTTCGATTTCGTATTCCACGGCGGTTCAGGCTCCACGGATCAAGAAATCTCTGATGCAGTTGATTTCGGTGTCGTGAAGATGAACATCGACACTGACACGCAATATGCGTTCAGCCGCCCCGTTGCCGCACACATGTTCCAGAACTACGACGGCGTGCTCAAGATCGACGGCGAAGTGGGCAATAAGAAGCTCTACGATCCGCGTGCTTGGGGTAAGGCCGGCGAAGCAAACATGGCTGCCCGCGTGGTCGAGGCTTGCCAGAACCTGCGCTCGGTAGGCACCCGCCTCTAACCTCCCAATTCCCACGAGGCCCTCGATTTTTGGGTTAACGCATACCAATTAGGTACGCGTTAACCCAAAAATCTAGGCGAAGTGTGACGCCGTTGGATTCGGCGACATAACTCGAGTTCGCCCTCGTCCTGCGTTCAAGAGCCAGTCACGAGTGAATTCGTTCGGCAAGACGCAGCGCTTCGGTCACTCGCGCGATGGTTGTTCGTTGCTGTGAACTTGCTAGGTCTGACCACACGAGCCGAATGATGCTCCACCCCTGCGCACGTAAACGATCTTCGCGGATCTTTTCCTTGAACAGATCCTCTGGGTTCCCGTACTTCACCTTGCCATCGAATTCGCCAAGGAGCCGATGCTCAGGCCACGCGAAGTCGGAGATCCCAATCAAATCCCCGCCGTGGTCTTCGACGCGAAATTGCAGGACTGGACGCGGGATCCCCGCGCGCTGAAACATAAGTCGGGCGCGAGTCTCGCCTGGCGAATCGGAGCGGCCGTCCGCGAGGCTAAGAGTCATTTTGGCCCGCCGCGAACCCCGCCACGTCGAGTATCTCGAAACTAAGTCCAGGAAATCCCTGTCCAGCACAAGGCCGAGATTGAGCATCGAGTCCGCTGTGACTAGGCCAGCTTCAACCCCTGATGTCACGCACACATCCCAAACGGTGCGTGCGGGAGAGGTTACGAGGGTCCCGTCGACCTCAGCCACTTCCGTATCAGGCAATTCGGCAATGTGATGAGCCACTCCAGCTTGATGGCGTCCGCGGCCGAGGTCACGCCGTGTGACGTGAACATATGTCAGGTCTTGCTTCCATAGCGCAGCGCCGTGAATCAGTGCGGCTGATTGGTGAGAGATCGCGATGTTGTTGCTAAACCTGCTTGTACTCGCTCGGCACCGGACGAGATGCTGTTCTTCAGGTGTGAGCCTTGTGTAGGCCGAATCGGCGTAGAGTCCCGGGCCGATTGTTTGTAGCCGGAAGCGCCGTTTAAGTGTGCGGATGTCGTCGTCGTTATAACCCTCGTTGAGAAGTTCGGGGCGTGTGAGGAATCCACGCACATTGAGTTGACTGCTTAGATCAATCGGCATGGTTCGAGCCTTGTTCATCGCGGGGCGCGAGCCAATGGGTTAAGCCTGGCCTGTGGATAGTCGCATGCGCCCCACTGTGCATAGGAAATTGGGTTCACGCGTACCTAATTGGTGTGCGTGAACCCAAGAATCGAGGGTCTCGTGGGAATTGGGAGGGGATTGGTAGGGTCGGCGGGTGACGAACTTATTGGGCGAACCAGCCGAAACCTTGCTTCCTGTTGAACCTGGCGCCGAACTGTGGGCCGAAGGTCTTGGGGCCGACGAAGTCGCTGAACGCGAACCTGCGTCCACACTCGCATGGGCACTGCTCGCCGAGGCCGCCCTCGCGGAAAACCGCGATCTCGAAGGCTACGCCTACGCTCGCACCGCCTACCACCGTTCCCTCGACGCACTCCGCCGCAACGGTTGGCGAGGTCACGGGCCGGTGCCGTGGTCACATGAACCGAACCGAGGCTTCTTGCGTTCCCTAGCCGCCTTGGCCACCGCGAGTGAACGACTGCACGATGTCGAAGAAGCGCATCGCTGCCGCGAATTCTTGCGCGAGTCGAGCCGCGAAGCGTACGACGAGCTCGTCGGCTAAAACCACCTTTTAACCTGCATTCCTTCGACTGCCACGCCTGTGAGCGGCTTTCGGTAGACTGTTTCGGTACGAGCCCCAACGTTTGGGGCATTCTCATGTCATAGGTGGTGCACCCGCATGCCCGCAGTTGTGATCGTCGGCGCCCAATGGGGCGACGAGGGCAAAGGAAAAGCGACGGACCTGCTCGGAAGCCGAGTCGATTACGTCGTCAAGTTCAACGGCGGCAATAACGCCGGCCACACCGTGGTGATCGGCGACCAAAAATACGCCCTGCACCTGCTGCCCAGCGGTATCTTGAGCCCCGGTTGTGTGCCGATCATCGGCAACGGCGTCGTCATTGATCTAGACGTGTTGTTCCACGAAATCGACGGACTCAACGAGCGCGGCATCGACACCTCGGCACTCTTGGTCAGTGCGAATGCGCACGTCATCGCGGACTACAACCGCACCCTCGACAAAGTCAACGAACGCTTCTTGGGCAGCCGTAAAATCGGTACCACCGGCCGCGGGATCGGCCCCACCTATGCCGACAAGATGAACCGACTCGGCATCCGCGTGCAAGACATTTTCGACGAGAAGATCCTGCGCGAAAAGGTCGAAGGCGCACTCGATCTGAAGAACCAGATCCTCACCAAGGTCTACAACCGAAGGGCCGTTGAAGTCGACGAAATCGTCGACTCCCTGCTCGCGCACGCCGACCGCCTGCGTCCGATGGTCGCCGACAGTGCACTCGTGCTCGATCAAGCGCTCAACGCGAACAAGGCCGTGCTGCTCGAAGCCGGCCAAGCCACGCTGCTCGATGTGGATCACGGCACCTACCCGTTCGTGACCAGTTCTTCGGCCACCACCGGCGGCGCCTGCACCGGATCGGGAATCCCGCCCACGCGCATCTCACGGGTGATCGGCATCGTCAAGGCATACGCCACCCGCGTTGGTGAAGGCCCATTCCCCACTGAACTTTTCGACGCCGACGGCGAACAATTGCGCAAGAACGGCGGCGAGTTCGGCACCACTACCGGTCGTCCGCGCCGTTGTGGTTGGTACGACGCACCCATCGCACGTTATGCAGCCCGTATCAACGGCATCACCGACTTCGTGCTCACAAAACTTGATGTTTTGACCGGCTGGGACCAGATCCCCGTCTGTGTTGCCTACGAAGTCGATGGCGTACGCGTCGAGGAAATGCCGATGACGCAGACCGACTTCCACCACGCGAAGCCGATATATGAATACTTCCCCGGTTGGAGCGAAGACATCAGCGGCGCGCGCACCCTCGAGGATCTACCGCAGAATGCCCGTGACTATGTGGCTGCGCTCGAGAAGATCAGCGGCGCACGTATCTCGGCGATCGGCGTAGGCCCCGACCGTGAAGAAACCATCGTGGTCCACGACCTGCTCTGATCGAGAACGGCAGTACGGCCGGAACTCCTAGGAACGCGGGCCAAGTAGACTCCCGTGAGTGAAGGTACTCGTTATTGGCACTGGCGGCCGCGAACACGCACTAGCACTCGCGCTGTCTCGTGATCCTCAAGTCACCGAAGTCCACGCAGCACCCGGCAACCCTGGAATTGCCGCGTTCGCCTTGCTGCACCCGGTCAACGCCACCGATGGCGCCGACGTGGCGGCTCTCGCGAACCGGCTCGGCGTCGATCTCGTTGTGATCGGCCCCGAAGCACCCCTCGTTGCAGGCGTGGCCGACGCAGTGCGTCAAGCGGGCGTTGCCTGCTTCGGTCCGAGTGCGCAAGCAGCTCAACTCGAAGGGTCTAAAGCCTTCGCCAAACAAGTCATGGCGGAAGCGGGAGTACCAACTGCCGAACCGCGCGTCTGCACCACGCCCGAAGAAGT
>CALMUY010000108.1 GCA_937873005.1 uncultured Aeromicrobium sp. | reverse complement strand
GCGTATGGACGTTGAGGCCGGTATGGCCAAGATGCTCGCGAGTGAATACTGCAGCGAAGTGGTTGAAGCGTCGTTCCGGATTCACGGTGGCTACGGCTACTCGAAGGAATACGAAATCGAGCGCCTGTATCGCGAAGCTGCGTTCATGCTGATTGGTGAAGGTACGAGCGACATCCAAAAGATGATCATCGGCCGGAGCCTGTTGAAGGAATACAAAAACTAACGCTTAGCCATAGTTTTCGCTGGCGCTGCTGCCCTAAGGGGTGGCAGCGCCGGTTTTTGTTTGCCGCTAGGCAGGCGTTTGTGCTGGGCAGGGGTAGCGCGCCGAACTGCTTTGTGGGGCGGGCTCCGAAACTGGGGCCGTGATTCAGTTCGACCAAGAGGCGACGCGGCGGCCAGGCCTGTCGTCTGGACCGTTGTCAGTTTGGTCGCTCGGCTCAGGCTCGTGGTCAGGCTCGAACGAGTCGCGTGCCGGCTTCTTGCCCTTTTTGGCTTTCGGTTCTTTGTCGGCTTTGGGGCGTTTCTTCGCGCTCGGGTCGGCGTCTTGGCTGTAGTAGTAGGCCGACGTGTAGGCGTCGCGGGCGGCGACACCGTTGAACACGATGCCGAGCGTGGTGCCGTTAACGGCCTTGATGTGTCCGAGTGACGCTTCGAGTTCGTTGTCTAGGGTGCGTCCGGCTGAAACCACAATGAACGCGCCGTCGGCCATCGTGGTCAAGATGGCGCCGTCGGTGACGGGCAGAAGCGGGGGAGCGTCGACCAGCACAATCGCGCGTTGACTCAACAGGGTCAAGAGTCGGCGCATCGCTTGCGAACCGAGCAGTTCGCTCGGGTTGGGCGGAATGCCGCCTGCGGCGAGTACCGAAAGATTTTCGAGTTCGTGGTGTTGCTGGAGAACATCGTCGATGGCGGCGCGGCCTACGAGCACGTCGGTGAGGCCCACGCCTTCAACAAGGCCGAACGAGGACGCGACTGTCGGGCGACGCAAATCGCCGTCCACGAGGATTACTGGCGCACCCGATGCGGCAATCGCGGCGGCGAGGTTGGCGGTCACGGTCGATTTGCCGTCGCCTGGTTTTGAACTGGTGACCACGATGATGCGGGGCGGGTTATCCACGTTCATGAACTGCAGGTTGGTGCGCAGTTTTCGGAAGGCTTCTGCTGCTGACTGGTCGGCGCCTCGTGCTGTTGCTTTGAGTACAGCCAAGTCGGCTGCCTCGTTCGTGTCGTGCGCGAGTACGGGGGCTTTCGGGATCGATCCGACCACGGAAAGTCCGAATTTCTTCTCAACTGCGCTGGCGGTGCGGAGGCGACGATCGAGCTGGCTGCGTACGAGTGCGTAGGCGAAGCCGAGCAGCAGGCCAGCGCCGAAACCGATCGCGAGGTTGCGTGTGATGTTCGGTGACACGGGCGCGGACGGCAGCGCAGCCGATTCGACGGGCAACAACCGGATGGGCGCTTCGTTCTTCCCGTTCGGGTTTTCGACTGCTTCGATCTGATCCTGAAGCGCCACAATCCACGCATCGGCGAGCGCTTGCGCCGCGTGAGGGCTGTCGGCCTTGGCGGTGATCTTGATGAGGACAGTGTCGGTGGGTTGTTCGGCTGAGATACGACTGATCAGGCTGGCCGGGCTTTCGTTCAGCCCGAGTTCGTTGATCACGGACTGAGCGGTGGCGCGACTCTTCGCAATATCGACATACGATTTCGCCCTGCTTTTGGCGAGGCTGTCGCTCACCGACGAGAGCGCAGGGTCTGTTGCGGTGCCCCCGGCGCTCACGAATCCGTTGGCGTTCGCCGCATACACGCGCGGCTGGGTGAGATTGAATATCCCGGCCAGGGCAACGCACGATACGACGATCACGACCACACCTAACCAGTGGTTGCGGAGTATGCGCAGATAGTCGTTGAGTTCCATTATGGGGAAGCAGCCCTTCTCATTCTGGGGGAGCCGTTGGCCGAGAGATACCTAGTTTACGCTGTCGTTGGTGGGCTTTCGTGCCTTGTGTTGAAGGTCATGCGTTCTGGGCTTCTCGTTCTGCCCAAATGATGCCGGTGGCGGCAAGTTGTTCGAGCGTTTCAGTGACTTCTTGAGCGAGCATCGGGACGCCAGGAAATTGCAGTGTGAGTAGGTCAATGATCGCTTGGGTATCGCGAGTGCCATCTACTGCATCGTGGATGATCAGGGCGGCCCCTTCGAGCAAGACAGCCGGCTGGTCGAGGCGTTCGAGG
This sequence comes from uncultured Aeromicrobium sp., assembly GCA_937873005.1. Lineage (GTDB taxonomy): Bacteria > Actinomycetota > Actinomycetes > Propionibacteriales > Nocardioidaceae > Aeromicrobium. The sequence continues at coordinate 1,413 of CALMUY010000108.1, read as the reverse complement.
TTCAACACGGCGCGGCGCTGTGCTTCGGATGTGTCCACGCGCGCAACGTCGGCGCCGTGCCGCCACGCTCCCGTCGAGTTCTCGGGGGTGCTCATACGTCACCTCGTTTCCGGCGGTGGGTGAACCTGAACCGGATCAGGTAGGCGAGAGCTCGGGGGCTGTTGGCCAGGCCTTTGCGGATGCGCCGCCATCGTGCCGAACGTACCGACTCGCCGGGCATCGTGTAGTGGGCCGCGATTTGTTCGTCGGTGAGCACGAGCGAATACCAGATTTCTCGTGGCCAACGCCGGATCGGTTCGCGAAAAACCTTGACCAGCCAGCCTGTGGTGGATCCTGCGTGGGTGTTCAGTTCCCATTGACGCAGTGCGGATTCGAGTCCGGGGGCATCGGCTGCTGGGGGTGCTCCCACGTCGGCGAGGAACTCGGCGAGGATAGTGGCTGATCCGGTTGCGGCAGCGATCTCGGACAGTTCAGCGAGCCCAGTTTCGCCAAGTGCAGCGGGGGTGAGTTCGATCAGCTTGGGCAGGTTAATCAGGGCGAGACCGGAGTCCGGGTGGCGCAGATAATGCAAGGCTGCGAGCGCCGCATGGCTGGCCGGGTTGGGGGTGTTGACGTGAACGCCGGCGATTTCGGTGGTGGTGTGCCGTTCCCAGAAGGTTTCGAACACGGTTTGCGGCTCGGCCAAAAACCCGGGGAAGTAGCGGTGTACGTCGATTGTGATGGGCCAGTGCGTATGCGAGACGGTGGCGGAGTGTTTCTCCATGATGCCGGCGTCGGTGCTGTCTTTGGGGGCATGCCAACCGGCGTCGGCCAACGCCTCCGCGAAAGACGTGAACTGTGCGGGATCGACGAGCAGGTCCACATCAATGGATTCGTGGGGGCCTCGCAAGCCTTGCGATTCGAGTATGGATCCCTTAACGACAAGGGCCCGACAGCCGTGCTGCTTTGCGAACCTGTCAGCCCACGCTGCACACAAAGCGACCGCTTCACGGATCGAAAGAGCAGTCGAAGTCATCAGTTGAGTCTAAGCGACGCTGACGCCAGTTGAACTGAACGCTCCGTGGGCGCTTTCGTCGGTGTGGATCGTTGTGACAGGTTGACTCTTATAAAGCCCACGCGCTGTCGTCGTGCTGGGACGAGTTCGCGCGCGTGGCCGAAATGATCATCCGTGAGTGCGGGGTTGGCATAGTCGTTGTCCCATTGATGATCGAGCCGCCACCGATACTACGGATGAGGATGTCGATACCTTCCGGCCCGATCGGACCGTCTAGCGCATCACTGCCGCCATCAGCGGTTGACGGAGTGAAGCCGTCCTCAATCGTCTCGAAATAGAACTGCCACGGGCCGCTACCGCCGTTGAAGTTGTAACCGGCGGCCCCTGGCAACTGTTGCCAACGAGATCCGTTTTGAACT
>CALMUY010000107.1 GCA_937873005.1 uncultured Aeromicrobium sp. | reverse complement strand
CGTCGATCTCAAGACACTCGAACTCGCCACCCGACCACACGATGCGCTTCGGCGCTGCGCGAGGGAAGGCGCGGGCGTACCACGCCATGGCTGCGGCTGCGTCGGGGGCGTGGATCATGATGGCGCGGATGGGGGAGGGCATGTCTTTAGGCTCGGTAGTTCCTGCGATTCACGTAGGGTGGGCAACTTGTTGCCCACGCGGATTGCCAATTCACTACGATTCGTGACGCGTGGGCACGGGGTGCCCACCCCACGAAAACTGCTGGTTTGCACCACACGTTAGGCATTACGAGACGCCTCGAATGCAGCGATGGCAGAACGTCCGACGACTGCAAGCTCGTTGGCGGACAGGGAATCGAAGTGAGCCTGCAAGGTTTTGAGTGAGATGGAGGCATAACCGAACTCAATCAGCTTACACACGGGCACCCAATAGAACTCCCACTGGGTGAGATCTAATGCGTTCCATTTGCTGAGATCGGTTTCACGCTGTAAAGCAAAGACGTAAAAGTCCGATTTGAAGCTCGGGATTCCGCCGTCTTTCGCGATATTGACCGCGTCTCGTGCCTTAAGACCAGCAAAGCGAATTCTCGATTTGTCGTCTTTCGGCGAGTATGTCGGCTGAGTGAGTGGTAAGCCGTCTTCACCGACGTATTTCCAGGATTGCCAGTACGCCGCTGACTTAACTTCGATCCTAGTTTTTCCTGGCGTTATCACATCGCTGTTGGCCCATGAAACACGGCGAACGCTGTTCCCCCCAAGGCGCTTGGGCCCGAGCCACTCGGCGAAGAAACCTTTGACGTCATCGTCAGACAGATCACCAAACCCCCATCGCCAGAAGTCCAGAACCGTCGCGTTGGGTAGTACAGGCTCCCCGTAGAGCGAGTCAGTCGCGTCAATCGGCATGCACTACTCCCGACCTTCAACCAGCACTAGCGGCGATCAAACCGCCACCGGCGCCTTAATAGCCGCGTGGCTTTGATACCCGGCGATCTCAAAATCCTCGTATTCGTAGTTGAAGATTGACGCCGGTTTGCG
>CALMUY010000106.1 GCA_937873005.1 uncultured Aeromicrobium sp. | reverse complement strand
ACAATCGGCGCGATGTCGGCGAATGTGGTGGAGCCGGCCATGAAGGCCGCCCCGCCCTCTCCGTTCGCCGGGTTATAGACCGCTGGCGCGGTACGTCCAAATTTGCCGGCGGCACGTGCCAACGCAACCGCCGGGAACGTTTCTTCATCAAGTGGGAAAAATTCCCACGCCGTGGGTGCCTCCCAATCGCACGGAGTTGTTGCGCCTCGCACTCGGCGTGGCCAATCGAGCCCCAGCGCGATAGGTAGTTTCATGTCTGGCGGAGATGCTTGTGCCATCGTCGAACCATCGATGAATTCGACCATCGAATGCACCACCGAAGTGGGGTGAACTACGACGTCGATTTTGTCCATCGGAATACCGAAAAGCAGGTGAGCTTCGATTACTTCGAGCCCCTTGTTGACGAGTGTTGCCGAGTTGATCGTGATCACCGGCCCCATATCCCACGTGGGATGTGCTGCAGCTTGTGCGGGCGTAACCGATTGAAGTTGTTCGCTAGTCCAGCCTCTAAATGGGCCACCGCTAGCTGTCACGATAAGTCGATTCACATCGTCAAGGTGTTCACCACGAAGTGCTTGAGCAATTGCCGAGTGTTCTGAATCAACAGGAACGATCTGACCTTCAGCCGCAGCCTCGGTCACCAAAGTTCCACCAATGATGAGTGATTCCTTGTTTGCGAGTGCGAGCGTCGCACCCGATTCGAGTGCGGCCAGTGTGGGTTTGAGTCCCACTGCTCCCGTGATTGCGTTGAGCACAACATCACACGGCGTCCGTGCGGCTTTTTCGGCTGCGTCGACACCGCCAAGGATCGAGGGCAGCGAAAACTCTCCCTGGGCCCAACCTCGATTTTGGGCCGCCGTGTACAACGCCAGTTGCACATCTTGCACGGCAGTTGCATTCGACACTGCGACAACGTCGACACCGAACTCAAGTGCTTGTTCAGCTAAAAGTTGCGGGTTGGAGCCGCCTGCAGCCAGTGCGACGACGGTGAACTCTTCGGGACGTTCTGAAATCAGTTCCAACGCTTGGATTCCAACCGAACCGGTAGAACCAAGAACGACGACGCGACGAGACATACTGTCTATTCTCGCAGCCAATGACAAATACTCATCAAGGCCACGCCACGATTAGTGCCAGAGAAGCTACTTGATCTCTCGCCGCACAAGAAGCACCGAACCCAGCGCAAGAGGTAGACACACCCAGAATCCAAACGAGGAAATCAAATGCCAGGTTTCTTCGTTGGTGATTGTTCCAGTCGACAGCGGCGCCAACGCAGCACTCAGATTGATCCACGGTTCGATTGGCTCAAACCAATCCCACAGGAGCGCAGCGAAACCCAAAAGTGGCGGAAACACGTAGCGATATAGGAAGAATACGACGATTGCGGCCGGCGTGTTAGGAATCAGCATGCCAAACGCAAAACCGATGAGGAAACCCGTGAGTTGAGTCAGCCCAAAGCCCAGCATCATCGAACGCGAGACATCCCACATTGGGTCGATTCCGTTAATTTGCCCTACCAGCCAGGTGAGGCTTGCCGTAAACACAATTGTGAACAGCAAGAGCACAATCGCCGTCAACGTTCCGGCGAGGAACTTGGCGATAACCACTCGCATGCGATGAGGTTCAAGAACGAACGTGACGAGCGATGTACGTTGACCCCATTCGCTCGTTACCGTCATGATTCCCAAAACGGCCAACATGAGTCCCAACGGGGTTGCCATCGACGTCAAAAGGTACGACCACGGCGGGTTTTCGCCGTACACGATCGCGGTAATCACGAACGCGGACTCCACAAGGACAATGACCGAACCGATCAAGATCATGAGCCACAATCCCGCTCGCGTATCCACGAGTTTGCGCATTTCGACATCGACGAGTCGAATCATCGGAACCTGTTTGGCCCCTAAATCAATGGCCGCTTCAAAAGTTTTGCTCATGCCACGTCTCCTTGAATGAATGCGCTGCCGCGTTGAGAGTCACTCGTGATCGAAAGGAACAGCGACTCAAGATCGGCACCATCGCTCTGGCGCAACTCGACGAGGGCAATCCCTGCCGTCGCCGCAACTTGACCTACCGCCTCGGGCTGCGCATCAACGGTGAATGCGTCTGTGCCACTAAAGGCAAGCTGCGCGTCCGTAAGTGCTCTGGCGAGTGAGGCCGAGTCACCGGCTTGAACGAAAGTTCCTTGCCCTTTCAAAAGCTCTTCTTTCGAACCTTGCGCGATGATCCGACCGTTGCCGATCACGATGAGGTCGTCTGCAATGACCTCGATCTCGCGCAGCAGGTGACTCGAGAGCAGCACAGTGCCACCCCGTTCGGCCTGGTAACGCAAGAGCCCCCGCATCCAGTGGATTCCAGCCGGATCCAATCCGTTGACGGGCTCGTCAAGAATGAGGACTTGGGGGTCTGCCAACAGTGCATGAGCGATACCCAGGCGTTGCCGCATGCCGAGAGAGTAATGACGCACTCGTCGTTTTGCCTCTTTCGGGCTCAATCCGACCAATTCGAGGAGTTCGTCAACTCGCGAAAGGGGAATCCCCATCGTTACGGCACCCAGTTTGAGGATTTCTCGACCAGTTCGACCAGCATGTTGGGCAGAAGCGTCCAACAAGACACCTACCTGAGTACCAGGGTTAGGGATGTTTGAGAAGTCGACGCCACCGATCGTCGCTTTTCCGCTGGTGGGCGGAGTGAGACCCACTATCATCCGCATTGCCGTCGATTTACCGGCACCGTTCGGACCAAGAAAGCCAGTGACGGCGCCCGGCCTGCAGGTAAAACTGATGTCATCGACGGCGGTGAAGTCGCCATAGGATTTGGTTAGGTTCTGAACCTCAATCATGACGTTCATCCTTGCAGGCGAAACCAAATATTTTCGGGTTTATTCACACGCGTGTCGGATCACTCAGCCAAGATCAATTACGCGACCGGCCAGCAGTGTCTCGATCCACAGGGCATCGGATTCAATCATGTCTGCCAGCAGGTGCTCATCTGGGTGACTTGGTGCTGATGCCGGATCGACCCGTCCAATCTTGATCAGCATCGCCAGGTCGAGATCGTCCTCACCGATTCGCAACACGCTAGGCGCACCCGTCATGAGCAGCGAAGCCGACGGGTCTGGGACGAGCGTCAGCCTGACCAACGCCAACACGACGCTCAACCGCTCCCACGGATCTGCCACGGAAACAGACAAGCCCTGGTCATGCCCGACACCGATTCTTCGAAGTCCACCAGCGAGTGATGCCGTGTACTCAAGCATCTCAACGAACGTGATGCTCTTGTCGTTGTGCGTGACACAGACGCGCTCTGCATGGCCGAGAATGATGTGCCGGTCAAGCGCGTCGAAGGCTAGGCCTGGCATCTCACTCCCCCGTGAAAACTGGTCGACGTTTCTCTTGCCGAGCACGCGCCGCCTCTTGGACGTCTTTACTCGCCCAGACGTTCACGAAGCTCTCAGAAATTCGCTGGTTGTCAGCTTCAGAACCGTTCAGAACGAGTTTATTGTGCGCCAGCGCTAACGGGGCCAAACGCGCAATCTCGTTAGCCCATGCGATGGCATCTGCCGGCGTTCCTGCCCGGTCTGCGAGTCCGACATGCAAGGCTTCTTCACGGCCAAGTGTCTCGGCTGCCAACATCATTCGATTCGCTGGCCCTCCCCCAGCTAACCGCGCCAAAGTTCGGATTGTCCAAGCATCAACTGCCATACCGTTGGTGGCTGTGGGAACCGCGAATTTGGCAGTTTCGTCTGCGACGCGTAAGTCGCATGCCATCGCTAGTTGCGTGCCCGCACCGATCGCCGGGCCGTTGACTGCCGCGATGATGGGAATAGGTAGTTCCGTCAACCGCTGGAGCATGCCGCACAGCGCCTCGAGAAACTCATTCCCATAGACGCCACCGAGATCGGCTCCGGCACAAAAGGCACTTCCCTCACCGGTAATGACGAGAACCCGCGCATCAGTCAACGCGTCCACAGTTTCGTGAATCGCGCGGCAGAGGTGCAGGTCAAGCGCATTGCGACGTTCAGGTCTCTGAAGCGTCAAGATTGCGACGGGACCGTCTTGTTCGACGTGCAGAATCTGGTCTGAACTCATGTTCGCCACCGTATCCCTTCAAGTTTGTTGACAGGTGTTTGACGCCGCCCCCATGTGAATGCCGGGCGCAGATCGTAGAAGCGTTATTCAGCGGCCGCGAGTTGTCCGCACGCGCCGTCGATATCGCTCCCGCGAGTGTCGCGAACTGTGGTCGAAACCCCACGCTTCTTCAACCTGCGAACGAACTCTCGCTCATCTTCGGGCCTAGAAGCTGTCCATTTAGATCCTGGCGTTGGATTGAGTGGAATGAGGTTGACGTGCGCCCAGGCCCAATCGCCCCGCGCGTGAATGAGGTCTGCGAGCGCATCTGCACGCCACGCTTGATCATTAATGTCACGCATCATGGCGTATTCAATGGATACGCGACGCTTCGTCACGCGCGCATAATCCCACGCGGCATCCATGACTTCGGCCACGGAAAAGCGCGTATTTATGGGCACAAGTTCATTGCGGAGTTCATCGTCGGGTGCATGCAGCGACAAGGCCAACGTGACTGGTATTCCTTCTTCCGCCAATTGACGCATGCGCGGAACCAAACCAACGGTGCTGACGGTGATGTTGCGGGCGGACATTCCCAGCCCTGCG
>CALMUY010000105.1 GCA_937873005.1 uncultured Aeromicrobium sp. | reverse complement strand
GCCGCCCCCCTGGCGGGGGAGCCCGCCCCGTCCGCCCCCCCGGCACCGGACGAGCTGGCCACCGATTCCCGCGACGGCAGCGCAGACGAGCGAGTGACAATGGAGCCCGAGCCACTGGATGAAAGGAGCACCGCATGAGCACCACGACCGCTCCCACCCTCGCCCGCGCGTCGTCTGGCGTGACCGACGACCACGCCGCAGAAGCGCCGGGGCTGATGGCGGCGTCCTACCTGCGCGTCTCGACTCGTGAGCAGGCCGAGCGCGGCGGCACCGAAGAGGGCTTCTCGATCCCGGCGCAACGCGAGGCGAACCGGCGCAAGGCCGACGAGTTGGGTGCGCGGGTCGTGCGCGAGTTCATCGACGCCGGAGAGTCGGCGCGGCCGGCAGATCGCGACGGCCTTCAAGAGATGCTCGCGTTCATCGCCGCGACCCGTGTGCAGTTCTGTCTTGTGCATAAGCTCGACCGGCTCGCCCGCAACCGCGCCGACGACGTGAAGATTCACGAAGCCCTCCTTGCTGCCGGTGTCACGCTCGTCTCGGCCACGGAGTCCATAGATCAGACCCCGTCGGGGATGCTCGTCCACGGCATCATGTCCTCCATCGCGGAGTTCTATAGCCGCAACCTCGCCACCGAAGTCACCAAAGGGCTGACGCAGAAAGTCGCCCAAGGCGGCACCCCGATGCGCGCCCCCATCGGCTACCTCAACGTCCGCCGCACCAACGATGCGGGCCGCGAGATGCGCACCGTTGAGGTCGATCCCGAACGCGCCCCGCTGATCCGGTGGGCATTCCAGCAGTACGCAGGTGGCGAAACCTCGGTGACCGGGCTGTTGCGCGACCTCACCACGCGCGGCCTGGTCACCGTGCCGACGCCGAAACGCCCGTCGAAGCCGCTGGGGAAGAACACGCTCTACAAGCTACTCACCACCCCCTACTACGCGGGCGGGATCCGCTACAAAGGTGCCCTGCACCCCGGCGCGCCCGAGCCGCTCATCGACCCTGCCCTGTTCGATCAGGTGCAGTCGCTCCTGCGGGCGCGCACCGCGAAGATGACGAGGCACGTGCAGCACGCCCACCACCTCAAAGGGCTGCTGCACTGCGGCACCTGCGGGTCGCGGATGCTGCTGGACTTCGCCACCAACCCCAAGGGCGTCACCTACGCCTACTTCGTCTGCTCCGGCCGTGCCTCCAAGAGAACCACCTGCACCCGGCGAGCGGTGCCCGTCGCCGTCGCGGAACGCCTCGTCGCGGACTCCTACGCCAGCATCACGATCAGCGACACCGACTACCGCGACCTCGCCGCCCAAGTCGATGCCGCGTTCGATACGCGCATGGCAGGCCGCGATCAAGAGATCGCCGACCTCATGGCCAACTGCGCCAAACTCGAATCAGAGAGCGACAAGCTGCTGGCCGCGCACTTCGCCGACGCCATCGACCTGCCGACGCTCAAACGGCATCAAGATCGCATCCGCGCGGGCCTTGCCGACGTGAACCGCAAACTCGCGGAACACGACGAGCACCACACCGGAGGCCGGGCATTCCTGCACGACTCGCTGCGGCTGCTCACCGACGCGCACCACGCCTACGCCCGATCCGGCGACGCCGACCGCAGGCTCGCGTGCCAAGCGTTCTACACCCGCCTCGACATCACCGACGACGAACAACTCCGCCCCCGCCTCGGCGAACCGTTCGCCACCATCATCCGCGAAGCAGCACAGGCCAGGGATGACGAAGGCAAGGAGGCGGAACACGACACGCCTACGCATGTCACGTGTTCCCGTAAGACACTTTGGGTGGAGCATAGGAGATTCGAACTCCTGACCTCTTCGATGCGAACGAAGCGCGCTACCAACTGCGCCAATGCCCCTAGAACGGTTTACAGAATAACAATACGTCGGTGCACGCTCAGCAGGCGCAGGTCAGTGACCGACAGCCTTGCGGTGCGTGCCGTCGGCGTCATCACCACGAGTTCCCGAAACTCCGGGCAATTCAGTCTGTTCACCCTCGATATGCCCTGAAGTCCAGGTTCCGGGCTGGCTGAAGTCGATGGTGCGGACGGTGCGACCGGCACGCGGCTTAGTCACATATGTGGGGACTGTCACCGGCAAGGGATCCCACAAGGTGTCGCCCGATACGGTAGCCACACTCGGCACCGCGATCTGGAGTTGCTCATCGAGCGCATCGGCACCCAGTGGGACATCTTTTTCCATCACGTGACGCGTGTCAGGGTCATACTCTTCAAGCTGATCTGTGACGACGATCGTCGCTTCAGTGTCGACGCCAGTAGCAATCGGTGCGCTCTTCGTGGCGACGCGTCCTGCCGTTGAACGGACCGACGAGACCTTCGCTTTTGCGACATCCCACATGGACGCGACCCGCGAAACCTGCGGCTCAGCACCGTTGAGATGGATCTCTTCAGTGAGTTCTTCGTTGTACGAATCTTCGTGGGACTGCGCCGCAAAATTGAAGTTCAACTTTGGCAAACGGACCTTGCCCATGCCGCGCTCGTTGCGGACCATCAGGCGGCAAGCAACGAGCCAGGCGGCAATCAAGAAAACGGGAGCAGCAACCCACCACCACGTGATGATGCCAGCCGCAGCCACACCAACGACAGCGGCAAGGGAGGCCACGAGGGTCAAGAGAGTGTTGCGTCGACGGCGGGCCGCGATGATCTCAGCTTGACGAGTGATTCGAGGACGAGGTGCCTCAGTTTCAACGTGGGCATTAGGTACTGATGGCGCAACCGGGCGGCTGGCTCGACTGTCTACCGAAGCGAGCGTCTTGCGGTTGGCGCCCGCATCGACCGACTCGTTCTTGGAAACTTCGTCGTATCGGCGCAAGACAAGCGGAACAAAATAGGCAGCCCAGGCAACCACCAAGAACGCAATGATGAGTCCGCTTGATCCATCCATGCATCAAACGTTAAAGCGCACGAGTGCAAGAAGCCTGTAAGTTGAGGCGTGTCTCGCCACAGAGTTCACACAAGTCACGGAATTAATCCGCGGCAGACCCCGTCGGCGGCTCCAGCCTCGCCACAAGTCCGTGTGGCACATCGCTCGCCAGGACTTGGAAGATACGGTGATCTCGCCAATCACCATTGATGTGCAAATAGCCACGCGCAAGCCCGATTTCGTCGAAGCCCAACTTCTCAACCACTCGGATGCTCGCTTGGTTTTCGGGCCGAATCGAAATCTCTACTCGATGCAGTCCCGCTGTCGTGAGCAGATGATCGGACACCATCGCGACCGCCAACGGAGTGATCTGCCTACCGGCAAACGCTTTCGAAATCCAGTATCCGATGCTGGCACTCAGCGCAGAGCCGCGCGTGATCGAGTTCACCGTCACCTGTCCGACTAGTTCACCGTCAACGGTGACTCCAAACGGCATCGCGAGGCCTTCGCGTGCTTTACGGCGCTGGTAGCCGATGAGGCCTGCCTGGCTCGTGATTGGCGACCCCGACTGAGGCGGTAGCGAGGCATCCCACGGCCCAAGCCATTCGATGTTCTCGGCACGAATCCGATCGATTCGCGCTGCGTCAGAGCGAACCAGTGGCCGCACGCCCACCGAACCGTGCGACAGTCGGACCGGCCAGCCAGCCGCCATTAGAAAGGACGATCAAGCGTCAATGTACGAACCGGATCGCCCATGTTGAGCGCCGCTTCATCTTCACCCACAACAATGAATGCGTTCGCGCGCGCGAGCGAGCCGACGCGGCGAGCGTGACTGGGCGGAACCGGGGTGACCTTGGCCCCCTTGTGCGTTACTTCGAAAAACGCCGGCCGATACTCGCGCTCACCCAACGGCGACGCGATGTCTTGCGTCAAGACCGCGTGAACTTGCGGACGACGGTACGGAACGAGCCCCATCATTCGACGAATCGCCGGCACCACAAACAATTCAAACGAGGTATACGCAGCTACCGGATCACCGGGCAGGGTGATGACGGGCGTCTGCTCTTCGAAAACGCGACCAAATCCTTGTGGTGCCGCGTGGAGCAATGCGACGTCACGGAACGTGACTTCGCCGATATCGGAGAGGGTGCGCTTCACCATGGCGCGATCGCCTTCGCCAATACCGCCAGTCGTGACAACGAGATCGGCCCGCACGAGTTGGTCAGAGAGCACACGCTTGAAGGTTCGAGGGTCGTCGTCCACGACGCCCACCCGATAGGCGATTGCGCCGAGCGACCGCACGACCGATGCGAGCATCGATGTGTTGGCATCGGCGACCGAATCGGTGTCGAGGTGTTTGCCAGGTTCGCGAAGTTCTCGTCCGGTGGACATGATGACGACACGCGGGCGTGGGCGCGCCTTGATTCGCTCTCTCCCGAGCGCCGCGAGCAGCCCGATCTCGCGCGGACCGATGACCGCACCCTCGGCAAGTGCCACCTGCCCGCTCTCTCGATCTTCACCTTTACGACGCACCCCATAGGCATGCACGATCGATGCCGAGAAAACTGCTTGGTTCTTCCCCGCAACGACGAGGTCATTCGGAACGACGGCATCGGCGCCGCGCGGGATCGGCGCACCGGCCATGATCTTGACGCACGAGCCGGGACTGATCGCGAAGTGCTTGCCTGAACCGGCGATCACCTCAGACACCACGGGGAGCGATACGTTGTCGTTCACTGACGCCAACGCCAAATCTCCAGAGTTCACGGCGAAGCCATCGATGTCGGCGGTGTCGAATCGAGGAAGGTCTTCTTCAGCGAGAATGTTCTCGTGGAGAGTGAGTCCCAACGACTCGACGATGGGCTGATCATAGGCAGCGAGCGGCCCCACTCCGCGCAGAACTGCTTCTAGATGATCCTCGATAGTGGCACGGCCTTCCGCGATGCTGTGCGGACGAGGGCGTGCCGGCATTTCACCAGCCGACATGCAGCCAGCCTAGTTGCCGACGGTACCTGAGAGTTGCATGTGGTCCGCGTCACCGAGGATTTTCCTATTTCACGGCAGCAGAATCGGGCTCTTTTTTGCCCTCCAGCACCGTTCCCGGTTCAATAACCGCGGGAGTTTTCGTTTCGATCACGACCGCTCCACGCGCCTCAACACCGTTTCCGATAGTCCAATCGCCGATAGCGGCGAACGACTCGGCGTTGCGTAAGGAAACACGACCTTCGATGCGCGCATCGAAATCGGCCACGTTGGTAAAGAAGTCACGGTCAAGGTAGACGAGCGGCACCGTATCGGCGATTTGGCGGACGCGATGGTCCACGCCGATCTCGTACACGTCCGAGCGCATCAGCAAGAGATCATTGGTGGTCTTGACTGGCAAGAAACGGGCCCGGGGAACTTCGATTGCCGTCGCACCATCAAAAATGCCGACCGCTGAACCCATTGCTGACTCGATCTGAATGACCTTAGGCGAGGTGCGGTCTGTCGGGTCGACAGTCTTTTCATTGCGGATCAGCGGCAGATCGAGAACTCCACCGGTTTCGTCGAGTTTGGCGCGCAGTGCCCGCAGATCGATCCACAGATTGTTGGTGTGGAAATACCGGTGCACGTTGAGATCATCAGCAATGTCACGGTCCTCAGCAGGAATTTGCGCCGTTTCACGCAACACGAGCCGACCAGTGTCTTTGCGGACCACGATGTATCCGCCTTTCACGTCCGCTTTCGTACGCCGACACACTTCCGCCGCGTATGGAGCGCCCGAGGCAGCGAACCACGCCATCATTTCCGGGTTGGGATACGCGCCGAGGTTGTCGGCGTTAGAGAACGACGCGAAATGAATACCCGCAGCGAGCAACGTGTCGAGCGTCCCCGAACAGTTGAGCGCCGTGTAGATGTCGGCGTGGCCTGGCGGGCACCATTCGAGCGTTGGGTCGGCTGGCCAGTCCACTGGTGAAAGAGTCTCAACTAGCAGCTTCGGCTCTTGGTTCTGCATGAAGTCCAGGGGAATGCCTTCGATCGGCAAGTCCTCATACTTCGCGAGGGCAGCAAGCGTGTCGTCTTGAGTGCGGAAACTGTTCATGAACATGAGCGGCGTGTTGACGCCCAAGTCGGCGCGCAAATGGCGCATTTGCTCCACGATGATGTCAAGGAAGGTTTCGCCCTCGGCAACTTCGAGAAGCGACTTGGCGCATTCCATCCCCATGGACGTACCGAGCCCACCGTTGAGCTTGATGACGACCGTGCGGCGTGCGGCATCTTGCATCGTGGCACGATCGAAGCTCAGATCGGCCACCCGGTCAACATTGTCGAGCGGAAGGATGTCCGATTCTGGGATCAGTCCAGTAGCGCCGTGTTCGAGCTGGTGATAAAAGTTCTCGAATACGTCGATTGCTTGCTGAGGTACGCCCGCGCGAGACATCCGCGCTTTCGCGATCTGTAGACCTTCCATTCGGACTAGGCTAACCCTATGAGCGACGCCGTGAAGCAGTTGAAGCAAAAACAAAGGGCAACATTCCTCACACAACGGCGGGCGCGAACCGCTACAGAGTTGCGAGATGCGGACTATTCGATCGCCCACCATGCTGCTTCCTGGCGTGCTTTGGGTTCTGCCAAACGGGTTGCTTGCTACCTTTCCCTGCCTGCCGAACCCGGCACAAAGGCACTACTCGAACTGCTGAACGAGCGCGGAATCGAAGTCATCGTGCCGATCTCTAACGCTAATCGAACAATGGACTGGGCGATCTACGACGGTAACGTCAAGCAAGGGATTCTCGGTATCGCTCAACCCACGGGCGAACCGCTTGGCCCCGATGCTCTCGACTCGTGTTCGATCGCGTTCATCCCGGCTTTGGCCGTTGACCATTCGGGACGGCGACTCGGCCGAGGTGCTGGCTACTACGACCGTGCGCTCGTCGACTTTGTGGGGATTACCTGCGCCATCGTGTTCGAAGATGAACTGGTTCCTGAAGTCCCGTACGAGCAACATGACCGACCGGTCAATGTGGCACTCACGCCGGGCGGCGTATTCCGAATTCTCTGACGAGCGCTCTGCGTCTATCGCTCAATGATCGGCAAACGGTATGCCGCTGGGGCGTCGTCGGGAACGACCGGCGAGCGCGGCGCCACCGGATCAACTCGCTGATACTGCGTGCCCAGTTCTGGGCGCGGGTCTGCGTCGCCCTTGTTCGGCCACATCGCCACGGCGCGTTCGGTTTGCGCCGTGATGGTGAGCGAGGGATTCACGCCCAGATTCGCGCTGATTGATGAACCGTCCATGACGTGCAGGCCCGGGTATTCGAACACCCGCTGATACGCGTCGATGACGCCTTCCTCGCTCGTGGCTCCGATCGCGCAGCCACCCATAAAGTGGGCTGTCATCGGCACCCCGAATGGTTCGCCGATCGTGCCGCCGGCGATACCGCCCATGATGTCGGCCATGTGTTTAGTCGCCTCGTGCGCTTCGGGAATGTAGTCCGGGTTCGGCGCGCCGTACCCCTGCTTCGAGGTCAACTTGCGCTTTCCGAATCGGGTTTTCTTGGTGTAGGTCGTGATCGAGTTGTTGTGCGCTTGCATCACCAATGCGATCACGGTTCGCTCCGACCAATGGCGCGCGTCGTACACCTTGAAGAGTTTCGGCGCGAGTTTGAGCGTGTTGAGGAACCACACCCAGAGTCGTGGCTTTCCGGTGTCGGCTGGCGCAAGTGCCGCTTGGACGAGCATCATCGCGTTGGAGCCCTTGCCGTATCGGACAGGTTCGATGTGCGTGTACTCGTTCGGATGAATCGACGAGGTAATTGCGACGCCTTCGGAATAATCAGTGTCGAGTCCCATCGCAACCGACCCCATCAGGGCTTCGGAGTTGGTGCGAGTGAGTTCCCCGAGGCGCGGCGAGAGACGCGGCAGGAAACCTTCGTCGCGCATCGCGTGGAGGAGTTTTTGAGTACCGAGTGCGCTGGCCGAAAAGATGACCTGCTCGGCCGTGCGTTTGGTGGTGCGCCCACGGCGCTTGCTAGTGGGGCGGGTCGTCACTTCGTAGCCGCCCGACGCCAACGGACGGACACGAGTGACTGTTGTCATGGCGTGCACCTCTGCGCCGGCGTTTTCAGCAAGATACAGGTAGTTCTTGACGAGTGTGTTCTTGGCGTTATGGCGGCAACCGGGCCTACATTCGCCACAGTTGGTGCAGGCGTTTCGCGTCGGCCCAACACCACCGAAGTACGGGTCGACCACCGGTTCGCCCGCGTTACCGAAGGTGACGCCGACGGGGGCGTAGTGGAAAGTGCCCCCCACGCCCATCCGCTCGGCGGTCTCGCGAAGGACTCTGTCGGCTGGGGTCTCGATGTCGTAGATCGAAACACCGAGCATGCGCTTGGCTTGGTCGTAATAGGGTGCGAGTTCGCTCTTCCAGTCGGCGATATGCCCCCAGGCGGGATCCTCATAAAAGGGGTCTAGCGGTTCGTACAGGGTGTTCGCGTAGACGAGCGAGCCACCACCGACTCCGGCTCCGGAGAGAATGAGGGAATCGTGCAGGAGATCGATGCGTTGAATGCCGAAGCATTTGAGTTTCGGTGCCCACAAATAGTCACGCAAGTGCCAGGAGTTTTTCGCGAACTCGTGGTCGAGGAAACGACGCCCCGCTTCGAGAACTGCTACTCGGTATCCCTTCTCGGTGAGCCGCAAAGCTGAAACGCTTCCGCCGAACCCCGAACCGATGATGATGACGTCATGGTCAAACTGTGTGACTTGCTTCACGCGTGGCATGGGTCGATTCTAACTGCCATCGAGCCCATCTGACATCGAAAGTGTTAGATAGATCGCTTGCACAGGCCGCGCAACACACTGCGCACGGATTCAACCGAGCGGGCCAGCCTCAGTTCCTAGCCGAGAACAACCTCGACGCGTTGGAACTCTTTCAGTTCCGAGTATCCGGTCGTCGCCATCGAACGACGCAGCGCGCCAACAAGATTCATCGTGCCATCCGGAACCGACGAAGGGCCGAACAAAACTTGTTCAAGCGAGCCGACGGTACCAACGTCGACTCGTTCACCACGCGGCAAGACCGAGTGCCACGCTTCGGCACCCCAGTGGAAGCCCTTGCCCGGAGATTCGGTGGCCCGTGCAAACGGCGAACCGATCATGACCGCGTCAGCACCACATGCGATTGCCTTCGCAATGTCACCGCTGCGGCCGATCGAGCCATCGGCGATCACGTGCACATAACGGCCACCGGACTCGTCAAGATAGTCGCGACGTGCGGCCGCAACATCAGAAACAGCCGAAGCCATCGGTACAGCGACACCCAACACAGAACGCGTCGTGTGGGTCGCTCCCCCGCCGAACCCGACGAGAACGCCCGCTGCGCCGGTACGCATGAGGTGCAGGGCGGCCTGGTGGGTCGCGCATCCGCCCACGATCACTGGCACATCGAGTTCGTAGATGAACTCTTTGAGGTTGAGCGGCTCAGTCTGGCCCGAAACATGTTCGGCCGAAACGGTCGTGCCGCGAATGACGAACAAGTCGACACCGGCTGCGACAACCGTGTCAGCGAATTGTTTCGTGCGTTGCGGGGACAGCGCCCCAGCAACGGTCACACCTGCGTCGCGCACTTGGCGCAAACGCTCGGTGATGAGTTCAGCCTTGATCGGCTCGGCGTAGATCTCTTGGAGCCTGCGAGTGGCTTGTGCCCCTTCGAGGCGGGCGATTTCATCGAGCAGTGGCTGCGGGTCGTCGTAGCGGGTCCAGAGTCCCTCGAGATCAAGCACACCGAGACCGCCGAATCGACCCAAAGCAATGGCGGTTTCTGGGCTCATCACCGAGTCCATTGGGGCAGCGATCAGTGGCAACTCGAAACGGTAGGCATCGATTTGCCACGCCGTCGAGACTTCCTCGGGGTCGCGCGTGCGACGGCTGGGAACGATAGCGATGTCGTCGAAGTGGTAACCCTGTCGGCCGCGTTTGGCCATGCCAATGTCAATGCTCACGTACCTAAGGTTAGTCAGGTCCGAACCAGTCGCGTTACGGCAAGTCGAAAACTGTCACAAAATGGTGTAGTTCGGAGCTTCAACCGTCATCTGAATGTCGTGCGGATGGCTTTCTTTGAGACCGGCCGCCGTGATGCGCACGAACTTCCCCTTTTCTTGCAATTCGGGAATGGTGCGCGAACCAACGTAGAACATCGACTGGTGTAAACCACCCACGAGTTGATGCGCAACGGTAGACAAGGGGCCACGGTAAGCAACGCGACCTTCGATGCCTTCAGGCACAATCTTGTCGTCGCTCGCGACGTCTGCCTGGAAATAGCGGTCTTTCGAGTACGACTTCTTGCCACGCGATGCCATCGCGCCCACAGAACCCATACCGCGGTAAGCCTTGTACTGCTTGCCGGAGACGAAGATGAGTTCGCCGGGGCTTTCCTCACAGCCAGCCAAAAGCGAGCCAACCATGACCGTGTCAGCACCGGCAACGAGCGCCTTGGCGATATCGCCGGAGTACTGCAGACCGCCGTCGGCGATTACGGGGACGCCCGCTCGCTTGGCCGCAAGGGAGGCTTCATAAACGGCAGTAATTTGCGGCACGCCCACACCCGCGACAACGCGCGTGGTGCAAATCGACCCTGGGCCGACTCCCACCTTGACTGCGTCGACGCCCGCATCGACGAGCGCTTGCGCGCCCGCCCGTGTGGCAACGTTTCCGCCAATGATCTGCACACCGTCGAAGGCGCGATCGGCCTTGAGTTTGCGCACCATCTCCAGCAGCGCAGTCGCGTGGCCGTGGGCTGTGTCGACGACGAGCACGTCAACGCCCGCCTCCATCAGCCCACCGGCCCGCTCGAATGCGTCACCGAAGAAACCAACGGCCGCACCAACCAACAAGCGACCTTCGGCATCTTGACTTGCGAGCGGATACTGCTCGGATTTCACGAAGTCTTTGACCGTGATCAAGCCGGTGAGGCGACCTTCGGCATCAACGATTGGGAGGCGTTCGCGCTTGTGCTTGCGCAATAGTGCCGAAGCTTCCTCACGACTGATGCCTTCGGGGCCGGTGATGAGTGGCATGGGCGTCATCACGTCGCCGACTTTGGTGTCGCGCCATTCAGCGACCGGCGTGAAACGAAGGTCACGGTTGGTGATGATGCCGAGGAGTTTGTTGTAGGCATCGACGACAGGCAAGCCCGAGACGCGGTATTCACCGCAGATTTCGTCGAGTTGTTCGAGGGTCGCTTCAATACCGATCGTGACGGGGTTCGGGATCATGCCGGTCTGCGTGCGCTTTACCAGATCAACTTGGTACGCCTGATCTTCTGACGACAAATTTCGGTGCAGGATGCCGATGCCGCCTTCGCGTGCCATGGCGATGGCCATACGCGATTCGGTCACCGTGTCCATGGCGCTCGACAACAAAGGAATGCGCAGAGAAATCTCTCGAGTAAGCCGCGAAGTGGTATCAACTTCGCTAGGAATGACGTCCGTTTCTCCGGGCAAGAGGAGTACGTCGTCGTAGGTGAGTCCGAGATTGGCGAACTTGTCTGCAATTCCCTGCGAATCCATGACGAAAGTCTACGTCTGTAACGCGGTATTCCAAGAGCGGGTCCGCCATGGTGACCCGGCTCACCTGTTGGTGCTACTGGCCTGCTTCTGACGCGGACGCCCCTCCGGTTCACCGGCCATTCGTTCGGCCACATCGATTCGCCGCATGACTCGCCTGGTCACGTGATGCGGTACTCGTCGGCGAAGGAACCTACCAAAGGCACGCACACTCCCCACCGTGCTGCGCACCGCCGGATCGTTCAGGTCATTCAGCAAGGTCAAGATCGTTTCTTGAGAATCGCCTCGATTAATACCTATTCCACCCTGTGCGCCTCGTTTGATCCACCCGACAACGTAGGCGCCGCGAACGGGCTCGCCAGTCACCGGATCGACGACTCGGCCTTGTTCGTTGGGGACCGTCCCGGTTTGGTCGTCGAATGGCAGACCCGCAATCGGGCTGCCACGATGCCCGATCGACACAACCACCGTGCCTGCCGGGATGTCGATGTCGGCTTCTGTCATTCGTATCGCCACCGTTTCAACTCCGTTTGAGCCGTTGACTGCCCTAAGGCTCGACCCGAACAAGAACACTGCTCGCTTTCCGGGGGCCGGTTCGCCCGCGAGATTGCCGGTAAAGGTGGGCAAGTTGGTAAGCACGGCCGCCTTGCTGCCTGGCGCTGCCGCGTTCAGATCTTCGAGTGTTTGTGGGTCTTTGTGGATTTCGACGTCAATTCCAGCACCCATTGTGAGCAACTCCGGCCGCGTGAACGAAGCATCTGCAGGCCCTCTGCGGCCAAGAATGATCACTTCATTGACGTCGGCCCGAGCAATTTCGGCTAGGGCATCGTGCGAGATTTCTGTGCTGCGTAGTTTGGCAGGATCGGTCAAGAGAATCCGAGCAATATCTAGCGCGACGTTGCCGTTACCGATGATGACAACTCGGCCAGACTTCACCGTGATGTCGTTCGGTCGCACAAATTCGTCGGCGTTATACCAACGCACGACATCGTGCGCCGAATACACGCCCGGAAGGTCGGCCCCCGGCACGCCTAGCGGACGCTCTTGGTCTGCGCCGACGCCGTAAATCACGGCGTCGTGAAACTTCAGCAACTCTTCGTGAGAGATGTCTTTGCCAACCGCGACATTCATATACATGGCTGCGCGCGGATGGCGATGCAACCAGTCGAAAGTACCAATGAACTTCTTTGTTCCGCCGTGGTCTGGCGCGACTGCTGACCGGACAAACCCTCCGGCCATGACAGCTCGGTCGAGGATTGTGACGCGCGTATCTGTCGAGAGCAAGAGCGTCCGCGTTGTGTAGGAGGCGGAAGGTCCAGTCCCGACGATCGCCACCTGCAAAGGCTTTCCCGTCCGGGTCGGGCCCATGCGGTCCCACGTGTGTTCGTGGTTTGGCTCAACGGGTGGCCGGTCTCGATAAAAGTCAGCGTTAATGTCGAGAAAAACGAGTTCGTCCGATTTGAGCATGTCGGCCGGTTTGATCGCCTTGACGGGGCACGCATCAGCGCACGCTCCGCAATCAATACACACATCAGCGTCGACATACAAGATTTCCGTGGTGCCGTAATCAACTTCGCCCGGACGCGGGTGGATGCAATCAACTGGGCACACAGTGACGCAAGAGGCGTCTGTACAACAGCCTCGTGTGATGACGTAAGTCATGAGTGCCTACAGCATGTGCGATGCGCGATACAGGCTCATCGCAGGACGGTTCAGCAAACCGGCTTCGGACAGGAAATCCATCAGATGAACGCAACTCATCCGCATGAGGTCTTGATGGTGTGTGTTGGCACGTTTTGCCTTAACTGCTTCGGTCTTGTCGAGGCCAACATTCGTGTAAACCTCGTGGTTGACGAGCGATTCGACGATGACGCTCGCCACCACCGCGATGACGGTGGCCGAGGTGTTACGACGGGCGGCACCGATCGACTTCATCCGTTCGATGATTTCGAGTCGCGCATATTTCATGTGTCGGGCTTCTTCAAGCACGTGGATTTTGCTCGTGGTGCGCACTTCCTCGAGCACGTCATCGCCACGCATCCAGTCGCGCTGCATGATGTCGAGGATTTCTTCTGCGACGAGAATCGCGCCGAATGACATCTCTGTGCTAGACAGCGTTTTGAAGGCTCGGCCAAGTTCATGGAAGGCACGCCACGGCCGATAGTGCGGCACGCCCATCTTGGAACACGCCTTGGAGAACATGAGTGAATGGCGGCACTCATCGGCGATTTCGATGAGTGAAAACCGGAAGGCGAAGTCACCGTAGTCGGCGGAATATTGCGCTCTCAAGATCATGTGCTGGAGCATGGTTTCGAACCAGATGCCGGTGCTCATGATGGATCCGACTTCGTGGCGCGTCAATGCGATTCGTTGCGATTCGACCATCCGATCCCACAAATGAGTTCCATACAAGGTTGACCATTGAGGATTCAATCCGTATTTGGTGTCATCAAGTGGGGCGTCCCAGTCGATCTCTTTGTCGGGATCGTAGGACAGCTCTTCGGCCGACTCGATGAGTCGCGCGAATTCGCGATCGGAGTCGACGCTCGTGCGGAACTGGCCCGCATCGGACCGATACTGCTGCAGGACACTCATTTAACGCTCCCTCACCTATGTGACATTGCGAGTGTAGCATTATTGTGAGCGTCGTCACATGACTTCTCACGGACTTTCTGAGGCACGAATTCACGCGAGAAGCCTCAACCGCAGCAGCCCAAAATAAAGGGAGCCCCCAGTTTCCTGGAGGCTCCCTTTATTTAGTGCTCAATGTCAGTGCGAGTGACCTGCGTGTACATCTTCCTCAACAGGCTTCTCCACGACGAGCGTCTCGGTCGTGAGCAGCATCGCGGCAATCGACGCAGCGTTCGACAGCGCCGAGCGAGTTACCTTGACCGGGTCAAGGATTCCCTGCGCGAGCAAGTCGCCGTATTCATCCGTGGCCGCGTTGTAACCCTGGCCCGATTCACGAACCTTGGTCACCACGACTTCACCCGAAATGCCACCGTTACGAGCGATCCACTCAAGCGGAGCGTCAGCACCCTTGCGTACAATCCGAACGCCGACCGCTTCGTCGCCGGTGAGGTTCAGATCGCCGTCGAGCACCGAGACGGCGTGCACGAGGGCAGAACCGCCGCCGGGCACAATGCCCTCTTCGATCGCCGCACGAGTAGCCGAGACAGCATCTTCGATGCGGTGCTTCTTTTCCTTGAGTTCGACTTCAGTAGCCGCACCCACACGAATGACGCACACGCCTCCGGCGAGTTTCGCCAGACGCTCTTGCAGCTTTTCGCGATCCCAATCCGAATCGGTGAGGTCGAGCTCGGCCTTGATCTGGTTGACGCGGCCTTCAACTTCAGCAGCATCGCCAGCACCATCGATGATCGTGGTGTCGTCTTTAGTGACAACAACACGACGAGCGGTACCGAGTACTTCAAGACCAACTTGATCAAGCTTGAGACCGACGTCGGGGGTCACAACCGTGGCACCGGTAAGTGTCGCGATGTCTTGAAGCATGGCCTTACGACGATCACCGAAAGCAGGTGCCTTCACTGCAACCGAGGTGAAGGTGCCGCGGATCTTGTTCACGACGATGGTTGAAAGTGCTTCACCTTCGATGTCTTCAGCGATGATGAAGAGCGGCTTGCCAGCCTGTACGACCTTCTCCAACAGTGGGAGCAGTTCGGCCAGAACCGAAATCTTGCCCTGATTTACGAGGATGTACGGATTGTCAAGAACCGCTTCCATGCGCTCAGGGTCCGTCACCATGTAGGGCGAGAGGTAGCCCTTGTCGAACTGCATACCCTCGGTGAACTCGAGGTCCGTGCCCATGGTGTTGGATTCTTCAACCGTGATGACGCCGTCTTTACCGACTTTGTCGAACGCGTCGGCGATGAGGTCACCGATGTGCGCGTCGCGCGAGGAGACCGTGGCAACCGATGTCATGTCAGCAACGCTCTCAACTTCGCGAGCGCGAGCGTGCAACTCAGCAGTCACTGCTTCAACAGCGGCTTCGATACCGCGCTTGAGCGAGATCGGGTTGGCTCCGGCAGCAACCGCACGCAAACCTTCATGAACCATGGCCTGAGCCAATACGGTTGCGGTAGTCGTGCCGTCACCGGCGACATCGTTGGTCTTGGTTGCGACTTCCTTGGCGAGCTGTGCGCCGAGGTTTTCGAATGGATCGTCGAGTTCGATTTCGCGGGCAACGGAAACACCATCGTTGGTGATCGTCGGGGCGCCCCACTTTTTGTCGAGAACGACGTAACGGCCCTTAGGGCCGAGGGTTACTTTGACTGTGTCGGCGAGTTTGTCGACACCGCGTTCAAGTGCGCGGCGTGCGTCCTCGTCAAATTCCAGAATCTTTGGCATGAACCGTTCCTGGTCTGTGATGGATGAAAAATGGGTTCGTGCGCGCACTATGACGTGCGCACGGTGAGACTCTGATCCCCGGCTTCACACGAAACCGGGGATATCAGAATCAAGCAATAACAGCGAGGATGTCACGAGCCGAGAGGATCAGGAATTCCTGTCCGCCGTACTTGACTTCCGTTCCGCCGTACTTGCTGAAGATGACCTTGTCGCCAACGTTGACGTCAAGCGGGATGCGCTGATCGCCTTCATCGTTGAAACGGCCTGGGCCTACAGCAACTACTTCGCCCTCTTGTGGCTTTTCCTTGGCAGTGTCAGGGATAACGAGGCCCGAGGCAGTGGTTTGTTCTGCTTCGAGAGCCTTGATTACGACACGATCTTCGAGCGGCTTAATGGTGACCGACACTTGTCGACCTCCCCTTTCGGCGATGGTTCTACGAACTTTGGGTATTGGCACTCGCCTATTGAGAGTGCCAACGTCCAGATTAGCACTGCGTTGGCACTCAACCCAAGCGAGTGCTAACAAATCCACCGAAGCAAAGTGCCAGTCTGGAGCCTGACCTAGGCTTAGTCACATAGTTCACCCCGAGAAGGCGGCGCCATGACCTCTACCCCCGATGTACAAAACGACGGACAAGGCAGCGGTGCGCATCAGGCCAAAACTCCGGCCAAGAGCAAACGCCTCGCCACCCTCGCAATCGGCACCGCTGCCGTGATCCTCATGACCGCGCTCATCACGGGGCTCTTCTATTCCGGAGTTTTCCAGAGCGAAGAAGACCGCATGGAGGCGGTGGCTAGCGACTGGGTCACGGCCGTCACCGATGGGGACCTCAGCACCTTTGAAGCGCTCTCCACCGAGAGAATGCTCGAGGAGTTTTTCGATGGCGAAGGCGTTTCCGCAGAAGCGCTAGAGGAATTCCGTCAATACTTCTTTTCAGGCGAAGAACTAACAGATGCTGCAAATGAATCCGAAGTCGCGGAATGGACCGCGACCGGACTAGACACGATTACCTTCACGACAACTGACATCAACAAAGCCGCACAAAAGTTGATCGAGGCGCGCGGGGAATCGGCCACCACCGCCAGCATCAATAACGAACGAAATGCAATAACCGACATGCTGGGGCTGGGCCCTTCCGATATCGGCTTCGTCATCTACAAGCCACAATTTAGCGATTCCTCGGGATTCGGCAACACCAACCCAGACAAAGCTGTGGGTGTGATTATGTTCGATAGCCGCGATGCGAAAAACCCCCTCGTCGCTTACGCCTACATCGAAACAGCATGACCTTTCGCCTACGTACCGCCACGTATTAAGCCCATGGACCTCGCCACCTTCACTCTGCTCTCAAGCGACGAGAGCCTTGACCTCGTGAAAGTCGTTGCGACTCGCTGGTCCGTTGCGAACGGCCTAGCCCTTGGTACTGAACTACGGAACACGTACCCACCTGAATTGGTTGCTGCTGCAATGACGCAACACGCCTTGCGTCTCAAGGCCCGATCTAAGTTCGGCGATGCCGCAGAACGCATGTGGTTCACACCCGATGCGCTCGAGCAATCTACCCGCATGTCGGTGGCGCAACACCGCGCCCATCGCCTCGTCGATCTGGGCGTGTCATCGATCGTCGATCTGGGATGCGGAATCGGGGGCGACCTCATTGCCTGCGCTCAAGCAGGCTTGACCGTTCGCGGGGTCGATCTCGATCCCGTACGCGTACACCTCGCCCGAGCAAACCTCAAAGCACTCGGCCTAGCCGGGACCGTGGAATTAGGTGATGCGCTCACCACCAAGATCGCGCCCAACGAGGTTGCTTTTGTGGATCCTGCTCGCCGCGACGGGCGCGGACGAGTGTTTAGCCTTGATGGTTTACAGCCGCCTTGGGATTTTGTGAGTGGACTGCTCGCCGGGCGAGCCGTTGCGAAGGTAATGCCCGGTGTCGCCCACACCGATATACCCGCAGGTGTTGAAGCCGAATGGGTCAGCGATGGCGGGTCACTCGTGGAAGCGAGCCTGTGGGGAGCCGGATTCGGTAGCAGCGTTACACGTCGAGCCACCGTTCTGCCTTCAGGAGTCGCACTCACTGCAAGCGGCGCAGCAGCCACTGTCGGCCCACCGCTCACATTTCTCGTCGAACCAGACGACGCCGTCATCCGCGCCGGTCTCGTCGCCGAGTTCGCAGACAGCATCGATGGGCACTTGCTCGACCCGAAGATCGCTTGGGTCACCACTGATCGCGAACCTGGCGGCGATGAGGGCTTTCTGGGCGCGTGGTTCCGAGTCATCGACGAAGTACCGTTCCACACCAAGTCACTCAAAGTCGAACTCACTCGCCGCAATATTGGCACGCTCACGGTCAAGAAACGTGGAGTCGATATTGTGCCCGAGCGCCTGATTGGCCAACTCAAACTCAGCGGTTCGGCGACCGCCACCCTAGTCATGACACGACTCAATAACGTAGGTGCCGCTTTCCTCGTTGAACCTCTTGGCCACCAGCGGCACACGATTTCCTAACACCATCGACACGACAAGCGGTACCTTTCTGTCATGACTCGAATCCTCGACCTCAACGTCGACATGGGCGAGTCCATCGACGGCTGGCTGCACGGAACAGACCAAGACCTGCTCCGGCTTGCTTCAAGCGTCAACGTGTGCACGGGCGCCTACGCAGGTACGACCGAACTCATCACCGAAACGTGCCGCTTGGCCGTCGAGAGTGGCGTGCGCATTGGCGCTCAAGTCGGCTATCGAGATCGGGCCGGATTTGGGCGCCGGCCGCACGACATAAGTACGACAGAACTGCATGACGAAATCGCCGAACAACTCGACACGCTCGGCCACATAGCGAAGAGTGTTGGCGGGGCCGTTACCTACGTCAAACCGCACGGTGCCCTCTATCACCGCGTGCATCACGATCCGATTCAAGCCGAAGGTCTGCTCGGCGCGGTCTTCGAGCACAACCCTGGCTTGGCCATCATGGGCATGCCAAATGCGCTGACGCTCGCACTCGCGGCAGATCGCGGCCTCGGCACGATCACCGAAGGGTTCGTTGACCGCGGCTACACACCTGATGGCTTGCTGATCGCTCGCGACCAGCCCGGAGCGCTGCTCGATTCGCCTGATGCGGCAGCAACCCAAGCTCTGCAACTCGCGACGCGCATTGACTCTCTGTGTGTTCATAGCGACAGTCCAGATGCGCTTGAACTCATCACACGCGTTCGCTCCACCCTTGAAGCTCACGGCTATCTGGTTCAGGCCCAAGCGTGGCTCATGCCATGATTGAGGTGCCATGAGAGTCCTCCCGAGCGGCGATACGACCTCCCTGATCGAATGCGCGAACGGATTCGAAGCAAGCGCCCTCGCTGCCACACTTCAGGGCCGTGTCGAAATCACCTTAGGCGCACGGACGGTGTTGGTACGCGCCTCACGTTCGCAAACCTTGGCGATGATCGCGACGTTTTATCCTGGCGAACATTCCAGTCCCGCTCGCCCCGATACACAACACCACGTCATCAGTGTCAGGTACGACGGTCCTGATCTTGAACGTGTCGCTGGCCTCGTTGGCCTCAGTTCCGACGAGGTCATCGCTGCACACACGACGACGACCGTGCGCGTGGGTTTCGCCGGTTTCGCGCCCGGATTTGCCTATCTGGTGGACGGCGATCCTCGTCTCGAGGTGCCTCGTCTCGACGTACCTCGACCACGCGTGCCGGCCGGATCGGTCGCCCTCGCTAGTACATACAGCGGCATCTACCCGCGCGAATCTGCCGGCGGTTGGCTCATCATCGGACACACCTCAGACTGGCTTTGGGACATCGATCGCACCATCCCCGCACGATTCGCGCCCGGTGACTCGGTCACGTTTTTGGCGATCTGATGAGCATCCGCATTCTCGAGTCTCGAGGATCCACGCTCATTCAGGATCTTGGTCGCCCCGGGTTTAGTTCGTGGGGCGTCGGGCCTAGTGGGGTCTTTGATCGACGTGCGTTTCACCATGCCAACACACTTTTGGGCAATCGGGAGGACGCCGCTGTGATAGAGCACGCAGGATCAACACTCACGCTCTGCGCATCGAGACCTCACGCAATCGCCATCACCGGTGCGAGCGGCCCAGCCAGTGTCGATGGAGTGCCGGTCCCTGTTGGACGCGTCATTGAGTTGAGTGTGGGCAGTGTGCTTCGGCTTGAGGCCCCCGTTGTGGGCCTGCGCTACCTCGTGGGCGTGGCCGGAGGCTTTGAGCCAGAACCAGTCCTCGGCAGTCGTTCCCGCGATACGCTCGCCGAACTCGGGCCGCAGCCGTTGACTGCCGGCAGTTCGGTTCCGGTTGGACTATCAACGGCCGCTCGGTGGTCCGGCGTGATCAATCCCACGCTTCCATCTGGCGCCATGACGTTACGTGTTTCGCTTGGCCCTCGGGACGACTGGTTCAGTTTCGACTCAATCGCGCGTTTGTTCACGTCTTCCTGGCAGATCAACCCACTATCAAGCCGCGTCGGGATCCGGCTCGACGGGCCGAAACTCGAACGATCACGGCACGATGAACTCGCCAGCGAAGGTGTCGTCCGTGGAAGCATTCAAGTGACGAACAGCGGGCTGCCCATCATTTTGGGGCCCGATCATCCTGTGACTGGCGGGTACCCAGTTATCGGAGTGATTGTTGATTCGGACACCGATCTCCTCGCCCACGCTCGACCCGGTGACGTTTTGCATTTTTCTCGGCACGCCATCTGACGTCAAGGCTTGAAACCGCAGCGTTTGCGTGAAAGTCTCTACTTCATGAGCACACTCCAGAAGTTCGCACTACGACTCACAATTCTCTCGTTCGGCATCGCCGCCGCAATGGGCATTGCCGCACTACTCATGGGCGAATTCGGTGAACTGCAAGCACGTGTTCTCGGAACGACGTTTTCGATCGGCGTCATGTCGGTAGCGATCCTCTGTTATCTCGCACCACGAAACAAGATCGGTACCCAACTGGGCATTATCGGGTTCATCACAGGTCTCGCATCGCTAGCAATCGCGCTTGTCCTCATTTGGTTCGAAACCTATGAGTGGGGCTCATCCATCGAAGAGACCCTCTATAAGTCTTTTGGCTGCTTGCTTACCGTGTCGGCAACGATCGCACAAATCTGTTTGCTCATCTCGATGGTCAAGAACGACAAGCCTCTCGTCACCTGGCTCTTCCGACTGACCGTCCTCGCTGCAAGTGGGTTGGCAGTCATGATCATCATCTTGATCTTGAGTGAACCATCTGAGGTTGAATGGTTCATTCGCACCCTCGGCGTGATCGCAATCATCGATGCATTTGGCACTGTCACTCTCATCGCGATTCGCTTGTTTATGGGTGCACCGAATTCAGAGAAAGCCAAACTCAGCCCGTACACCCAGCGCCTTATCAACGAAGTCGCAGCCGAACGTGGCGTTTCTCCTCAACACGTGCTTGATCAAGCGATCAACACCTACGTCACGAACGCCACGGCCGCTTCACAAGCACCGCCGCGCGACTTGTCGTAGGCGACTCGGTTGAGCCGTGCCCGGTTTAGCTGTGCGGGGTCTATCGCTGAGCGACTACGTGTGACACGGGCAAACCCGAATCAACTGCTAACTCTAGGTCGCTCGGGGTAAGTCCACGCCGGACAACTTCAGCGCCCAATGCGGCAACCATGGCTCCGTTATCGGTACACAACCGAAGCGGCGGGACCCGCATTTCGATACCCGCTGCCGCGGTGCGCTCCTCAAGAAATTCGCGCAGCCTGCCGTTGGCGGCAACACCGCCGCCCACCACGAGACGCGGAATCTCGAAATGACGGCACGCTTCAACGGCTTTTCGGCTCAACACGTCACACACGGCATCTTGGAAGGACGCCGCAATGTCGGGTACGTTGAGTTCCCGACCGGCCGCCAGTTCGCGCTGAACGTGTCGCGCGACAGCACTCTTCAGACCTGAGAAGGAGAAGTCCCAGCGGTACTTCTCAATGTCTTTGGCATGTGTGAGCGCACGGGGGAAGTCGATTGCTTTCGGATTGCCTTCGCGAGCAAGTCGATCAATGTGCGGGCCGCCTGGGTACGGCAGTCCGAGCAGGCGCGCCACTTTGTCGAAAGCTTCACCGGCCGCATCGTCGATCGTCCCGCCCAGCAATTCGATGTCGGTCACGATGTCGGTGACTTTCAAGATTTCAGTGTGCCCACCGCTGACCAGCAGGGCAATCATGGGTTCGGAAAAACGCCCATGTTCAAGTTGATCCACTGCGACGTGAGCAGCCAGATGGTTGACTCCATAGAGCGGTTTGCTGTGAGCGAAGGCGAGCGCTTTCGCGGCGGCAACCCCCACGAGCAGCGCACCAGTTAACCCCGGCCCGCTCGTCACAGCAATCGCATCAATATCGGCCAGCGAGACGCGCGCCTCAGACAAGGCTCGATCAAGTGTCGGGACTATTGCTTCAAGATGTGCGCGACTTGCGACTTCGGGAACCACACCACCGAAACGGACATGCTCTTCGACGCTCGATGCCACGCTGTGCCCAAGAAGTTCGGTGCCGCGCACCACGGCCACACCCGTTTCGTCGCACGACGATTCGATTCCCAAGACGAGTGGTTCAGTCACGTTGACTATTGTCTCAGCCCGCCCTCGCACGCGTTGTTCTGGACTTGACACTGACCTCCACCAGCGACTCTCGCACCGGATCGCGCCGTGCGACATCATGTGATGTAGACCACTTTGCTCGCGATTCCTGACATAGTTTCGGTATGTCTGAGCAACTTCCCCGACGGATTCATATCGGATACGGCATGGGCAGCATGGCCACTGGTTCGTTTGCCACCGTGCCTGGGCTGTTGCTATTGCCGTATCTCACCGACACCATCGGCATCGGCGCTGCCATCGCGGGCGTCATCGTGTTCATTCCAAAGTTTTGGGACGTCATCTTGAACCCGATTGCCGGCCGCATCAGCGACCGCCATGAATCTGCCCGCGGTCGACGACGTCCTTTCCTCCTGTGGTCAGGCCTGTCCCTCGCCGTGTTGTTCGCAATGATGTTCGCCGGACCAACTGGATCCCAAGTCATTGGCGCCGGTTGGGTGGTACTTGTCTTTATTGCGTGTGCGAGCGCCTACGCGTTCTTCCAAGTTCCTTACGTTTCGATGCCCGCCGAAATGACTGACTCGTATGAAGAGCGAACCAAACTGATGACTTGGCGGGGGTCGCTGCTTGCGGTGGCGATCCTGGTTTCAGGTGGACTTTCCCCCATGATTGTCAACGCGTTTGGGGGTGAAGCCAGTGTTGCCGGATATCGACTCATGGGCATCTTCGTTGCCTCGCTGCTCGTCGTGGGAACCCTCGGCGCCTATTTCGGCACAGCAGGCGCACCCGACCTGCAGAACGACACTGCAGGTGGAAGCTTCGCCGATCAGTTACGAGCGGTTGGCCAGTCGCGAGATTTCCGTATGCTCTTGGGAACCTTCATCATCCAGGCATTGGCCATTAGCGCGATTCTGGCCGGTGTTGCATATGTGGCCAAGGATTTGCTCAACGATCCCGGCGCAGCGACATTTTTGTTCGTTGCGTTCGTCGGGCCGGCAATTCTCGTGACCCCACTGTGGGAGCGTTTTGCTCGCACACGCAGTAAGCGCACCGGTTACATGATGTCGTCTGGGTTTCTGATCGCAGGCATGCTGCTCATGGCGGTGTTGTTCGTTGGCCCATCACCGATCGTCTACCTGGCTGCTGCGATTGTCGGCATCGGTTACGCAGGGACTCAGTCGTTCCCCATGGCGATGCTTCCCGATGTGGCCGCGCACGACGCCGAGACAACAGGAGAGAACCGCATCGGCGTGTTCACCGGCATCTGGACCGCGGGCGAAACCGCGGGGTTCGCGATGGGCCCCGGTCTGTTCGCCATCATTTTGGCAACCGGCGGCTACCAATCCTCAACTGCCGCAGAATTCGTAGTCCAAGGCGACGCAGCAAAGTCAGCGATCGCCCTTGGATTCTCGGTCGTTCCTGCCGTGCTCGTCATCGCAAGTTTGGTCGTATTGGCCCGTTATCGACTTGATGCCCAACTGTCTGGAGCACAGCATGACTGAATCGATCATCACCGAACTTGAGGCGCTGCGCGCGGGCGACTTACCGACACATGGCGGCCGCACGCTTGCCTATGTTTACGACTCTGGTTTGGCCGAGGTCGATGCACTTGGCACGACCGCGCTCACCATGTTCTCATCGGCGAATGGTCTCGACCCCACCGCATTTCCCAGCTTGTTGGCAATGGAGAAATTCCTCGTCGGCTTCGCCAAGCCGCTCTTCCATGCGCCTGCATCTACCGTTGGGACTGTGACTTCCGGCGGCACCGAGTCCATCTTGTTGGCGGTCCAAAGCGCCCGCGATGCACACCCCGAGATCGATCGCCCTGCGATGATTCTGCCCACCTCTATTCACGCCGCGTTCCACAAGGCCGCGCACTATTTCGGTGTTGAACGCATCATGGTCGAGGTCGATCCGGTCACCCGCAAAGCGGACGTGGCTGCGATGGGGGTCGCACTACGCGAGAACCGCGACCGCGTGGTGCTGATGGCTGCTTCCACTCCCTCGTACGCACACGGAGTCATCGATCCAATCGCGAAACTTGCCCCACTCGCCCAATCAGCCGGCGTGCGCTTCCATGTGGATGCATGTATTGGCGGCTGGGTGTTGCCGTTCGCTGACCGCGCCGAGGAACCCTGGGACTTCGCGGTGGAGGGTGTAACGAGCATTTCAGCCGATCTACACAAGTACGCCTACACACCCAAGGGCGTGTCAATGCTGCTGCATCGCACTCCACAATTGCGCAAGCCCCAGTTTTTCGCGAGTGCCGACTGGCCCGGATACACGATGCTCAATGCCACGACTCAATCCACCAAATCCGGCGGGCCCTTGGCGGCAGCGTTTGCCGTGGTCAAGCACCTCGGTGTACAGGGCTACCGTAATCTCACGCAGCGCACCTTCGAAGGCGTAGACCAACTCGTTTCTGGTTTGGCTGAGATCGAACACATCTCGTTGGCGGCCACCCCCGAGTCGTCACTCGTCGCCATTGAGACAGACGACGCCTGTGATGTGTTCACGATCAGCGACCTGATGCTGGACCGGGGTTGGTATGTGCAGCCACAAATGTCGTTCGGCCCGTTCAAACCGTCAATCCATTTGACCGTATGTGCCGCCACGGCCAATCACATTGACGAGTTCCTCACGGCGATTACCGAGGCAGTCGCTGAAGCAGTCGCACGTGGACCGATCGATGTTTCTCCCGAACTGGCTGCAGCGGCCCAGGCAATCGACCCGGCCACGCTCGACGACGAAGCGTTCGACGGTCTCCTAGCGCTAGCCGGGCTCGGTGGCGACGGCGGCGATGTGTCTGCGCCTGACCGGATGGCACCGGTCAATGCCTTGCTCGATGTTGCGCCTGCTCCGCTGCGCGAAGCGCTCTTGATCGCGTTCCTCGATCGCTTGTCCCGCTAGGCCAAAAAGGTCAGCCGTTTTCGGCGTTCTTTTCCGCTTCGCGAGCGGCCCTTCGAGCGGCCCGTTCGGCGAGTTCTTCTTGATCGAGGCGCTTAGCCTCTTCAGGTGTCGGGGCCGCGCCACCAAACGAAGCGGGCGCCCACCATTGCCCTTCGGGCCCAATCGGATACTCGGCGATCGCCTCGGCCAATAACGCTTGCAGGCGCTCTTTCAAGAGCGCTGTCTCGGCAACCGGGTCCTCGCCCGTCACGTCGATTGGCTCGCCGACTTTCAAGATGATCGTCTTGCCGCGCCCCCACAAATCTGATGGGTGGTCTTTCGTTTTGAGCAATTGAGTGCCCCAAACAATCATCGGAATCAACGGAACTCCGCCTTCGGCTGCGACACGAACGGCGCCGGTCTTGAGCTCTTTGATCTCCATCGATCGGCTGATCGTTGCTTCCGGGAAAATGCCAACAACCTCGCCCGCCCGAACATAATCGATCGCATCGAGCAGCGACTTCTCGCCTGCTGCTCGATCCACTGAGATGTGGTGCAGCGACCGCATGATTGGGCCTGAAATCTTGTGATTGAATGCGTCGTTCTTCGCCATGAAGCGCACGAGCCGTTTAGAGGGCTGTGCCGCTAACCCATTGAAAATGAAGTCGACGTAACTAATGTGATTTGAAGCGATGACAGCGCCACCCGAGCGTGGAATGTGGTGCGCGCCGGTGATCTGGAACTTCATTCCGACGGCTTTGAACATCGTCTTCAGCGTGACGATGATGGGAGGGTACGTGTAATCGCGCATGGTCTCAGACTAGGCGACTCAACGACCTCTGTGCACATGCGTCGTTCGTTCAGACGCTGCGGCGTCAACCGGTTGGGGCTTGCGCATACGCCGCACACCGAAAATTACCGCAGCAACAACCACAACCAAACCGGCAATAAGCCACGGGGGCCCTGCCATGACAGCGACGATCGCGCTCAAACCTGCGGTCAGCCAGACGGTGGCCCACAAGGCGGCGCCGGGGATGAGGCCCAGCAGATAGCGCCGCACCGGCATGAGGATGAGCCCGGCACTGAAGTTGATCGCCGACTGCACGCCGACGGTCAGAAAGCTAGCAGTGATCGCGAGCGGACCCCATTTGTTGAGGAACTCGACCGCGCTAGAGGTGTTCTCTTTCGGCTGCTTGTTTCGCAAGTAACCTGCCGCTGCTGCCCGACCCAAACCGTACGTTGCGCCGGCTCGAAGGAAAACAATGCAATACAGGGTGATCCACCCGAGCGCGATGGGCCACTCTCGGATTTCTTCGATCAGTTCTGTCATGCCGAGGCCTCCTGCAAATCACATGTCATGATCTCGGCGTGACGTCCGGTTCCGTAATAGTTGTTTCGCCGCGCGACTGTCCTAAACCCGGTGTCGCCATAGAGCGCCAAGGCAGCAACATTGTCATGCTCAACTTCAAGGAACATCGTGCTGGCTCCAACGCTTCGTGCGTTCGCTTGAGCAACTTCCATCAAACTCGCAGCGATTCCGCGTCCCTGATGTTGAGGTCTCACTGCAATGCGCAAGAGTTCCGACTCTGCCCCCGACGTTCGCACCGCAACCAGACCAATAACTCGCTCACCCGTATCAGCAACAAAAACATGACGACCGGAAGTGAACTCAGCCGCCCACAAGCCGCGCGACCACGGGTTGTTCGCGAAACACTCTGACTCAAGCAACAAGAGAGCATCGACATCGGCGATTTCTGCGGCGCGGATCATGCGGCTACGCCTTGCCTGCAACGGAAACGACCGACTGCGGAACAGCATCTGGAATCCGCAAATACAACGGTTCGAGCGGCAACTCAACTGCTTGCCCTGCTGCGACCAGACTCGCCATGACTCCAGCGCTCGGGTCGAGAGGCCCCTCTCGCCAATCGAGATCGCTTGCGTGAAGGTAACCGCCGCGTCCGAACACCGGCAGCCCCAAAGCCGCCACCACATTAGGTTTCGCTACCTGCGGTTCGCCGATTCGGCGCCCTGACGCATCGAATCGAGCCCAGTAGATCTCTTTGCGTCGCGCATCAATCGCGGCAACAAACTCAGAATCCGGACGGCATTCCTCAGCGACTTGCAAACCTAGCGGGTCGATAGAACACACGCCGTGCGTAGCAACACCCAAGGTGTAACCCAAGGTGAGCGCCGTCACCACGCCTACCCGAAGTCCCGTGTAGGGGCCGGGGCCAACCCCTACCACGACGTCGGTGAGTTCGTCGGGGCTAACACCAGCATCCGCCAAAACGCGTGCGATCGTCGGCGTCAACAGTTCACCGTGCGACATGCTCTCGTCGGTCCGCAGCTCAGCACGGACCTCGGCCCCGTCGTGTAGCGCGACGCTAACCGTCACGGTTGCGGTATCAATGGCGAGGAGGAGCACACTAGGAGTTTACTTTGGTTAGGGTTCGCTAAGCAAAGTAACGTTCAGCAGGCGATCTACGCCAAGATCGACGAACGCAATGGGACGCCTATCCATCGCGGCCCATGTGGACGGATCGACACGACCCGCATCTCGTCGGATTCTCGCCCGCAATACACGCCTTGCGGATCAGACTCGCGACCATTGCGCACCTCAATATGAAGCGACAGCCACGAATCTGTCAATTGTTCAGCCAACCCTTCGCCCCATTCGACAACCGTCACAGAGGAGGCCACCGTCGCGTCGAGATCGATGTCGTCGAGTTCAGCTGCCCCTCCCAAACGGTAGGCATCAACGTGGACGAGCGCGGGACCGTCACCAAGATTCGGGTGCTCGCGAGACAGTACAAACGTCGGCGATGTGATTGGTCCGCGCACGCCTAGCGCGGCACCAAGCCCTTGCGTGAAGTTCGTTTTCCCCGCACCCAAATCTCCCGTCAACACGAGCACATCGCCCGCCTTCACCAAGGCTGCGACTCGCCTCGCACATTCATGCATCGCGTCAACATCGGGCACTTCGCGGGCCAGCCACAACGTCTTAGCCATCTCGATCGTCGACCCGTTTTGGCTCGCAGGAACGTACTTGAGGCGCGACCAGAACCGGAAGTTTTCGGGAAGTTCTTCACGAACGTGCAACCACACGCCGTCTTTTCTGCGGTCTTCAGCGATGTCTTCAGCAACGCCAACCATTGCTGTCGCAACACCTCGATCTCGCCCCACCGGGTCGACAGATACGCGCCGCCAGCCAAGTAGGCCCGGCCGCGATTCATCGAAGAGCATCGCGCCCACAACTCGACCACGACGCAATGCCAGGAGTCCGCCTGCAGTGGCCAGCGTTTGGGCAACAGATTCAACCGTCTCGAGCGCCGCAGTCGACGGCGGATCGAGCACGGGGCGCGCCGCAAAGGCGCGATGGATGACGTCAACTACCTCAGACGCGCGTGCCGGATCTGCCTCGATCACATCAAGGGCTGACGTGCTCACGAGAAATCCTCAATTGCGGAACGAATGGCTTCTGTTACTTGGTCGGGCTCTTCGAACATGACCATGTGGCCTGCGCCGCGAATCGGAATAAGGTTCGCGTGTGGCAACTTCTTCGCAATCCGCTTACTGTGCGACAGTGGCGTCATCAAGTCTCGAGTACCGCACACGATCGTCACCTGGACACGCGTCAAAGCGTTGAGTTTGTCGCCAAGGTCGAGGTTGGCGATGAGCGGATAAAAATCGGCGATGACCCTCGATGGTGCCCGCATGATGAGGTCGTTCGACAAACTGACCGCAGTCGGACTCGCGTTCGGGCCGAGCCCCCAACGCTTGATCACCGAATAACTATTGAACTCACGCCCCCAGTCAAGCAATGGCGATAATCCACGCAGCACGGGCGACATCGCTTTCAAGGCTGGACTCGAATTGCCGAGTCCGCCGTAACTCGTAGATATCAACACGACGCCCACCACGGGGTCGCCAAACAGCGTTGGCGACTTACTCGCCAACCGTTGGATGGTCATGCCGCCCATCGAATGGCCGACCAACACGACCGGACCTTGCGGCGCCAACTCTTTGATCACGCGATCGAGATCATCAGCTAGATCGTCGATCGTGCACCGGTCTGGAAGCGGCTTACCCGAGCGCCCATGTTCACGCAAATCCATAAATACGAGTCGCGCTTGTCCTCGCATTGCCAGCCGTTGAAAGTGCCAAACGTCTGAATCGCACATCCAGCCGTGCACAAAAATGACGGTCGGAATCGGGCCCGGGTCGACCTCTACGTTAATTGCGACACCGTCATGAGCAACCACGTCAGCGCCGAATCCTCGCACCGAACCGAACGGCTCAATGTCGTTTCGTTGCGCACGCCGCCGATCGTTGATGGTGTTCTTGAGTACGTTCGCGGCGACACCAGTGACGACGAAAGCACCTGCCGTTGCGGCCAAACGGTTTACCGTATTCCTCATCGTTCACCCCGTATTACTCGTGTCCAACGTCCTGACAATCGGGTGACGATCTCATAACCAATCGTGTCGAGCGTTTTCGCCCAATCTTCAGCCGTTGGCTCGCCCGATTCACCCGACCCAAAAAGAGTCACCCAGTCGCCGGCTTTGGCTGGCACATCACCCAAGTCGATCATGAACTGGTCCATACAGATCGTGCCCCGGATGGGCGCGCGCGTTCCCGCGATCCGCACTTCGGCACGGTTTGAGGCAGCACGAGGGACGCCGTCCCCATACCCCACTGGCACGAGCCCCAACCGGGTTGGTTCCGTAGCAGTCCAACGCCAACCGTACGAGACAGAATCGCCCGGCTGAATCGACTTGACTCGAGCGAGAGCAGCGCGTGCCGTCAAGGCTGGCACGAGTCCGTCGATTTGCACGTTCGGGTCGGGGTTGATGCCATAACTCGCGATGCCGATACGCACCAGGTCGCGTTGGGCGCTCGGACGCGTCGCAGCAGCAGCCGAATTGGCCAGATGGCACCACTCG